>JAZKDA010000277.1:0-7272 GCA_040387815.1 Pseudomonadota bacterium | reverse complement strand
CACAACAGCCGGCGCCTGGGCAAGAACCTGCGCACCGACCAGGGTCCGGGCGAGCCGGTGCGGGTGTACGAGGCGCCCACCGACCTGGCCGAGGCGCAGTGGATGGTCGAGGAGATGCGCCACCTGGTGCGTGGCGACGGTGCCGCCGAGGGCCACAAGCGCCAGGAGATCGCGGTGCTCTATCGCAGCAACGCGCAAAGCCGGGTGATCGAGACGGCGCTGTTCAATGCCGCCGTGCCCTACCGGGTGTACGGCGGCCTGCGCTTTTTCGAGCGCGCCGAGATCAAGCATGCGCTGGCCTACATGCGCCTGCTGGAAAATCCGAACGACGACACCTCCTTCCTGCGGGTGGTCAATTTTCCGCCCCGGGGCATCGGCGCGCGCAGCATCGAGCAGTTGCAGGACGCCGCGCGGGCGGCCGGCTGTTCGCTGCATGACGCGGTCAGCGCCACCACTGGCAAGGCCGGCGCCAACCTCGGCGGCTTCGTCGCCAAGATCGATGTGCTGCGTGAGCAGACCCAGGGCCTGTCGCTGCGCGAGATCATCGAACTGGTGCTCAAGCACTCGGGCCTGCTGGACCATTACCGCAGCGAACGCGAAGGCGCCGACCGCATCGAGAACCTGGAGGAGTTGGCCAGCGCCGCCGAGAGCTTCGTCACCCAGGAGGGGTTCGGGCGCGACGCGGTGGCGCTGCCCATTGATGAGCTGTCGCAGTCGCCGGTCAGCCAGGGCTTGGATCCGAACCTGCCCATGGTGAACCAGCCCGCGCCCGACTACGTGCCCCCTGACGCTGAAACCGGTGAAACCCTGTCGCCCCTGGCGGCGTTCCTCACGCACGCCTCGCTGGAGGCCGGCGACAACCAGGCCCAGGCCGGCCAGGACGCGGTGCAGTTGATGACGGTGCATTCGGCCAAGGGGCTGGAGTTCGATTGCGTGTTCGTCAGCGGCCTGGAGGAGGGGCTGTTTCCCAGTGAGCGTTCGATGGCCGACCGCGACGGGCTCGAGGAGGAGCGCCGCCTGATGTACGTGGCCATCACCCGGGCCCGCAAGCGCTTGTACCTGAGCTATTCGCAGACCCGCCTGCTGCATGGCCAGACCCGCTACAACCTGCGCAGCCGCTTCTTCGACGAACTGCCGGACGAGGCGCTCAAGTGGCTCACGCCGCGCGAGCAGGGATTGCCCAGGTCGGCCTTCGGGTACGGCAGTGGCTACCCCACCTCACGCGGTGGCCGCTCGTACGAACCGCGCGACAGCGCGACGGCACCCTTCGCCAGTCCGCCGGTGCCACCGCAAAAGGCCGAGCCGGCCCATGGCATCAAGGCCGGGATGAAGGTGTTCCACACCAAGTTCGGCGAAGGCAAGGTGCAGGTGCTCGAAGGTTCGGGCCCCGACGCCCGTGCCCAGGTGAACTTTCCGCGCCACGGCGTGAAGTGGCTGGCCCTGAACGTGGCCAAACTCACCCCAGTAGATTGAAGAGGCTTGGGTGCCAATCACGTCGGGGTTCGCCCGGGAGTGATGAGCGCAGTGCCTGATTCGGCGGCCACCGCGGAACTGGCTTTGCCAGGCCGCTGGTGGCGCCCCTTTGAGGGGCTGAGGGCCGCGGCTCATGACCTGCCTGCGCAGGTCAGGACGGCCCGAAGAGCCGCCGCCTCTGGCGGAGAGCACCAGGGGGCTACACGGAGTGAGCCCCTTCGGGGGTGGGCCTAATCACCCATGTGGTGCCACTGCGTTTCCGGCAGTGACATCAGGTATTGCATGACCTGAGGCAGTACGCCGTAGGGCGCCGCCCATTCGAGCTGGTCTCGCAGGCAGATGCGCTTGGGCATGGCGGAGGTGCCCTCCCAGGCGCGCCCGGTCAGGGGCGGGGGCGGCGGCTGGCGTGTGCCGTCGCCGCCGGCCACGCTCAGCAGCAGCTCATACAGCCGTTGCCAGGGTTCGGGCTTCGGGCAGACGCGGTTGAAGCGGCGGACTTCGACCAATGCCTGCTCGATCGTGATGGCCGGCGCGCTGCCTGGCGCGGGGCTGCCGGGCGCCGCGGCGTCGCCCAGTGCCGCGCCTTCAGGCAGGGGCGCGGGCACGGTGGGCTCCTGGAAAGGAACGTGACCGTTTTGCAGCGCCTGCAACTGCTCGAACTCGGCCCAGGCGGTCGCCGAGTTCACCTCGACGGCTTCCGCGGCGGCGGGCCGCTCGCCGGGAAATAGCGCAAAGTCAGTCAGGTTGGGGGTCTTGGGCGGACGACTCATGGCTTTCCGGCACGGTAAAGGGTGCCAGTAATGGGTTTGTCTAGGAAACGGTGCAAAGCGACGATGACACATCAACGCCGGCAACGTCAAGCCTTGGCCGGCCTATGGCGTCCACGCCACGGCCGGCGGGAAAAGGCCCGGCGCGGCCACCGGCTCAATAGCTCGACTTGGTGCCCTTCTTGCCCGAGATCTGCCAGGCGGTGCGCTGCGCCACCAGCCGGGCCAGGGTTTCGAGCTCTTCGTCGGTGTGGTTGATCGCTGGCGCGGGCCGCAGAAGCAGGCCGTCACGGGACTGGGCTTCACCCCAGAATGCCTGGTGGTATTGCGAGGTGGACTCGATGCGGTCACGCCCGGCCACCAGGTCGACCGTGCCATAACAGTTGCAAAAATAGCTGCGCTGGTCGGGTGTGACCTCGGTGTAGACGCCCGTGCCGCGGATGCCGGCCGTGAGCGTGGGCGCCACGATCTGCCGGCGGCTGCCCGGCCCCCAGACGCTGGCGACGCCGCCGGTGATCAGGCGCAGCACGCTCACCAGGTTCAGGCGATCGCCCCGCGCGATGGACATGCGCGAGTTCTGGCGCATGTGGAAGCTGCTGTTGCCCACCACGAAAATGAGGCTGGAGCCGGGGCCGGTCTCGATCAGGTCGCCGGTCTGGACCAGCGAGTCGGGCGTGATCCGCTCGCCGTTGCGGGTGGCGTCGCCCAACAGGTCGACGATGTTGCCCCGGCGCTGGGCCTGCGCCCCCGACCAGCCGCCCAGTGCGGTCCAGGCCGCGGCCGCCTGCAGGAAGGAGCGGCGCTGGAACCAGAGAACCTCGGATTCTTTGCGGCCCTGGAGAACGTGCTGGCTCATGGCGTGGGTCCTTCTTCGGTGATGGCCGCATCGGCGGCGAAGCTGTCGCGGAAGGTGAAATAGATCGAGCTGGAGAACATCGCCGCCAGCAGCAGCGCGGTGGGCACCATCATGGCCCGGGCCATGCCGGCGCCGCCGATCAGCCCGCCGATCAGGCCCAGCACCGAGCCGACCGCCAGAAAGAGCAGCAGCCAGCACAGGGCATAGACCGCATGGGCGCCAAAGTTGCGCAGCACGGCCACGGCGCTGAAAAACAGGCTCTTGACAGGGGAGACGCCGTGCCAGTGCACCAGTGCGGGCGCGTGCCAGAACATCACAAACAGCGGAAGGTGCAGCACCAGCGCCAGCAGCGTGCCGACGTCCAGCTGTTCGGGCGAGCCGGCGGGCGCCGCGGGCGGCGTGCCCGCGACCAGCACCGCGAGGCCGCTGGCCAGGATGGAGCCGGTCGTGTAGATGGCCCCCAGCACCAGCATGGCCCGGGCACGCTGCTTGCCGGCGCGAAACGCGCTGAGCAGCACCGAAGGCATGGGAAAGCGCCCGTCCGACGCCTCGGCCGTGGCGGCCATCAGCCCCAGGGTGGCGGCCGGCACCAGCAGGCCGCCGATCACCAGCCCGATCACCGGCACCTGCGACACCACGAGAACGACCGCCATGTACATGAAGAAAAGCCCGGCCAATGCAAGGGGTTGCCGAAAGAAGGTGCGCACACCCAGGCGCACCCATTCAATGCCTTTACGCGGCGCAACGACGTTTAGATTCATCTGGGTTCGAATTTACCTGAGCCGGGGTTGACCCGGCTCATGGCCGGATGAACACATCGGCGCGCTGGCGCAGCACGCGCTCGAAATGGCCGGGGTCATGCGGCTTGAGCATGCTGGCTTCGCGCGGCAGGTGGAAATCCCACAGCCGGGAGATCCAGAAGCGCAGCGCGCCGGCCCGCAGCATGGCCGGCAGCAACTCGTGCTCGGCCGCGCTGAACGGCCGCCGTGCGGCATAGGCGCGCAGCAGGGCGCGGGCGCGCGGCTCGTCGTGGGTGCCGGTGGCCAGGTCGATGCACCAGTCGTTCAGGCACACGGCGACGTCGAACAGCCAGGTGTCGACGCCGGCGAAATAGAAATCGAAAAAACCGGTGAGCCGGGGACCCTGCGGCCCTGCCTCGAACATGACGTTGTCGCGAAACAGGTCGGCATGCACCGGGCCCCGGGGCAACGCGGCGTAGGCGGCGCTGGCGGCCACGTGGTTCTGGTAGGCCAGCTCGGCCTGCAGCAAGGCGGCCTGGGGTCCCTCAAGGTAGGGCCGCACCACCGGCGCGGTCTCGTTCCACCAGGCCAGGCCGCGCAGGTTGGGCTGGTGGCGGGCATAGTCGCGGGCGGCCAGGTGCATGCGCGCCAGCATGTCGCCGACGGCGGCGCAGTGGGCCGCCTCGGGCGCCAGCTCGCTGTGCCCGGGCAGCCGGTCGACCAGCGCCGCGGGCTTGCCGCACACCGTGTGCAGGATGTCGCCGGCGCGGTCGGCCTGCGGGTCGGGCACCGGGATGCCGCGCTGGGCCAGGTGCTTCATCAGGTACAGGTAGAAGGGCAGCTGCTGGGCGGTCAGGCGCTCGAACAGCGTCAGCACCCATTCGCGGCGCAGGCCGTCCTGCAGGGTGGTGACGAAGTAGTTGGTGTTCTCGATGCCGCCCTGGATGCCGCGCAGCTCGCACAGCTCGCCCAGGCGCAACTCACCCAGCAGCTGGCTCGCCTCGTCGGCGGACACTTCGGTAAAGACGGCCATGGTCGAATCAGAACCGCAGCACGTTCCAGGCGCGCGGCGCGCCAGCACCGCTCAGTCCTTCGCGTGGATCGCCCCGGCGCGTGCCGGACAGGGGATGGGTCTGGATCTCGTAGGCCGGCACGCCGGCCTTGGGCTGCACCGTGACGCGTTCGACCTCGCCGCCATGGCGCACTTCGTCGATGCGGCTGCCCGCGTCCTCATGGCGGATGTACTCGATCTTCTGGTTGGTGCGGCCCTCCAGCGGCTGGCGCTCGAGCGCTGGCGGGCGGGGCGCGGCGGCCGGGGCCTGGGCGCAGGCGGCGCCGGCCCACAGGGCCAGCGCGGGGATCAGCAGGAGGGAGCGCATGAGGCCGATTGTAGGAGGCCGCGACGTGGGGACCGGCGCGCACTGGCAGGCAAGTACTGGCAGGCACAATTGCGCCCATGCCCGTGCCCTTCGAATCGCCCGACGGCCGCAAGACCCTGCTGCTGGTCGACGGCTCCAGCTACCTCTATCGCGCCTTCCACGCAATGCCCGACCTGCGGGCCGTGCCAGGTGACCCCACCAGCGCGGCCACCGGGGCCATCCGCGGCATGGTCAACATGCTGCAGAAGCTGCGCAAGGACGTGCGCGCGGACTACGCCGCCTGCGTGTTCGACGCGCCCGGCAAGACCTTCCGCGACGACATCTACCCGCAGTACAAGGCCAACCGCTCGCCCATGCCGGACGACCTGCGCGCCCAGATCCCGCCGATCCACGAAGTGGTGCGGCTTCTGGGCTGGAAGGTGGTGCATGTGCCCGGGGTGGAGGCCGACGACGTGATCGGCACCCTGGCCTGCCTGGGCACCGAGGCCGGCATGCGCACCATCATCTCCTCGGGCGACAAGGACCTGAGCCAGCTGGTCAACGAGCATGTCACGGTGATCGACACCATGAACGACCGGGTGCGCGATGCGGCCGGCGTCGAGGCCGAGTTCGGCGTGCCGCCCCGCTTGATGGTCGACTACCAGACCCTGGTGGGCGACACGGTCGACAACGTCCCCGGCGTGGACAAGGTCGGCCCCAAGACGGCGGTGAAGCTGCTCAAGGAATACGGCTCGCTCGATGCCCTGATCGCGCAGGCCGACCAGATCAAGGGCGCGGTGGGCGAGCACCTGCGCAAGGCGTTGCCCTGGCTGCCCACTGGCCGCGCGCTGGTCAGCATGCGCTGCGACTGCGACCTGCGCGAGCACATCCCCGGCCTGCCGGCGCTCGACGACATCGCGATCGGCGGCCAGGACACCGACCAGCTCAAGGACTTCTACGCCCGCTACGGCTTCAAGGGCCTGGTGCGGCAGCTGGAGTCCCACGAGGCGCCGCCTGAAACCCTGGCGCAGGACGCGGCCCAGGCGGCCGGTCAGGGCGCGGCCAAGGCCGCCGACGACGCCCAGGGCGGGCTGTTCGACGAGCCGGCACCGGCCGGCGCCGTGCGCGTGACCAACCTGCGTTACGAGACGGTGCTCACCTGGGAGCAATTTGACGCCTGGCTGGCGCGCATCGAGGCGGCCGAGCTGGTGGCGCTGGACACCGAGACCACCTCGCTCGACGAGATGGTGGCCCGCATCGTCGGCCTGTCCTTTTCCACCGAGCCGGGCGCGGCCTGCTACATCCCGCTGGCGCACAGCTACCCGGACACGCCGGCCCAGTTGCCGATCGACGAGGTGCTGGCGCGCCTCGCGCCCTGGCTGGAGAACCCCGACAGGAAGAAGCTGGGCCAGCACATCAAGTACGACCGCCATGTGTTCGCCAACCACGGCATCGAGGTGCGGGGCTACGCCCACGACACCATGCTCCAGAGCTATGTGCTGGAGGTGCACAAGCCGCATGGCCTGGCCAGCCTGGCCGAGCGCCACCTGGGCCGCAGCGGCATCGACTACGAATCGCTCACCGGCAAGGGCGCGCACCAGATCTCGTTCGCGCAGGTCACCATCGAAAAAGCCTCCGAGTATTCCTGCGAGGACTCCGACCAGACGCTGGACGTGCACCGCGTGCTGTGGCCGCAGTTGCAGCGCGACGACAAGCTGCGCTTCGTGTACGAGCTGGAGATCAGGAGCAGTGAGGCGCTGTACCGCATCGAGCGCCATGGCGTGCTGATCGACGGCCCCATGCTGGCGCGCCAGAGCGCCGAGCTGGGCCAGCGCATCGTGCAGCTGGAGCAGGAGGCCCACGCCCTGGCCGGCCAGCCCTTCAACCTGGGCAGCCCCAAGCAGATCGGCGAGATCTTCTTTGGCAAGCTGGGCCTGCCGGTGGTCAAGAAAACGCCCTCGGGCGCGCCCAGCACCGACGAGGAGGTGCTGGAAAAACTGGCCGAGGACTACCCCCTGCCGGCCAAGCTGCTGGAGTACCGCGGCCTGTCCAAGCTCAAGGGCACCTACACCGACAAG
>JAZKDA010000276.1:0-3812 GCA_040387815.1 Pseudomonadota bacterium | reverse complement strand
CCCGCGCCGGCGCAGCCCCTGGTGACACCCGATGCCGCCACCCTGGCCGGGCTGCGTGCCCTGGTGCAACTGGGCTTTTACCGCGGCATCGTCAACCGCCTCGACGAGATCGAAGCCGCCCAGCCCGAATGCGTGAGCTTTTGCGCGCCCCTGAGGGTGCAGGCTCGCGCCTTCCAGTTCGAGGCCATGGCGCGGCACCTGGACGCCGCCACGCGGGAGAATGCGGCATGACAGTCACTGCAGCCAAGGTGCTCGACGACGCGCTGGACCGTAACCGCGCGGACGTGGTGCTGATCGTCGACGATGTCCCCGACAACCTCGCCGTGCTGCACGATGCGCTCGACGAATCGGGCTACACCGTGCTGGTGGCCACCAGCGGCGAGGCCGCCATCGCACGCGCCGGCCAGGCCCTGCCCGACATCGTGCTGCTCGACGCCATGATGCCGGGCCTGGACGGCTTCGAGGTGGCGCGCCGCCTCAAGGCCGACAGCGCCACCGCGCACATTCCCATCATCTTCATGACCGGCCTGACCGAGACCGAGCACCTGGAGGCCGCGCTCGCCGCCGGCGGCGTGGACTACGTCACCAAGCCGATCAAGCCCCGTGAGGTGCTGGCCCGCATGGGCGTGCACCTGCGCAGTGCCCGGCTGGCGCGCCAGACCCGCAATGCGCTCGATGCCTTCGGCTATGCCAGCATCACGGTGCGGGCCGGCGACGGGCGCATCACCTGGCAAACCTCGCTGGCGCGCAGCCTGCTGCACACCTGGTTTCCGGGCGAGATGGCCGCGTTGCCGGGCCAGGCGCCACAGGAGATCGTCGACTGGCTGCGCCGCCACCTGCAGGACGCGGTGCGCCAGATCGAGCCGCCGCGCCTGTCGCGCGAAGACGGCCCGCGGCGCCTGACCGTGCGCCTGCACCGCCAGACCGGCGACAGCGAGGCCGACGAAGGCGGCGGCGAGTGGCTGATCGTCATGCGCGAGGAATCGGACGCCGCCGCCATCGCCGCCATCGGCATCGCCTTCACCCTGACCGCGCGTGAAGCCGAGGTGCTGTACTGGGTGAGCAAGGGCAAGATCAACCGCGACATCGCCGACATCGTGGGCGCCAGCCCGGCCACGGTGAAAAAGCACCTGGAGCGCGTGTACATGAAGCTGGGCGTGGAAACGCGCACCGCCGCTTCGGCCATGGCCCTGGGGCGCCTGCGGCAGATCCAGCCGCAGGGCGAGGGTTGAGCCATGTGTCGGCGGGTCATGGGGCGGGCCGGCGCAAGCCCCGCACGGTGACCGCGCTGCGCCGGTTGCCAGTGGCGGCCGCGCCGACGAGCGTTTCGGGCTTGCTCATGCCGGGGAAGCCGAAGGCGTCGGCCGGTGTCCGGCGCAGCAGGCCGGTGAAGCTGTTGCCGCCAACGATGGCCGCGCATTCGGGGTTGAACACGAGGTGCAGCGAAACCCATTCCTGGCTTTTGGCGACCTCCTTGAAGCGGCCGGTGACCCGGCAAGGGCCGGACCCGTCGTAGCGGAACTGGCCATTGCCGCCGATCGTCACCGGCCACGGCCCGAGCGCGCCGCCCATGGTGCGCAGATCGAGCACCCAGTCGCCCGGCAGATCGGCCAGTGGGCCGGCGCCTTCGAAATGCGTGCGGGTCAACTCGATCACCTCGTTTGCCGAGGTTTCGACGAGGAAGCCGTTCGAGCTGGGAATGCTGATGGACCAGGTTTGCGTGCTCACGGTCGCGTTGCTCAGGTCGAGCGCCGTCACGTTGACCTGAAAGCTTGCTGGCGGCGGCATCGGCAGGTCGGCCATGTACAGCCGTGTTGGGGGCTCGCCGGCATCGTTGCGGACGACGAAGGTGGTCCCCGAGTCGAGCACCACGATCTGCACCTGCGCGACGGATGGCCAGACGTTGCCCACCCATTCGCCCACCACGGCCAGCTTTTCCCCGGCGCCTGAGTCGCCGCTTGGTGGCGGCGGTGGCGGCGGCGGAGGTGGCGGTGGCGGTGGAGGTGGCGGTGGTGGCGGTGGTGGTGGTGGTGGTGGTGGTGGCGGAGGCGGAGGCGGCGGCGGCGGCGGCGGCGGTGGTGGTGGTGGCGGCGGCGGCGGTGGGCCAGTCTCCTCAGGCGACAGGGGGTCTTGCGAGCCGGGGAGGGCGGTGTCGGGTGTTTGCGGTAAGGCGCCCGCATCGCCGTCTGTGCCGCCGGCGGGTGGCGGGGGCGTGTCGCCAGGATTGTTTGCGACCGGGGGTGTGGGTGCCGGGGCGATCGTGTCCGAACCGCCGCCCCCGCCGCATCCGGCCAGCAGCAGGCAGACAGCCACACTCCCGCCGGCGATGGAACGCCTGAATGTCATTTTGAAACTCCCTGAGTTGCGCGCGGGCGCGGCCCCTTGACCCGGAGCTCTGGTTCCCGCGCGAACGCAACGCTATCGGTAACGCTTGAACGCGGAAACAGGGTGATCCCGCCAATGGGCCACGGCCGACAGGAAAGTGACGGGCTCGTACGCCATGCGGCGTATTGGCCCCCGCGGTCGCGCTCCCTACGATGACTTCATCACCACAAGGCGGGCCTCGTGTCCGCCGCGCGGCGATCCGAACCCCTGTTCCTGTTCCGTCATCAACACCTGGAGTGCGCATGCAACGTCGTTTCACCCTCAAGGCGCTTACCGCCGCCACCGCGCTGGCCGCCCTCGGCTCCGTCAGCGGCGCCTACGCCCAGTCCAACACCATCAAGGTCGGCATCCTGCACAGCCTGTCGGGCACCATGGCGATCTCCGAGACCGTGCTCAAGGACACGGCGCTGATGGCCATCGAGGAGATCAACGCCAAGGGCGGCGTGCTCGGCAAGAAGCTCGAACCCGTGGTGGTCGACCCGGCCTCCAACTGGCCGCTGTTCGCCGAGAAGACCCGCCAGCTGCTCACGCAGGACAAGGTCGCCGTGATGTTCGGCTGCTGGACCAGCGTCTCGCGCAAGTCGGTGCTGCCGGTGGTGGAAGAACTCAACGGCCTGCTGTTCTACCCTGTTCAGTACGAGGGTGAGGAGCTGTCCAAGAACGTGTTCTACACCGGCGCCGCGCCCAACCAGCAGGCGATTCCCGCGGTGGAGTACCTGATGTCCAAGCAAGGCGGCGGCGCCAAGCGCTTCGTGCTGCTGGGCACCGACTACGTCTACCCCCGCACCACCAACAAGATCCTGCGCGCCTTCCTCAAGAGCAAGGGCGTGAAGGACAGCGACATTGACGAGAAGTACACCCCCTTCGGCCACAGCGACTACCAGACCATTGTTGCCGACGTCAAGAAATTCGCCGCCGGCGGCAAGACGGCCGTGATCTCCACCATCAATGGCGACTCCAACGTGCCCTTCTACAAGGAGCTGGGCAACGCCGGCCTGAAGGCCAAGGACGTGCCGGTGGTCGCCTTCTCCGTGGGTGAAGAAGAGCTGCGCGGCGTCGACACCAAGCCGCTGGTGGGCCACCTGGCCGCCTGGAACTACTTCATGTCGGTCAAGAACCCGACCAACACCGAGTTCACCAAGAAGTGGGCCGCCTACGCCAAGGCCAAGAACATCGCCGGCCACAAGGACAAGCCGCTGACCAACGACCCGATGGAAGCCACCTACATTGGGGTGTACATGTGGAAGCAGGCTGTCGAGAAGGCCAAGTCCACCGACGTCGACAAGGTCATTGCCGCCATGGCCGGCCAGACCTTCAAGGCGCCCTCGGGCTTTACCGCCAAGATGGACGAGAAGAACCACCACCTGCACAAGCCGGTGTTCATCGGTGAAGTCAAGGCCGACGGCCAGTTCAACGTGGTGTGGAAG
>JAZKDA010000275.1:0-29724 GCA_040387815.1 Pseudomonadota bacterium | reverse complement strand
AAGACTTGAACGGCCGCATCCGCCGCAACGTCATGGACACCCGCCGCGCGGTGAGCTTCATGATGCGCAGCCGCATGCTCTCGTCCGAGCAGTTCGAAGAGGCGCGCCAGATCATGCGCGACATCGAATCGCTGGACAACCACACCGCATTCCTGTTCGACAAGATCAACTTCCTGATGGACGCCACGGTCGGTTTCATCAACATCAACCAGAACAAGATCATCAAGATCTTCTCGGTGGCCAGCGTGGCGCTGTTGCCGCCCACCCTGATCGCCAGCCTCTACGGCATGAACTTCCAGTTCATGCCCGAGCTGCAATGGAAGCTGGGCTATGCGTACGCGCTGGCGCTGATGGTGGCCAGCGCGGTCGTGCCGATGTGGTATTTCCGCAAGCGCGGCTGGCTCAAGTAGAAGCCAGCAAGGCCCTCACGATCGCCGCCGAATGCCGGCTGGCCACCTGCTGGACGAAGCTCAAGAAATCACCATGCGCCGCGTCGTCGGCGCGGTCGGAGATGGTGCGCACCGCCGCGTAGCGCACGCCGTAGTCATGGCAGACCTGGGCGATGGCCGCGCCTTCCATTTCCACGGCCAGGGCATCGGGCAGGGCCGCGCACAAGGCCAAGGCCTCGGCCGTGGTGGAGACGAAGCGGTCGCCGCTGACCACCAGCCCCCGGTGCAGACCGGCATCGGGCAGGGCCCGGCGCGCGGCGTCGGCGAGCCGGTCGGTCAGCTGGGCATCGGTGGCGAACCGCGACTGGCCGTACAGCGGCACCTCGTAACGCGGAAAGATCGGCGAAGCGTCCAGGTCGTGCTGCAAAAAATGATCGGCGATCACCACGTCGCCCACCTTCACGCCCGGCGCCAGCCCGCCCGCGACGCCGGTGAAGACGATCTGGCGCACCCCGAAGCGCTCGATCAGCGCCGTGGCGGTGGTGGCGGCCGCCACCTTGCCAATGCGCGAGAGCACGGCCACCACTTCGGTGCCATGCAGATGCCCGCGCCAGAACTCGCGGCCGGCGACGGTCACGCGCTGTTCGTCGGGCATGAGCTCGAGCACCGCCTCCAGCTCTTCGCGCATCGCCGAGACGATGGCCAATGGATGCGCCGCCCCTGCGCTCATGCCTTCACGCGCTCATCCCGCAACTCGCGCCGCAGCACCTTGCCGACCGGCGTCTTGGGCAGGTCGTTGCGGAACTCGATGACCTTGGGTACCTTGTAGCCGGTAAGGTTGGCGCGGCAGAACTCACGCACCTTGTCTTCGGTGAGCGTGGCGTCCTTGCGCACCACCACCAGCTTGACCGCCTCGCCGGTGCGTTCGTCGGGAATACCCACCACCGCGCATTCGAGCACGCCGGGCAGCGTGGCGACAATGTCTTCGACCTCGTTGGGGTAGACGTTGAAGCCCGACACCAGCACCATGTCCTTCTTGCGGTCGACCACCTTGAAGTAGCCGCGCTCGTCCATCACGCCGATGTCGCCGGTCTTGAACCAGCCGTCGGCCGTCATGACCTTGGCCGTCTCATCGGGGCGCTGCCAGTAGCCGGCCATCACCTGCGGCCCCTTGATCGCGATCTCGCCGGGTTGGCCGATCGGCACTTCCTGGCCGGCGTCGTCCATGCAAATCATGCGGGTGGACGAGATCGGCACGCCGATGGTGCCGGTGAATGCGGTGGCGGTCGCCGGGTTGCAGCAAGCCGAGGGCGAGGTCTCGGACAGGCCGTAGCCTTCGCAGATCGGGCAGCCGGTCTTCTCCAGCCACAGCTTGGCGACGGCGCTTTGCACGGCCATGCCGCCGCCGACCGACAGCTTCAGGTGCGACCAGTTGACCTTGTCGAAATCCGGGTGGTGGGCCAGGCCGTTGAACAGCGTGCTGACGCCCGGGAAGCTGTGAAAGACATGCTGCGACAGCTCCTTGAGCACCGCCGCGAAGTCGCGCGCGTTGGGGATCAGGATCAGCTTGGCGCCGGTGCGCATCGACAGCATCATGCCCACGGTGAAGGCATAGATGTGATAAAGCGGCAAGGCACATACGCCGGTGGACTGCTCGCCGGGGGGCACCCGGTCCATCGCCGGCGCGTTCCAGGCTTCGGACTGCAGCACATTGGCCACCAGGTTGCGGTGCAGCAGCGTTGCGCCCTTGGCCACGCCGGTGGTGCCGCCGGTGTACTGCAGCACCGCGACGTCGTCCGGGCCGATGGTGGGCCTGCGCAAGCTGCCCTTCTGGCCGCTGGCCAGAGCGTCGTTGAAGCGCACGACGCCAGGCAGCTTGAACGGCGGCACCAGCTTCTTGACATGACGCAGCACGAAGTTCACCAGCGTGCCCTTGAACGGGCCGAGCCGGTCGCCGATCGACGCCAGCACCACGTGCTTGACCTGCGTGCTGGCGATGCAGCGCTGCAGTGTGGCCCCGAAGTTCTCGAGGATGACGATGGCCTTGGCGCCGGAATCCTTGAGCTGGTGCTCGAGCTCGCGCGGCGTGTACAGCGGATTGACGTTCACCACCACATAGCCCGCGCGAAGCACCGCCGCCACCGTGACGGGGTACTGCGGCACATTGGGCATCATGATGGCCACCCGGTCCCCTTGCGCCAGGCCCAGCCCCTGCAGGTAGGTGGCCAGCGCCTGGCTCTGCGCGTCGGTCTGGGCAAAGCTCAGGGTCGTGCCCATGAAGCAGTAGGCCGTGCGCTCGCCCCACTTGCGAAAGCTCGCTTCCATCAATTCGACCAGCGAGCGGTACTGCGACGGGTCGATGTCGGCGGGCACGCCGGGTGGGTAGGCGGCCAGCCAGGGGCGGTCGGTCATCGTGGGGTCTCCATCTGAGGTTATGGCTCAGATTGTGAGTCTGCACCGCGGCGGACGGCCCGCCGGTTTTCCCCTACGCCGACAGAGGCCATCGCCCGCGCGTGCGCCTACTCGATCGCCTTGACCATGTCCTCGACCACCTTCTTGGCGTCGCCGAAAACCATCATGGTCTTGTCCATGTAGAACAGCTCGTTGTCCAGCCCTGCATAGCCGGCGGCCATGCTGCGCTTGTTCACGATGATGGTCTTGGCCTTGTAGGCCTCCAGGATGGGCATGCCGTAGATGGCCGTGCCCTTGGTCAGCGCGGCCGGGTTCACCACATCGTTGGCGCCCAGGATGATGGCCACATCGGCCTGGCCGAACTCGCCGTTGATGTCCTCCATCTCGAACACCTGGTCGTAGGGCACCTCGGCCTCGGCCAGCAGCACGTTCATGTGCCCGGGCATGCGCCCGGCCACCGGATGGATGGCGTACTTGACGGTGATACCTTTGTGCGTGAGCTTTTCGGCCAATTCCTTGACCGCATGCTGGGCGCGGGCCACCGCCAGGCCGTAGCCGGGAACAATGACCACCGTCTCGGCGTTGGACAGCACAAACGCCGCGTCGTCGGCGCTGCCGCTCTTGACCGGGCGCTGCTCTGTGCTGCCGGTGGCCGCCGTCGTGGCGTCGCCGCCGAAGCCGCCCAGAATCACGTTGAAGAACGAGCGGTTCATCGCCTTGCACATGATGTAACTCAGGATCGCGCCCGAGCTACCCACCAGCGAGCCGGCGATGATCAGCATGGCGTTGTTCAGGGAAAAGCCGATGCCCGCCGCCGCCCAGCCCGAGTAGGAGTTGAGCATGGACACCACCACCGGCATGTCGGCGCCGCCGATGGGGATGATGATCAGCACGCCCATCACGAAGGCCAGCGCCAGCATCACGAAAAAGGCTGTCCAGTTGCCGGTGAAGGTGAACACCAGCCCCAGGGCGATGGTGATCAGCCCCAGCACCAGGTTCAGCTTGTGCTGCCCGGCGAACTGCACCGGCGCGCCCTTGAACAGGCGGAACTTGTAGGTGCCCGAGAGCTTGCCGAACGCGATGACCGAGCCCGAGAAGGTGATCGCGCCGATGGCCGCGCCCAGGAACAGCTCCAGCCGGTTGCCGGCGGGAATGGGCGCACCGGCCGTCAGGCCCTGCAGCAGCGCCGAGGGCTCGAGCACGGCGGCCACCGCGATGAACACGGCCGCCAAGCCGATCATGCTGTGGAAGAACGCCACCAACTCGGGCATCTTGGTCATCTCGACCGTCTTGGCCCGCCAGGCGCCATAGGCGCCGCCGACCACCAGGCCCAGCAGCACCCAGGCCAGGCCACGGCCAGAGCCGGCCAGCTCCACGATCAGCGCGGCGGTGGTGAGCACTGCAATGCCCATGCCGACCATGCCGAACAGGTTGCCGCGGATCGAGGTGGTGGGGTGGCTCAGGCCCTTCAAGGCCTGGATGAAGCAGACCGAAGCCACCAAATACAGCAGCGTGACAAGGTTCATGCTCATGCCGCGTCTCCCTTGCCTGCCGCCGGCGCCTTCTTATCCTTCTTCCTGAACATCTCCAGCATGCGCCGGGTGACCAAAAAGCCGCCGAAGATGTTCACGGCGGCCAGCGCCACGGCCAGCACGCCCATGGTCCGGCCCAAGGGGGTTTCAGTTTGCGCGGCGGCCAGCATGGCCCCCACGATCACGATGGCCGAGATGGCGTTGGTCACGGCCATCAGCGGCGTGTGCAGCGCGGGCGTGACGGTCCACACCACGTGGTAGCCCACGTAGATGGCCAGCACGAAGATGATCAGGTTGGTGACGGTGTGTGAGACTTCCATGGCTCAGGTCCGATGAAGAAAACTGAAGGCGTGGTCCCCGCGAAGGCGGGGACCCAGGAGCGCGGTGCTGCCGGCGGGCGTGGATCCCCGCCTGCGCGGGGATGACGAGAGAACGTTCATTTGCGCTTGACCTCGCCGCCCTGGGCCATCAGGCAGGCCACGACGATGTCGTCTTCCATGTTGATCACCAGCTTGCCCTCCTTGTCGACGACGAGCTTCAAGAAGTCCAGCACGTTGCGCGCATACAGCGCCGAGGCATCGGCGGCCACCAGGGCCGGCAGGTTGGTCTCACCCACCAGGGTGACGCCGTGCTTGACCACCGTCTTGTCGGCCTCGGTCAGCGGGCAGTTGCCGCCTTGGGCTGCGGCCAAGTCGATGATGACCGAGCCGGGCTTCATGGCCTTGACCATGTCCTCGGTGACCAGAACAGGCGCCGCCCGGCCGGGAATCAGCGCGGTGGTGATCACCACATCGGCCTGGGCCACCCGCTTGGCCACCTCGGCCTTCTGGCGATCGAGCCAGCTTTGCGGCATGGGCCGGGCATAGCCGCCCACGCCTTCGGCGGCTTCCTTCTCCTCGGCGGTTTCATAGGGCACGTCGATGAACTTGGCGCCCAGCGACTCGACCTGCTCCTTGACGCTGGGGCGCACGTCAGAGGCCTCGATCACCGCGCCCAGGCGCTTGGCAGTGGCAATGGCCTGCAGGCCGGCCACGCCCACGCCCAGGATGACCACGCGGGCCGCCTTGACGGTACCGGCGGCGGTCATGAGCATGGGAAAGAAGCGCTGGTACGTGTTGGCCGCGATCATGACGGCCTTGTAGCCGGCGATGTTGGCCTGCGAGCTCAACACGTCCATGCTCTGGGCGCGCGTGGTGCGCGGTGCCGCTTCGAGCGCAAAGGCGGTCAGGCCGGCCGTGGCCAGGCGCTGCAGCCCGGCGGCATCAAAAGGGTTGAGCATGCCCACCACGGCAGCGCCAGGGCGAAAGCCGGCCAGCTCAGCCTCTTGCGGCGGGCGTACCTTGAGCACCAGCTCGCAGCCGAGCGCGCCCGGCTGGTCGGTGATCTCGCAGCCTGCCGCTTCATAGGCCGCATCGGTCACGCTGGCGGCCAGGCCGGCGCCAGAAGCCACCCGAACGGTGTGGCCCTGCGCCTTGAGTTTCTTGGCCGTCTCGGGTGTGACGGCTACACGGGTCTCGCCCGCCGTGGTTTCGGCGGGAACGCCAATGAGCATGAGCTGCCTCCTCAGGAAGGTGGAATCAATTTAGCCAAAACAACTAACTTAACCGAAGCTTACAGGAAGCCCAAGCGGAACTCGTCACCGGGCCCACGCCCGGCACCCTGGCGTCCGCCTACAAGCAGCCGAGGCCGTGTCTGACGTGGCTGAGCCAGGGCCAGGCCAAAAACTGCTGGCATGGCACGAACCGCACACCTCTCGCAATCCGTCGGCGGCGCAGGCGCCAACAACATCAACTACCTGGGCGCGGCCCGCTGCCGCCGCAAGTTCGAGCTGTATTACCCCGAGGGCTTCCGCGACGAGGCCTACCTGATCGCCGAGCGCTCGCACAAGGAACGCGCCCACCTCGAATGGGCCGCCCAGCTCGGGCCCGACGCCCTGCGCAAGCTGCTGGCCCGCGGCGAGTACCGGCAGATCGCCGACACCGCCTTGCACATCGAGGCGCGAACCAACCTGCTGTTCTCGTTCGAGAAGATGGCGCTGCGCGACGCGCTGCGGCCAATGGCCGGCGCGCGCCTGTTCGCTCACGAGCTGCAGGCCTTTCTTTACGGCCGCGGCGGGCGCGAGCGGCGCTTTGGCGACTGGGTGCAAGCCTTGTCGGAGCTGCCGCGCACCCGCGGGCGGGTGCTCACCTGGCCGGTTGCCACCGCCTTCGGCTTTCTCGCGCGTCCGGACCGGCACCTGCTTCTCAAGCCCCGTGTCACCCGCAAGGCGGCGCAAGCCTATGGGTTCGACCTGGCCTACCTGCCGCGGCCCGACTGGCGCGGGTACGAGCGGCTGTTGACCTTCGCGGCCATCGTGCGGCGCGACCTGGAACGCCGGCCGGGGCTGCGCCCGCGCGACATGATCGACGTGCAATCCTTCATGTGGGTGCAGGGAGCGCCTGAATACGCGGCCTGAAGGGGCCCGCCGATAATCGCCGGATGAGCGATCGTTGGAAACCCAGTGTCACCGTCGCCGCCATCATCGAGCGCGGCGGCCGCTTCCTGCTGGTGGAAGAACACACGCCCGAGGGGCTGCGCCTGAACAACCCGGCCGGCCACCTCGATCCCGGCGAATCGCCGGTCGACGGCTGCGCCCGCGAGGCACTCGAGGAAACCGGCTGGCAGTTCCGCCCCACGGCGCTGGTGGGCATCTACCTCTCCCGCTTTCAGCGTGCATCGACAGGCGAGGACATCACCTACCTGCGCTTTGCCTTTCGCGGCGCGCTGCTGGCGCACGATGCCCAGCGCCCGCTGGACGATGGCATCGTACGCACCGTCTGGCTCACGCCGCAGGAGGTGCGCGACAGCGCCGCGCGGCACCGCAGCCCGCTGGTGCTGCGCTGCATGGAAGACCATCTGCGCGGCCAGAGCCATCCGCTGGATCTGGTCTACACCGACGCGAGCGTGGCCCGGCCGGGTTGACCGCCATGCAAGCGAAGCAGCGCGTGGTGGTGGGCCTGAGCGGCGGTGTCGATTCCGCGGTGACGGCCTACCTTTTGAAGAAGCAGGGCCATGAGGTGGTCGGCATCTTCATGAAGAACTGGGAAGACGACGACGACAGCGAATACTGCTCGTCCAACATCGATTTCATCGACGCCGCCAGCGTGGCCGACGTACTGGGCATCGAGATCGAGCACGTCAATTTCGCCGCCGACTACAAGGACCGCGTCTTTGCCGAGTTCCTGCGCGAGTACCAGGCCGGCCGCACGCCCAACCCCGACGTGTTGTGCAACGCCGAGATCAAGTTCAAGGCCTTCCTGGACCACGCGATGCGCCTGGGCGCCGAGAAGATCGCCACCGGGCATTACGCCAGGGTGCGCGAGCGCGGTGGCGCCTTCCAGCTGCTCAAGGGCCTGGACCCGTCGAAGGACCAGAGCTATTTTCTGCATCGCCTGAACCAGGCCCAGCTGTCCAGGACGCTGTTCCCCGTGGGCGAGCTGCACAAGACCGAGGTGCGCCGCATCGCGCAGGAGATCGGCCTGCCCAACGCCAAGAAGAAGGATTCGACCGGCATCTGCTTTATCGGCGAGCGGCCCTTCCGCGAGTTCCTGGAGCGTTACCTGAGCAAGGAGCCCGGGCCAATCAAGGACGAGCGCGGCCGCACGCTGGGCCAGCACCAGGGTCTGAGCTTCTACACCCTGGGCCAGCGCCAGGGGCTGGGCATTGGCGGCATCAAGGCCAAGGGCGCGCAAAAGGGTGGCGGCGAGCACGCGCCCTGGTTTGTCGCGCGCAAGGACATCGAGAAGAACACGCTGTGGGTGGTGCAGGGGCATGACCACCCCTGGCTGCTGTCGCGGGCGCTGGAAGCCGCCGACGCCAGCTGGGTGGCGGGTACGCCGCCCGCGCCGGGCGCCTGCGCCGCCAAGGCGCGCTACCGCCAGCAGGACGCGCATGCCACTCTCGCCAATGGGGAGGCGGGCGAGTTTTCGCTGGTGTTCGCCGAACCGCAATGGGCGGTGACGCCCGGCCAGTCGGCCGTGGTGTACGACGGCGAGGTCTGCCTCGGCGGCGGCGTGATCCGCGCCGCCACGCCAGCCTTGGCGAGTTGATGCCGGTGCATTAGAGTGGCTCGGCGCGGCCCGTGCCGCCGGAGGCCGCATGCTCAACGCCGATATCCTCGCCCAAGTGCCATTCCTGGCCAGCGCGCCGCCCGAAGAGCTCGACCGCCTCGCCCGCAGCGTGCCGGACATCCGGCTTGCACCGGGCGAATACGCGGTCCACGAGGGCGAAGACCGCGCCCTGCTGATCGTGCTGGAGGGCGCGCTGGAGATCGTGCGCCAGGTCGACGGCGTGCCCAAGGTGATCGGCCGGCGCGGGCCCGGGCAGGTCCATGGCGAAGTCCCGATCACGCTGGGGACGCCCTTCCTGGGTGGCGCCCGCGCCGCCGAGCCCTCGCGGGTGATCCGGCTCGATGCGCGCCAGTACCACGGCCTGGTGGCCGCCTGTCCGGCGGTGATGGACCATGTGGCCAAGCTGGCCCGTGAGCGCATCGGCGGCCTGCAAGGCATGGCCGCGCAGGCGCCCCAGGCCAAGGTCACCCTGTGCGGTCATCGCTGGGACACCGCCTGCCATGAATTGCGGCGTTTTCTCGCGCGCAATCAGGTGCCCTTCGACGCGGTCGAGCCCGAGCAGCCCGACTTTGCCAGCCGCTGGCAAGGCCCCGCGCCCGACTTCAGCACCCTGCCCGCCGTGCGCCTGGCCGACGGCACGGTGTGGGTTCGGCCCAGCCAGCGTGAGCTGGCCCACCGGCTGGACCTTCAAACCGAGCCATCCCGCACCGAGTACGACACCGTGATCATCGGCGCCGGCCCGGCCGGCCTGGCGGCGGCGGTGTATGGCGCCTCCGAGGGCCTGGCCACGCTGGTGGTCGAGCGCGAGGCGCCGGGTGGGCAGGCGGGGACGTCATCGCGCATCGAGAACTATCTGGGCTTTCCCAACGGCGTTTCGGGCGACGAGCTGTCCAGCCGCGCCCTGCAGCAGGCGCGCCGCCTGGGGGCCGAGATTTTGGTCACCCGCTCGATCGACGGCATCGATCCGGTCAATCGCTGCGTTCAGCTCGATGGCGGCCAGACGCTGCGGGCGCGCACGCTGATCCTGGCCACCGGCGTGAGCTGGCGCCGGCTCGAGGTCGAAGGGTTCGACCGGCTGATCGGCAAGGGCCTGTACTACGGCGCCGCGCGCAGTGAGGCCGCCACCACGCAAGGCCTGGACATCCACCTGATCGGC
The DNA here is from genome assembly GCA_040387815.1 of Pseudomonadota bacterium. Lineage (GTDB taxonomy): Bacteria > Pseudomonadota > Gammaproteobacteria > Burkholderiales > Burkholderiaceae_C > Ramlibacter. The sequence goes on along the minus strand of JAZKDA010000275.1, from coordinate 20,126 downwards.
GCCGGCAATTCAGCCGGCCAGGCGGCGCTGTTCTTTGCCAACCATGCCAACAGCGTGACCCTCGTGGTGCGTGGCGACGCGCTTGAAAAAAGCATGTCGCACTATCTGGTCGAGCAGCTGCGGCGCAAGGCCAATGTGCACGTGGCGCTGCACAGTGAAGTGGTGGCCGCGCACGGCAGCGACCACCTCACCGCCATCGACCTGCTCGACCGGCGAACCCAGGCGGTGACGCGGCGCGACAGCGGCGGCCTGTTCATTTTCATCGGCGCCGATGCCGAGACCGCCTGGCTCCCGCCAGAAGTCGCACGCGATGCACGCGGCTATGTGCTGACCGGCGCCGACGTGGTCAATGCTGGCCGATGGCAGGAGCGGCGCGACCCCTTCCTGCTGGAGACCAGCGTGCCGGGGGTGTTCGCCTGCGGTGACGTGCGCTTGAGCCCGGTCAAGCGGGTCGCGGCCGCCGTGGGTGAGGGCAGCATGGCGATTGCCTTCACGCACCAGTACCTGGCGGCCGCCCCCGCCTGAACCCGGCCCGTGGGGGACCGGCGGGAACCGCCCCGCCTGAACGGTCACTGACGCAGAGTCGTCCTGACCGATCAGCATGAAACGCAACCTCATCGTCGCGCGCTGCGGCGAGCAATCGCTGCACCCGCACTGGCTCGAAGGCGCCGAGCCCGACTTCGACCTGGTCGTCACGTTCTACGGCCAGACGGTGCCGCCCGCCTGGCGGGACGCCGGCTACGAGATTCACGCCATTGCCGGCCCGAAGTGGCAGGGCCTGCACCAGTACCTCACCCGCACCGACCGCTGGAAGGCCTACGAGCGCATCCTGCTGCCCGACGACGACCTGCTGATCGACGCCGCAGCCCTGAATCGATTCTTCGGCATCTGTGCCGAGTTGCGGGCGGACCTGGCCCAGCCGGCGCTGGATGCGCGCAGCCATTTCTCCTGGGCGGTGACACTGGCGCACGAAAGCTTCCTCTGGCGCATGACCAACCTGGTCGAGTGCATGTGCCCCTGCCTGTCGCCGCGCCTGCTCGAGCGGGCGCTGCCGTGGTTTGCGCAGACCCGCGCTGGCTGGGGCCTGGACGTGCACTGGGCCGACATGCTGCGAACGCAGGGCTGGGGCATGCCCGTGGTGGTCGATGCCGTGACGCTGACCCATACCCGGCCCGTGGGCGCCCTGGGCAACGGCACCGGCGATCCCGCGCACGACGCGAAGGCCGAACTGAGCGCCTTCCTGGCGCGGCTGGGACTGCCCGAGCCGGTCGGTGTCACCCTGGGTGGCCAATTGCGCACGGGCGAAGTCCTGCCCCCGGGCCGCGACGGGCTGCGGCTGGCCCAGGCGGTGGGCAAGGACCTGGCGGGCAAGCTGGGGCAGATGAGCGCCCAGCAGATCGCCGATGCGGTGATCAGCCAGGTGGTGGGTCTGCAAGCGGGCTGATATGCCGCACCGTCGACGCGCCATGGTCATTGGGTGTGGCCGCCAAGGGGGGCACGCAGGCATACGAGCCGGTGAGCGGGTAGGCACGGTTCATCGCAACGTCGATGCCCACGTTCGGGACCGGCTGGCCAGCCACGGCCACGGCGACTTCCATCGGCCGCAGCGGAAAGCACATCGCCCGAAACCGCCGGGCCCCCGAGGCGCTGATGGTGTAGGCCGGCGTGCCAAAGCACGAGTTCAGCGGCAGCAGCGCCGGCATCAGATGCCCCTGTTGGAAACCGGCCAGCGAGCGCCGCAGCTGGGTCTGGTCGCACGCCAGCACCGACGGCGTCACGCCGGGCATGAGGTTCAGCGACAGCACGCAGTCGAAGTTCCAGCCCCACATCACGATATCCCAGTGGGGGGGCAGCTCGGAGAGCAGGCGCCACTGCTTCTCGTGGAAGTCGTGGCGGAACACGGCGTCGTCCTCGGCCACCGTGATCGGACGGCCCAGGGCGATGGCACGCTCCCAAGCGCCCAGGTGCGACAGCGCGCAGCCGATGGCGCCGGGGATGTAGGGCAGGCCTGGCGCGAAATGCCCGCTGGCCGCCACCTGCTCGGGCGTCAGCGCGGTGCCGTCGACCGCATCGACGAACTCATAACGCAGGTGCGCGTTGGCCAGCGCGAAGGCCGCGCGCCGCGCCTGCGAGCGCGCCAGGCTGATCACATGAACCGAATCCATAACCCTCCAATGTCCGCATGTCCTGCCCGGGCGGTGGCCGAGGTTGCCGCGCGGCGCGCGCAGCGTCAAGGCCGGGGAAGCCCTTGATGCCGGCCCCACACGACTATCTGATCGTCGGCGCGGGCCTGTTCGGCGCCACCTTCGCGCGCCGCATGGCGGACGCCGGCAAGCGCTGCCTGGTGATCGACAAGCGCGCGCACATCGGCGGCAACTGTCACACGCGCGTCGTGGAGGGCATCCACGTGCATGCCTACGGGCCGCATATCTTCCATTGCAACGACGAACGCATCTGGGCCTTCGTCAACCGCTTCGCCCGCTTCAATGGCTTTCGCAACGCGCCGATTGCGATCGCGCGCGGCAAGGCGTACAGCCTGCCTTTCAGCATGTACACCTTCCACCAGCTGTGGGGCGTGACCACGCCGGCCGAGGCCCTGCAACGCATCGCCGCACAACGGCTGGACCTTCAGGGGCGCGAGCCGGCCAACCTGGAGGAGCATGCCCTGGCCCTGGTGGGCCGCGACGTGTACGAGACCCTGGTGCGGCACTACACCGCCAAGCAGTGGATGCGCGAGCCGCGCGAGCTGCCGGCGGCCATCCTCAAGCGCCTGCCGTTTCGCCTGACCTGGGACAACAGCTATTTTGACGACCGCTTCCAGGGCATTCCGATCGGCGGGTACACGCGCATGGTCGAGCGCATGCTCGGTGGCATCGAGGTGCGCACCGGCGTCGACTACCTGGCCGAGCGCGACGCGCTGGACGCGCTGGCCACCACCACCGTCTACACCGGCTGCATCGACGAGTTCTTCGACTACGCGGACGGTGAGCTCCAATACCGCACCCTGCGCTTCGAGAGCGACATCCACCCCTGCAGCAACTGGCAAGGCAATGCGGTCGTCAACTACAGCGACCCCGAGGTACCCTGGACGCGCAGCATCGAGCACCGCCATTTCGACAACGACCCCAGCGTGCCGGTGACCTGCGTCACCCGCGAGATCCCCGACCGCTGGGCGCGCGGCAAGATCCCTTTCTACCCGGTGGGCGACGCCGCCAACCTTGCGCGGCATGAACGCTACCTCGCCCGCGCCGCCGCCCTGCCCCGGCATGTGTTCGGTGGGAGGCTGGCGCAGTACCGCTACTACGACATGCACCAGGTGATCGGGTCGGCTTTGAGTGTGGCGCAGCGGGTGCTGCGCGAAGGCGGTGCCCGCGCCCAAGGCACTCACGCCGTGGCCAGCACCGCCGATTCGCGCTGAAGCGTGCGAAAGTGGCGGGCCGCGATCACCGTGCCCACAAGCTGCAGCACGGCGCAAAAGTAGAACGGCAGGCCGATGCGCCAATCGCCCGGCGGCAGATGCGACACACTGCCCAGCAGACCGGCACTGACCAACGGCGCCACCACCGCCGTGAGGCTGTTGAGCGTTGCCACCGCACCCATGGTCTGGCCCTGGCTGCTCGCGTCGGCCGAGTTGGACACCTGGCTCTGGATCACCGCTGCCGCGCCGCCACCGAGCAGGTTGCCCGCGACGATCACCACGAACATCATCCAGCCCTCGGTGATCGCCCCGAACGCGAAGTAGGTCAGGCACGACGCCATCAACCCGCCCACCGCCAACATGCGGTGCGAAACGTGGCGCAGCAGGTGCTTGAGCAAAAATCCCTGCACCAGCACCGACATCAGTCCGACGGTGAACAGCGCCAGGCCATTGGCCTTCGGACCCCAGCCGAACTTGAAGGTGGTGTACAGGACAAAGCTGTTGTGCAGCGTGAACTGCGCCAGCCCCGCCAGCCCGATCACGGCGACCAATGGGCCGACCCCGCGCAAACGCGCCAGGCCCGCCAGCGCGGCGAGCGGATGCGCGTGGCGCCATTCAAAAGGTTTGCGCCGGCTAGGCGGCAAAGACTCTGGCAGCACGAAGTACCCGTAGATCCAGTTCAGCACCGCCATGCCGCCGGCCACGAAGAAGGGCAGGTGCAGGTCGATGCTGCCGAGATAGCCGCCCAAGGCCGGGCCGAGCGTGAAGCCTAAGCCGAACATCGCACCCACCAGCCCGAAGCGGCGGGCCCGCTCTTGCGGTGCGCTGATGTCGGCCACATAGGCATTGGCCACCGCCGCGTTGGCCTGCATGGCCCCGCTGAACAGGCGCACCACGATCAGCATCCACAGCGCCGTGGCAAGGCCCGTGACGATAAAGCTCAAGGCCAGGCCGGAGAAACCCAGCAGCAGCACCGGCCGGCGGCCGTAGGCGTCGGACAGCGCGCCCAGCAGCGGCGAGGCAATGAAGTTGGCAAGGCCGAAGGTCAGGGCCACGGCGCCGAACCAGAGCGTCTGCTCGGTCGGCGATGCGGTGAAGGTACCCACCAGCAAGGGCATCACCGGCACGATCAGGCCGATGGCCATCATGTCGATGAGGACGGTGAGCAAGATGAACACCATGGCCGGTGCGCGCGCGGCCCGTTGGGTGCGCACGAGGCGTGAAAGCGTGTTCATGGCCGCTGGCCCTGGGTCTGGTTGCCTTCGTTGCCTTCGTTGTCGTCGGCGCCGGCGCCGGCGGCCAATGCCAGCAGATGCCGCCGCACATCGGGCGGCCAGGCCGCCACCTCCCGCCGCAACCGCACTAGGTCGCCCGCGAACAGGGCCCGCGATGCGTCCTCAAAACCCGCTTCGTTGCCAGCCATGGCATGCATGAAGCGGTAGGCCGATTCGGTGGCCACGCGCCGCCGGTCGGACGCGGCGCTCGCGCGCTGCGCCGCCTCGACCAGCTTGCGCAATGCCACCGATGCCCCGCCGGATTGCAAGGCCAGCCAATCCCAGTGGCGCGGCAGCAAGGTCACCTCGCGCGCCACCACACCGAGCCGCGGCCGGCCGGGGCCGCGAGGGGCCTCCTGCGCTGGGGCTGCAGCTGGCGAGCTGTCGGGCGACGTGGTTGGCAGGCGCGCCAATACGTCGTCGATCGATCCGCGCAAGTCGATCTCGACGGGCCAGCTGGTGATGGCGTCAAAGACGGCGAGGGTGTTCTCGGGATGGTGATCGGCCTGCTGCTTGACGCGGGCTGCGACGGCCTTGGGGTCGCCGAGGGCGATTTGCGATGGGCCGGCGAAGGCGATCCAAAGTGGGGAAGGGTTCATGTGGCGACTGCTTTCAGATTCGCCGCAAATATACCCGGGTAAAATATCCCCGTCAATAACACCCGGGTCAAATTAGGGCGCCGCCATGAAAAATGTCCGCTGTCAAGTCCTTCATTCAGACATGCAGTGGGGAAAAAGCTCTTACAGGGCAATAGGTTAGGCTAGATTTCAGCCGCTGAGTGCTCTTGCTGCTTTTCGAGCTAGGTGCTGCATAGGCGCTTCGCGGCGGTAAGCGTGGGGGCGCCGCGGCGGGCAAGATCGCACCATCATAGTCTCGCCCTGCCGCAAGCCCCGTCAAAAGCGAAAGCGCAGTCAGTGGACTGCGCTTTCATCGTGAAGGGGTAGCGGATGCGTCCACATCGTCAACCCTACTTCAGGGTATGGCCTTGCTCCCGCCACCCTTCCTGAATCCCCGGTCGCCGGCCATGAACGCCTCCAGCATAAGAGGAATCAACGTAGTGGCATCGACTGCCTCGCCATACGCCTGCGAGTGCGCCACGGCATAGCGGTCGAGATCAGCTTTTAGGCTGACCGGGCACAAAAACGTGAGCTTCGTGCTCTCGGTCTTGGGTAGCGGCCCAAGCCGCAATTTCTTGGAGGTGTTCATTTCGCCGCTCCTCTCTGGACGAAAAGCGGCTGGTACGGTCGCAGCATCAGGTCACGGTTGACGATGATCCGCACCGGCAGGCCCGGCCGCCCCGTCAAGGTCGGCTGAATGTTCATGTTGCGCCGGGTCATCTCCTGGCCGACCTGATTGATGCTGTCCTGCGCGCTGTCGCGCCCGGCAATCACGATGCGGTTGCCGTTCTGCCGGTTCTCCGGCGCGGCCAGCTCCGCGCCCACGCCCAGCAGTGTCGTCAGCGCCGCACCGGCAAAGACGCGATCCCAGTGCCAATCGACGCCATCCTCCAGGCCGGAGTAGCCGGCCGGGTCGGTGCCCGCGAGGTTGTCGAGCTTCAGCGAAGACGTGTCCGGCAAGATGATGCGGTTCCACACCAACTGCACGCGGCTCTGCCCATAGCTCACCTGGCTGTTGTACTTGCCCATGAGGCGCGAGCCCTGAGGGATCAACAGAAACTTGCCGGTGGCCGAGTCGTAGACCGACTCCGTCACCGTGCCAATCACGTCGCCCGGCAGGTCAGACTTGATGCCTGTCACCAGCGCCCCGGCGATCACCGTCCCGGCCATCACCTGGTACGGCGAGGTCGGCATTTGCAGATTGCCGGAATTGCGGGTTTCCGTAGAACCGCCTTTCAGGAAAGCCTCTTTCTGGTCTTGCCGGTTCTGCACGGCGGTCGGGTCGGCAGGCAGGGCAGCCGTCGAGGCCGGCCCAGCGGCCAGCGGGTCGAAGCCCGCCAAGGTCGATGCCGGGCCAGCCGCTTGCGCATTCGCTGGCGCTGCGGTCTTGCCGGGCGTACCAGAACGGAAGAACACCGAGGAAGCCGCTGCCGCTTCGGCTTCCTTGCGCCGAGCGTCCTCCGGGTCGTGGCCCGGTGGCGCATACGTGGGTGTCACCGGCTGCTGCGCCTTCACGATGGCAGGGCCGAGATCGCCCGGCAGCGGCGGCCCCAGCTCCGGCACCTTCGGCAGCTTGGAGTAATCCGAAGGCAGGCCATCCAGCCCCTCGGACTTCGAGACTCGATCCACGTTGTAAAGCTCGGTCTGCTCGCCTGCGCCGCGCCGATGTGGCTGCAATGACCAGATCGTGGCCCCTAGCACGGCGACCGACAGGCCGCCCGTGAGCATGGCCAAGGTGCGCCGATTCAGACGTGTGACCGGGCGCGGCTGGGCGCGCAGCGCCACCGCCTCGGGCGCGACCTTGCCCGCCTGTGGCGTGCCAAGATCGCGAGTGTCGTCCTGGCTCATGGTCAGTTCCTCCGCGTGCCACCGGAAACGCCATCGGTGCGCTCGATCCGCACCACATCGCCCTTGTCTCCGCCCAGGCGCAGTTCGGCCGCACCGAACAGGCGATCCACGATGTAGTACGGCGCACGGAATCGGTAGTTCACCAGTTGCCCATCGCCCTGCGCGCCGATCACGAACAGCGGCGGCAGCTCGCCCTGCGCGATGCCCGGCGGGAACTGGATGTAGACCTTCTCGCCATCGTCGAAAGCGCGCAGCGGCTTCCACGGCGGATTGCTGCCACTGACCGCATAGCGAAAGCGGATCTTCTCCAGCGACAGGCCAGCATCGACCGGCGCGGCGGCGCTGGCCGCCTGCGCCTGGCGCTGCAAGGCCAGCATCTTGTCCTTCGGATACTCCCAGGACACCGACGCCATCCACGTCTTCTCAGTCGAAGTCAGTTCAATCAGGTACGTGCGCCGGCTGGTCGTGATGACCAGATTGGTCTTGAGGCCCGAGCGGATCGGCTTGACCATCACATTGACGCGCAGCGCATCGCCGCTGCCGCTCGATGTATCGCCCACGATCCAGCGCACGGTATCGCCGGCGGCCACCGTTACCAGTTCCTCACCGGGCTGGAGCGCGATCACCGTCACGCGACCCACGGCCGCATAGACCTGATACAGCGCGCCATCGGTGAAAGGCCACACCTGAATCGCGTTGACGTACCCCTCGCGCGTGGGCGCGATACGCGCCTCGGCGTTGGCGCGGGACACACGCACGGTTTCATCGGCAGGTTCTGCTGCGGGCTTGGCATCCGGCACAGGCTTCATCTGAGCCGGCATCGGCAGCACTTGCGGCATGGCCACCACCTCCACCGGCGCAGGCGGCTCCGGTAGCGGCTGCGCCTGTACCGGCTCGTCGAGCGAAATGGACGGCGGCGGCTTGCCCTGCGTGGCGCAGCCCGCGAGGGCAAGCAGCATGATCGGCAAGACGGATTTACGGAAAAGATCATTCATGGTTTTGCTCCTTCGTTAGCTTCCAGTTCGCGGCTCCACGACAGCCCGTTGACGTAGATGCCCAGGGGGTTCTTGCGCACACGCTGCTCGGTGCGCGGCGTCTGCTGCACGATGGACACGACAGCGTTCCAGCGTTCGGTGCGGTCCAGCGCACCGTTGACGAAACGGGTCTCCGTCCAGCGCACGTTGAACGACGTATCGCTCGCGCGAGTCACGCTGCTGACCTGCACCGTCACCGACTCCTTGCCAATGCGCGCGAACGGATCGTTCACGCGGGCGTACTCGTTGAGCACCACGGCGCCCTTGTCGGTCGTGTAGTCATAGGCATCGAGCCAGTTCTGCCGCACCACGATGGGGTCGATGGACAGCGAGCGCACCAGACCGATGAAGCGGCCGAGGTGGTAAGCAATCTGCGCATCGCTGGGCCGGTACGGCGTGGCCGCTTCGCCGACAGCGCGCACCTGACCCGAGTTGTCCACCTCGATGACGTAGGGGGTGACGATGGACTGCGCGGAACGCCAGACCAGGCCACCGGCCATCAGTACGGCCAAAGTGAGGCAGCCGAAGGCCATGAGCCGCCAGTTCTTCGCCTGTGCGCGGGCCGAGCCGATGCGCTCGTCCCAGGCCTGGGCAGCGGATTGGTACGGGGTAGCAGGCTGCGGTGTGTTGGCATAGCGCACCTGCGGTCTTTTGAATCGCATGGAAGTTCTCCTTCAAGATCAGGAATCGGAATCACGCAGGCTTGGCCCCTGGCTGGAGCTGCCGCCGTCGCCGCCGCGCAGCGTGTGGGCGGCGGTCGTCGCGGCATGGGTGAGTTGCTGCCTGCGGTGCAGGCGCTTGGCCCAGGCGGGTTGCTCGGTGGATGGGGCTGTGGCGGGAGCCTCGCTTGCGGCCTGTGCGGCGCCGCCCCCCGACGCCGATCCGGCGTCATCGGGCCGAAAGGCCGCCGCCATGCGCTCCTTCATCGACCGCGCCCCATCGGCGACTTTCTGCCCGGCCGCCTGCGCGCCGGTCTTGGCAACATTGCCCACGCCGGCGGCGGCACCCTTCAGGCCGCCACCGGCCGAAGTGGAGCCCGCCTGGTACGCCGACTTGGCGCTGCTGGCGGTCGATGCCATCGAGCGGGCGGCGGCGGGTGCCATGCGTGCCCCGGCCGCCACTGCGCTTCCGACGCCGGTAGCCGCGGCACCGACCGCCACGGCGGTTCCGGCTGCGCCGATGGCAGCACCGGCCATCGCGCCCGCGCCGAGCTGTGGCCCACCGGACACCAAGCCTGTCGCAATGCCCGGCCCAAAGATGCCCAGGGCCAGCAGGGACAACGAGGCCAGCATGATGACCAGCGCCTGGTCGATGGACGGCTCGGAACCGGGCGGTATCCTGAATTCGGCGAATAGCCCCGAGCCGATACCCACGATGACGGCGAGCACCAGCACCTTGATGCCCGAGGACACCACGTTGCCCAGCACCTTCTCGGCCATAAACGCTGTCTTGTTCCAGAGGGCAAACGGCACCAGCACGAAGCCCGCCAGCGTGGTCAGTTTGAACTCGATCAGGGTGACGAAGAGCTGCACCGCCAGCACGAAGAAGCTAACGATAACCACCAGCCACGCGAGGAACAGCACGACGATGGGCGCGATGTGGATGAACACCTCGGGGAAGCCCGCCATCTCCCTGATCTGGTCGAGGATCGGCGCCGCTGTGTCGATGCCGGCCTTGGCCAATCGACCTGGTTGCAAGAAGTTGCCCATGCTCAAGGTCGAGCCGCTGGCTGTCAGGCCAAGACCCGCGAAGGAGCGGAACAGGACACCGGCCAGCATGTTGAAGTTGCCGATGATGTAGGCGAAGGCACCGACGTACAGCACCTTGCGGATCAGCTTGGCAATCACGTCCTCGCCCTGGCCGGTCGCGTGCCCCATCGCCCAGAACAGCCCGGCGAGCGTCATGTCGATGACGATCAGCGTGGCCGTGAGGAATGCGACCTCGCCGTGCAGCAGGCCGAAGCCCGAGTCGATGTAGCGCGAAAAGACATCGAGAAAATGGTCGATGACCGAAATGTCATTCATGGCGAGTCCTCCTGCACAGGCGAGGCCGTGGCCACCGCATTGCTGTCCTCTGCGGGTTCATCGAAGCTGGGCGGAATCGGCGGCAGATCGGCCAGCGTCTGGTACTCATCTGGCCCGGTCTTGCCGGAGAGAAAGCGGCGCAAATCGGCCTGGGCCACCTGCGCGCAAGACGCGTCGTCGAGCTGGCCCGCGCGGCATTGCTCCTTGAGCAAGTGCAGCCGCGACGGATCTGCCGAGAGCGCATCGACCGAAGGCCCCTCCTGCTGGCCGCAGCCGGCCAGCAGGAGCACGAAACCGCAGAGAGCAGGCACGCGGGTCATGACAGCACCCGTCACCGGCCGTAGAAATCGACGGACTGCGGTGTGTACGGCGTGCCTTCGCCCAGGAAGCGCCGATTCACCTCGCGGCCACGCTCCACAGCAGCGGCCTGCCGTGCCAGTTCCAGCGACGCAGCGCGATCCTGGGTGATGCTCAGGCGCTGCGTCTGGATGGACTGCTTGGCTTGCAGGGCCAAGAGCTGGTTCATGGCCTGCATCGCCTGCAAGGCACCCACTGCCGATTGGCTCTTGCCCACGAGGTCGGCCAGCACGCCTTCGTCGTCGCTCAGGTTCTGTGAGGCCTGGGCCTGCATCTGCATGGTGGTCTGCAAACCATTGAGCGTGTTCTTCCAGCGTTCCTGCGTATCGCGGTACATCTGGTCGCCGCTCACGGTGGCGGCGTATTGCTCGGGATACAGGCGCTGGAACTCCCGATCCAGATTCGTCACGTCATAGGCCAGGCCCTTGGCTTGCGCGATCAGCCGCTGGGTGGTCGCCAGATTGGCGCGCAACTGGCCCACCACGCTGGACGGCAGGCTGGCCAGGTTGCGCGCCTGGTTGATGAGCATCTGCGCCTCGTTCTGGAGCTGCTTGATCTGGTTGTTGATCTGCTCCAGCGTGCGGATCGCGGTCAGCGTGTTCTGCACGAGGTTCGTGGGGTCGATCACGACCCATTGCGCCTGCACGGCGGTAGCGGTGCAAAGCATGGCCGCGACGGCGGCGGCGAGAAGACGCTTTTTCATGATGGGTTCTCCTGGGGGTGGGTGGACAGGAACGAGGACAGCAGGTCGGCGGCCCAATGCAGGCCACGGTGGCGCAGCCACGCGGCTGCGAAGGGAGAGGAATCGGAATGCGCAGCGGCAAGCACCGCGTCGATGTCGCGCTGGTCTTGCGGCGTGGAAGCACCCGCGAAGGCCAGCGTCGCGGCGCCCAGGTCGAGGTCAAACAGGCGATTGCCGAGACGCGATTGGTAGTAGTAGTCGCGCTTGGGCTGCGCGGTGGCGACAATCTCGATCTGGCGGCTGTTGAGGCCGAAGCCTTCGTAGATCGTGCGAATCTGCGGCTCGGTCGCCTGCGGGTTCGGCAGGAAGATGCGGCTTGCGCAGCTCTCGATGATGGCCGGCGCGATGCTCGAATCCTTGATGTCGGCGAGGCTCTGCGTGGCGAAGATGACGCTGACGTTCTTCTTGCGCAGCGTCTTGAGCCACTGGCGGATGCGCGCCGCAAACACCGGATCGTCAAGGAACAGCCACGCCTCGTCGAGGATCAGCAGCGTGGGGGCGCCGTCAAAGCGTTCGTCGAAGCGCGCAAAGAGGTAATGCAGCACCGCCATGACGGCGGCCTTGCTGTGCATCAGCTCCTCCATCTCGAAGCACTGCACGTCGGCCATGCCCAGCCGGTCATGGTCGGCATCCAGCAGCTTGCCGTGCGCGCCGCCGAGCACATAGGGCGCGAGGGCCTGCCGCAGTGCGTTCGATTGCAGCAGGACGGAAAGCCCTGTCATCGTGCGCTGCTCCACGGGCGCACCGGCGAGACTGCCGAGCGCCGACCAGATCGCTGCCTTCTCGTCAGGGCCAACCGCGACGCCTTCATGCCGTAGCCGGCCTTCGATCCATTCGGCCGCCCAAGTGCGGTAGCCCTCGCGGTCGATACGGGCCAAGGGCTGGAAGGCGATCTCGCCATCCATCCCGAGGTCGTAGTGCTCACCGCCCAGGCCCAGGATGGTGGCGCGCATCGAGCGCCCCATGTCGAAGGCGAAGACGCGCGATCCGCGATAACGACGGAACTGCATCGCCAAGGTGGCGAGCAGCACCGATTTGCCCATGCCCGTGGGGCCGGCCACCAGCGTGTGGCCCACATCGCCGATGTGCGTGACCAGCCGGAACGGCGTCGCGCCCTCGGTGCGGGTCACGATCAGCGGCGGGCCGTCGAGATGCGCGTTCTTCTCTGGCCCGGCCCATACGGCGGACACCGGCACCAGATGCGCCAGGTTCAGCGTCGAGACGATGGGCTGGCGGACATTGGCGTAGGCATGACCCGGAATCGATGACAACCACGCATCCACCGCATTAAGCGTTTCGGGAATGGTGACGAAGCCGCGCCCCTGGATGACACGCTCCACCATGCGCAGCTTCTCGTCGGCCACGGCGGCATCCGCGTCCATGACGATGACGGTTGCCGTCAGGTAGCCAAAGGCCACCTGGTCGCTGCCCAGCTCCTGCAAGGCAGCATCGGCATCGGCCGATTTGTTGCTAGCGTCGGTATCGACCAGCGGGGATTCCTGCTGGAAGATGGTTTCGCGCAATAGCGCGATGACGTTCTTGCGCTTGGCGAACCATTGGCGGCGCAGGCGAGAAAGCTCTCTTTCCGCATCGGCTTTGTCCATGCAAAGGAACCGGGTTGACCAGCGATAGCCAAAGCTGAGGCGGTTGAGGTCGTCCAGAATCCCCGGCCAGGTCGAGGTGGGGAAGCCCCGCACCGTCGCCACGCGCAGGTGCTGGTCGCCCAGCATCGGCGCCAGACCACCGATCAGCGGCGCGTCGGCCAGCAGCGCGTCGAGGTGGAATGGCACTTCCGGCACGCCCACGCGGTATCGCCGTGGGGAAATGGTCGAGTGCAGGTAGGTCAGCGTCTGGCTGTCATCGAGCCACGCAATCTCCGGCATCACGCCATCGAGCAGGTCGAAAATCCGATCCGTCTCCGCGACGAAGGCGGTCAGGCGCTCACGCCAGTCCACTCCCTCGGTCGGACGGTTCTCGTACAGCATTCCGGCCGCACGAGCGCGGGCTTCCTCCGGCGGCAGGTACACCAATGTCAGGTGGTAGCCGCTCTCGAAGTGGTTGCCCGAGTCCTCAAATGCGGCGCGGCGTTCTTCATCGACCAGCCAGGACAAGGGCTCCGGGAAGTCCGAGTGTGGGTAGCCGGCAGCAGCTCGCCGTTCGGCCTCGATGAACAGCGCCCAGCCCGAACCGAGCCGGCGCAGCGCGTTGTTCAGCCTCGCCGACGTGGAAATCAGTTCGCCCTGTGTCGCGCTGTCGAGGTCTGGCCCCCGAAAGCGCGCAGTGCGCTGGAAGGAGCCATCCTTGTTCAGCACGACTCCGGGCGCGATCAGCCCGGCCCAGGGTAGCCAGTCGGCCAGCAGCGCGGGCCGCTGGCGGTATTCGGCAAGGTTCAGCATGGCATCACCTCACACGTCCAGCAGCGGCCGGTGCTTGATGTGGCGGGCGAAGACCTGCATGAACTGCGGATCGACACGAGCGCCCCAGACCGCCAGCGCATGGCCGACGATCCAGAGCACCACGCCCGGAATCCACATCTGCAAGCCCAGGCCCACGGCAGCGGCCAAGGTGCCGTTGGTGATGGCCACGGTGCGCGGGGCACCGCCCATCAGAATCGGCTCGGTCAAAGACCGATGCAGCGGCACCTCGAAGCCAGGCATCCCATCGTGCGGGCCGTTCATACGACGGCCCCACCGGAGAAGCTGAAGAACGACAGGAAGAAGCTCGAAGCCGCGAACGCGATCGATAGGCCAAAGACGATCTGGATCAGCTTGCGGAAGCCGCCCGAGGTATCGCCGAAGGCCAGCGCCAGGCCCGTGGCAATGATGATGATGACCGCGATGATCCGGGCCACAGGTCCCTGGATCGACTCCAGGATGGATTGCAGCGGGCCTTCCCACGGCATCGACGAACCGGCGGCCTGAGCCGCGCCCGCAAGCAGCAGCATCAGCGCCGCGAGCATCAAGCCCTGCATGGCCGGGCGAGCCAGGCTATCCAGCCGCGGTGGCCGAGGAAGCGGATACGCGGAAAAACGGAAAGCAGGAACGATCATCTGCGTCATGGCAGTTCTCCAGAGTGGTCAGGGGACAGGGGGGGAAAAGTCGGACTGCGGCAGCAACTCCGGGAATGGAGCCTCCAGCGCGTCCGCCAGGTGATACCCAACGCCATCGAAGCCGACGACGCGAGCGATGCTCTCGATGCGGCGCTTGCGTCCGCGCCCGGCGATGTGGATGACCACGTTGACCGCTTCCGCGATCAGCGCACGGGGCGGGTTCACCGCCACTTCGAGAATCAGTTGCTCCAGGCGCAGCAGTGCGCCCAGCGCGGAGCCGGCGTGGATCGTGGCGATGCCGCCCGGATGGCCGGTGCCCCACACCTTGATGAGATCCAGCGCCTCGGCGCCGCGCACTTCGCCGACGATCACGCGATCCGGCCGAAGGCGCATGGACGAGCGCACCAGCTCGGTCATGGACACCACGCCCGCGCGTGTGCGCAGCGGCACGTGGTCGCGGGCCGCGCATTGCAGCTCCACCGTGTCTTCGAGCACCAGCACGCGGTCGCCGGTGGCGGCGATCTCGGAAAGCAAGGCATTGGCGAGCGTGGTCTTGCCGGTGCTAGTGCCACCTGCGATCAGAATGTTCTTGCGCTCGCGCACTGCACGCACCAGCAAGCCCGCCTGCGCGGCGGTCATCATTCCATCCTCGATGTAGCGCGACAGCGGGATCACGCCAAAGGCGCGCTTGCGCAGTGCGAAGGCAGGCCCCGGCGCGGCCGGCGGCAAGATGCCCTCGAAGCGTTCGCCCGTCTCGGGCAGCTCCGCCGTCAACAGCGGCTGGCCCCGATGCACCTCGGCACCGACATGGGCCGCCACGAGCCGAATAATGCGTTCACCGTCCGCTTCGGACAGCTCCACGCCCATCGGCGCGCGGCCCGTGGAAAGCCGATCCACCCAGAGCGTCCGGTCGGGGTTGAGCATGATTTCCACCACGTCCGGGTCTTCGAGCGCAGCGGCGATCAGCGGCCCCATCGCTGTGCGCAACATCTGGATGCGGCGATCTAGCGAAACGGCGGTGAAGGAAGAAGGCGTGGTACTCATGACGTACGCTCCTGCACTTCACCCATGCGCGAAGGGTCGGGATGCAGTTCCTCCACCACGTCGCGCACCAGACTGCGCCCACGCAGCAGGTGGCGGCCCAACTGCTCCACGAACTGCTCGAAGCGGGCCTTGCCCTGGGCGCGAGCGGCGTCCTGATGTGCTTCGGGCACGGGTGTGCTGACCGTGAGGAAGTAGCGGATGAACAGCGCCAGCGTCTCGATCTGAATGTTCTGGTCGCGCTCCATGCGCTCGGCGTGGCGCGACAGCCGATCCAACCGTTTGGCAATGGCCGCCTCCCGCTGGTCGGCGGCATCGGGCGACAGCCACGATGCGAGTGCCGCCGCGACGATGCTGGACTTCGATACGCCTTTGGTGGCGGCCAGTTCGTCGAGCCGTTTGCTGTGCTCCGGCTGAATGAACACATTGAGGCGGTGCTGGGTCATAGGTCGATTCCGTCGTCAGGGTCGAGGGAAGCCAGCCGGGCCGTGCGTTGCAGGGCCGGATCGAACCGGCGCGGGAGGGGAAGCGGCATGTCGTCGTCATCGAGCAGGCCAAGGTCGGCCACGGGTGCGGCCTGCTCGGGGTCGTAGGCGACGGTTTCGGAAAGCTCGGGCTGACGGCGCGGACCACCGTCGTCGGTCGAACCCAAGTTCTCCAGGCCATCAGCGGACGCCGCGGCCGGTGCGGCGGGAATCGCCAGTCCGCTCCAGTCGTCGGGACGCGATGGCGGCGCGTCGGCGTATCGCTCGCTCGCCAGCGCGGGCGGCGGCAACACGCGCCGCTTGAAATTGCTGTCCGCGTAGTAGCGCAGCTTCTTGGCCTTGATCGGCGCCACGCTGGACACCATCACCACTGCTTCGTCGGGCGGAAGCTGCATGACTTCGCCCGGCGTCAACAGCGGGCGCGCGGTTTCCTGGCGCGACACCATCAAGTGCCCGAGCCACGGCGCGAGCCGGTGGCCCGCGTAGTTGCGCTGCGCGCGCAGCTCGGTCGCAGTGCCGAGCGTCTCGGAGATCCGTTTGGCGGTGCGCTCATCGTTGGTGGCGAACGTCACGCGCACATGGCAGTTGTCCAGGATCGAATGGTTCTGGCCGTAGGCTTTGTCGATCTGGTTGAGCGACTGCGCGATGAGGAAGCTGCGGATGCCATAGCCAGCCATGAAGGCCAACGCCGTCTCGAAGAAGTCGAGGCGTCCGAGTGCCGGAAACTCATCGAGCATCAGCAGCAGCTTGTGACGACGCTCGATGCCGTCGCTGCCATCGAGTGATTCGGTGAGGCGCCGGCCGATCTGGTTGAGGATCAGGCGGATCAGCGGCTTCGTCCGCGAAATGTCCGAAGGCGGCACCACCAGGTACAGCGACCCCGGATGCTCGGCCGCGATCAGGTCGGCAATGCGCCAGTCGCAGCGCGAGGTGACTTCGGCCACCGTCGGGTCGCGGTAGAGGCCGAGGAACGACATGGCCGTGGACAACACGCCCGAGCGTTCGTTGTCCGATTTGTTGAGCACTTCGCGCGCCGCCGAGGAAACGACCGGATGCGGGCCATCGCCGAGATGCGATGTGGTCATCATCCGATGCAGCGTCAGCTCAAAGGGACAAGCCGGGTCGCTGAGGAAGTTGGCGACACCGCGCAGCGTCTTGTCTTCGCCCGCGTAGAGCACATGCAGAATGGCCCCGACCAGCAATGCGTGCGAAGTCTTCTCCCAGTGGTTGCGCTTCTCCAGCGCGCCATCGGGATCGACCAGGATGTCCGCGATGTTCTGCACGTCGCGCACCTCATGCGCGCCGCGCCGGACTTCCAGCAGCGGGTTGTAGGCCGCCGACTTGCTGTCCGTCGGATTGAACAGCAGGCAATGCGAGAAGCGCGAACGCCAACCTGCGGTGATGCTCCAGTTCTCGCCCTTGATGTCGTGGATGACGGCAGACGCTGGCCAAGAAAGAAGCGTTGGCACCACCAGGCCCACGCCCTTGCCTGAGCGCGTGGGCGCGAAGGTCAGGACATGTTCCGGGCCCTCGTGCCGCAGGTACTGCTGCCGATGCAGGCCGAGGAACACGCCTGCAGGCTGGTCAAGGCCCGCCTTGTGAATGTCCTCCGCGTTGGCCCAGCGCGCCGTGCCGTAGGTCGTGACCAGCTTGGACTGGCGCGAGCGCCAGATCGACATGCCGATGGCAACCACCACCGCGATCAGGCCGCTGCCTGCGGCAATGGCACCGCCCACGTCGAATACATGCGGCGCGTAGGCGTCGAAGAAGAACCACCACTCGAACAGGCGCCAGGGGTGATAGACCGGCGTGCCGAGGAAATCGAACCAGGGCGAACCCAGGCGTAGCTGGTAGCCCAGCGCCGCTGCTGTCCATTGCGTGGCGCTCCATACGCCAGCGATCACGATGCCGAAGACAACGGCAATCTGACCGAACAGCACGTTCGTTCCTTGCATTGGCCAACCTCCCGCTACGGCACAGGGACATGCCGTAGTGCCGAGGATCAAGGCGAGCGTGCAGGTCGGTCAAAGACCGTTATAGCGGGGATTCAGGCCAAAATGGCCAGACTTCTTGCTGTGGCGAAGGCAATAAAAATGCCGCATGCGCGAGCGCGCTGCGGCGTGATGAGGTAACAGCAAGAACTCTGTCGCGGCCAGGCGACGGCGCGGGGCGCTATTTGGATTGCTGTTCCGGCCGATCGCCGAAGAAACGCCGGTTGGCGGCTTCGGCCGCACGGCGGCAGAGTTCTTCTCCTGCCTTCGCGCGGTCTTCCTTGCACAGGCGCTGGACTTCTTTGAGGCGCTCGGGATGGGCAACGAGGAAGTCCACGGTTTCCGTCGGTTGGGATGGTCCACAGCCCGTCAGTGCGGCAACCATCAGCAGCGGCAGGAATCGGGTCATGGCTTGGGTCCTTTCAGCAGGTGGATCAGGAGTCCTCGGCGGCGCTGGAGCCATCCGCCGAATCAATGGAGGCCACTCGTTCGATGAACCGGGCCAGCATTTCGGAGGGCTCCACGTCACGGTGCAGCAGATACGTGGCCAGCATCTGCGGCTTGCCCGCCAAGCGCCGGGCCACAACACCTGGCCCACGGCCGGATGCAATGTGCGCGGCGCCCGCCAAACCGAGCGCCAATCCGGCTGAGACCAAGGTCATCATCACCTCATAGGACGCCACGCGCTGGGCGATCAGTGGCTGTTGCTCGTAGCGCTGCAAAACGCGATCAACTTGGCGTGCATGGCCTTCGCATATCGCCGGATCGCATAGCGCCAGCGGATAGCGCAACACTTCTTCCAACGGCACGTGCTTGTGGGCCAGAACAGGATGGCGAGCTGGGACCGCCACCATCAGTTCGTCTTCCCATGCAGGCCTGACCACAATGCCGTCGCCCACCTCTTCGGCCATCGAAAAGCCGACGTCATACAGGTCATCGTGCAGACCCTTGATCTGTTGATCCAACGGCACCTCAAATAGCCGAACATCAATCTCTGGATCTTCCGCTCGGCACTGTGCCAGCAGCGTCGGCATTCGCGAGGGCGTGATGCCATCGGACAAAGCGATGCGCAACTGTCGCTGAAACCCACTGGCGGCGGACTTGACGCCGTCACACGCCTGTTTCAGAGCTTCGAAGATTCGCGGCACCCGCTCCAGGAATGCCATTCCGGCAAAGGTCAGGCGGGTGCTTCGCGTGGTTCGCGTGAACAGTTGCGCCCCGAGCTCTTCCTCTATCTCCTTGATGGTGCGCGACAAAGGGGACTGATCGATGTGCAGCTTTTCCGCTGCGCGGCCGAAGTGAAGTTCTTCGGCCACCGCTATAAAGCAACGTAAATGCCGAAGCTCCATGGTGTATCTCATCCAATTTAAAAGGCCTTGACGAATTCCGGCACAACTGCGAAAAGGTCCGCCTCCAGCCCGTAGTCGGCCACGCTGAAGATCGGGGCCTCGGGGTCCTTGTTGATCGCCACGATCACCTTGGAGTCCTTCATGCCGGCCAGGTGCTGGATGGCGCCCGAGATGCCGGCGGCAATGTACAACTGCGGCGCGACGATCTTGCCCGTCTGGCCCACTTGCAGGTCGTTGGGGGCGTAGCCCGCATCCACGGCAGCACGGCTGGCGCCGATGGCAGCGCCCAGCTTGTCGGCCAGGGGGGTGATGACTTCGTCGAACTTTTCCTTGCTGCCCAGCGCACGGCCACCAGACACGATGATCTTGGCGGCGGTGAGTTCGGGGCGGTCGCTCTTGGCGATCTCGCTGCCCACGTAGCTGCTCTTGCCAGCGTCGGCGGCCGCAGCAGCGGTTTCGACAGCGGCGCTGCCACCCGTGGCGGCGGCGGCGTCAAAGCCGGTGGTGCGCACGGTGATGACCTTCACGGCATCAGCAGACTGCACGGTGGCGATGGCGTTGCCGGCGTAGATGGGGCGCTCGAAGGTATCGGCGGAGATGACCTTGGTGATGTCGCTGATCTGGGCGACGTCGAGCTTGGCAGCCACGCGCGGGGCCACGTTCTTGCCGCTGGCGGTGGCGGGGAACAGGATGTGGCTGTAGTTGCCGGCACCACTGCCATGGAGTGCCAGCACCTGGGCGGCCACGTTCTCGGCGAGGCCGTGGGCCAGGCTGGCGCCGTCGGCGTGGATGACCTTGGCAACGCCGGCGATCTGGCTGGCTTGCTGTGCGGCAGCGCCGGCGTTGTGGCCGGCCACCAGCACGTGCACGTCGCCGCCGCAGGCTGCGGCGGCCGTC
>JAZKDA010000274.1:0-11222 GCA_040387815.1 Pseudomonadota bacterium | reverse complement strand
AAGGCAGTGCCGTCCTGGTCGGCAAGGACGGCCGGATACTGACGCAGGTGCTGGAGAAGCAGCGCGTGCCGGCCTCGGATATGGAGCAGGCGCTGCGCGAGGCCGACTGCGAGCTCGCCGACATGAAACGCGCGTTCCTCGAATCCGACGGCACGATCAGCATTCTCAAGAAGTCGGGAGGGCGCCCGTGAAGGCTGCCGACCTTCCCAAGAGCAGGGTGGTGCTGCTGCTCGTCGACTTCATCAATCCCTTGAACTTTCCCAAGGCGGGCGAGCTCGCGCCGGCGGCCGTGGAAGCGGCGCGTGCGACGGCGGCCTTGAAGAAGGCGCTGCGGGCCGACGGGGTCCCCGCCATCTACGCCAACGACAATTTCGGCAGCTGGCGCTCGGATTTTCCCGCACTGACCCGCGGCCTCGTCGCGGGGCGCGGGCCCAGTGCGCAAATGGCCAGACTGCTGCGGCCCGCGCGAGACGACCTGAGCGTCCTCAAGCCCCGGCATTCGGCCTTCTACGGTACCCCGCTGGACATCCTGCTGGACAGCATCGGCGCACGCGAGATCATCATCACCGGCGTGGCCGCGGACATCTGTGTGCAGATCACCGCAACCGATGCCTTCCTGAGAAATTTCAAGATCAAGGTGCCGTCGAACTGCATCGCGTCGGAGACCGAGCAAGCCAAGGAGCAGGCGCTCGAGCACATGCGCCGGGTTCTGCGTTGCGACACCCAGCCTCGTTAGGCCCGGCGCGACCGCTCAGTCATGCGCTGTGGGGACGATGATTTCTGGCCATACATGGCGACGGCCACCTCCCTGAACACCTTCAGGCCTTTCTGAAGTTGCGGCGACATCTCGTGATGCCGCCGGGTGATGATCCCCACGTTCTCCGTGCGCACGCCCAGCGCGATGCGCAGGGCACTCATCGAGCGGTTCTCGCAGAACGGCCGCGCGAAATCGACGGGCAGGGCCACGAGCACATCGCTCTGACGCAGCATGCTCAGGATGACCGGGATCGACATGGTCTGCAGCATGCCGTCCAAGTGCGGGAGCCCGTTCTGGGCGCACAGCGCGTCCAGGCGCGCGCGCAGGTCGGTTTCTCGTGGCGGCATGATCCACGGATAGGCCGCCACGTCCTGCAAGGTCAGCGTGCGACGGCGCGCCAGCGGATGGCCGGGGCGGGCGAACACCCCGATCGGTTCGTCCACCAGGGGTTCGAAGAACAGGTCCGGCTCCAGCGATGCGTCGCGAACGCGGGCGATCACCAGGTCGAAGCGCGCTTCCATCAGGCCGGCGATCAGCGTGGCGCTGCGGTCGCTGTGGGCCTCGACCATGATGTCCGGCGCACGCTGCGCCAAGGCAAGCAGGGCCGCCGGCAGATAGGTGGCGCTCTGGCTGATCAGGCAACCGATCGACAAGGGCGTGCGCTTGCCGCGTGACAACTCGTCCACCTCCACCGCCGCCCGCGCGATCTCGGCCAGGGCGGACATCGCCCGGCGCGTCACGGCCTCGCCGTAGACCGTGGGCGTGACGCCGCGGGCATGCCGCTCGAAGAGCGGGGCGCCTATCTCGCTTTCCAGGTTGCCGAGCAGGCGCGATGCGGCGGACTGGCTCATGCCCAGCGTGGCGGCGGCCTGGAGCACCGAGCCGCTTTGGCGAAGCTCGGCCAACAGCTGCAACTGCCGTGTCTTGATGTGGCCCACCACCAGCTTTGCCATGTCGTTCCCCAGACTACCTATGCAGCGACAGCATAGCTCACGTCGAACAATTCACTATTTTGGGAATGCTCGCAGGGATACAGTGCGCCTCACAAACAGAAGTTCGGAGACAAACCAGCATGCCGCAAGCACAGCCATCGACGAGCCCACTGCCGCCGCCGTGGACCGTGGCCGACACCGACCGTGACCGGCCTGGCCCCGAGTTCATCGCTCGGATGCAAGCCCAGTTTCCGACCGAGCGCGAAGCGGACCTGATGCTCACGCGCAAGATGCAGCGCCGCGCCGGCGGGAGCTTCTCCGGCGTGAGCTTCGAGGCCATGAACGGCTACATCACCGCCTTGCTCAAGAGCAAGATCCAGGGTGACTTTCGCATCTCGGACCAGCGCTGGTTCTCGGGCGGCGCCTCCAAGATCCAGATGGGTTTCACGCTGCACTGGAACGAGCCGGGCGTCGGCCCCACGTCCACCCGGCTGGTCGCCCGCATGGAGCCGGCCGAGTCACTCAATTCGACCAGCCGGCAGCGCGAGTTCGAACTGGTCGAGGCCTTCAGCGGCGTGATTCCCGTCCCCAGGGTGTATTGGGTGGACCCCGATGGCACCTGGTTTCCGGAGCCGGCCCTGATCTACGCCTTCGCCGAGGGCACCACCAAACCCCGGGCGGTGCTGGGCCGGGTGGCCGGTATCGGCACCAACTTCGGCCCCGCCTTGCGCCCGCGCCTGGCCACGCAGTTTGTCGACTACCTGGCCCGCATCCACACCTTCGATCCGCAAAGCCGCGCGTTCGACGCCTTTGACCGGCCGACGGTCGGCACCACACAGAGCGCGCTGTGGCAGCTCAATCGCGCCCGCCGCATCTGGGAAGAAGACCGCGGCGAAGACCTGCCCCTGATGGAGGTGGCCGGCAACTGGCTGGCGCGCAACCTGCCGACGCTGGACCGTGTGAGCGTGGTGCACGGCGACTACCGCAGCGGCAACTTCCTGTTTGACGAAGAGACCGCGCAAATTACCGCCGTGCTCGACTGGGAGCGCGGCTACCTGGGCGACCGCCACCGCGACCTGGCCTGGACGATCGCCGAGAACTACGGCCACTGGAGCGAAGACGGCAAGACCTTTCTCGCCTCGGGCCTGATGCCGGTCGACGAGTTCCTGGACCGCTACCAGCAGGCCAGCGGCCTGACGGTGGACCCGGCCCGCCTGCGCTACTACCGCATCTTCAACTGCTACCAGATCGTCGTGACCGCGCTGGCCTCGACCCACCGTGTCGTGCGCCTGGGCAAGACGCACCAGGACGTGCTGATCGCCTGGCTGGAAGCCGCGGCCTTCGGGCCGATGGAAGAACTGCGGCGTGAAATCGAAGGAGAGCTGTGATGGCCGATTACACCGACAACGGACTCCTCGCGTCGATCAAGGCGCTTGAAAAAGTGGTCATGCCGGCGCTGGACGCGTCCGACCCGCTGGCCACCGAGCAACTGCGGCTTGTATCGGGCTTCCTGAAGTTCCTGCGCAGCCGAATGGAGCACGGCTATCCGCGTCAGTTGTTCGAGCTTGACCATTCGCTGCGCCTGGCGCGGCAGGTGGCGGCGGATGCGGCCTTGCTGGATTCGCCCGAGGTATCGCAGCGGCTGACAGCGGCCCTGGCGCAGGGGCAGGCGGTTGCCGAAAAAGCTGTCCCGCTGCCGGCCGAGGTGCGGTCCGCGGCGGCCGAACTGGCCACGGCAGTGGCTGGCGTGGCGCGCGCCGCGGCCGTGGCGGATGCACCGCTGCGCCGGCGCATCGAGCAGCAGGTCATGGCGGGTTCCAAGCGCTGGGTCGAAATGCAGCGGGCCTGGTTCGCTCCGATGGGTTTCGACCTTCGCCCCGACGAACTGCCGGCGCTGGACCAGGCGCTGTATTCGCCCGGCGTCAAGCAAAGCTGAAAGTTTCACAGGCGCCCCGACTGGCGATTCACATCGCGCGCACACCGCACCACCGCACCACCGCCGGCAGTCAGCGGTGGGTAATCACTGAGAGCAACGGAGACA
Source organism: Pseudomonadota bacterium (assembly GCA_040387815.1). Lineage (GTDB taxonomy): Bacteria > Pseudomonadota > Gammaproteobacteria > Burkholderiales > Burkholderiaceae_C > Ramlibacter. The sequence continues at coordinate 7,492 of JAZKDA010000274.1, read as the reverse complement.
CCATGGCCATTCAACGTCGATCCCTTCTTGCCGCCACCGCCGGCGCGCCATTCCTGGCCCTTGGCGCCGGCGCCGCGCGGGCCGCCGAGTTCGAGATGAAGTGGGGCTGCTTCGCACCGCCCGACCACCCCCTGAGCGTGAACGCGGTCGCCGCCGCCAAGCGAATCAGCGAGGAATCGAAGGGCCGGGTGAACATCGCCTATTTCCCGTCGAGCCAGTTGGGCGGCGACACCGACATGATGGCGCAGATGCGCGCCGGCGCGTTGGACTTCTACACCACCTCCGCGTCGTTCATGACCATCCTGAATGCCGGCGTCGGCCCCAGCGCGCTGGGCTTCGCATTCAAGGACATGGCCACCATCTGGAACGCGGTCGACGGCGACCTGGGCCGGGTGGCCCGAAAAGCGGCCGCGGGGGCCAACATCCACATCTTCGAGAAGTACTGGGACCTGGGCTTTCGCACCGTCTCCAACGGCGCCAAGCCCGTCACCTCGCTGGCCGACATGCAGGGCCTGAAGATCCGGGTGCCGGTGCTGCCGATGTTCTTTGGCATGTTCAAGGCGCTGGGCGCGGCGCCGGTCAGCATGAACTTCTCGGAGCTGTACACCTCGCTGCAGACCAAGCTGGTGGACGGGCAGGAGAACCCGCTGGTGAACGTGTACACCGCCAAGCTGTACGAAGTGCAGAAGTTCATCACCAACACCAACCATTGCTGGGAAGGCATGCTGATCGCGTCCAACCGTTCGCGCTTTACGGCCCTGCCGGCGGACATCCAGGACATCATCAGCCGCAACATCAACGCCGCCGCGCTCAAGGAGCGCGAAGACATGCGCAAGCTCAATCTGGACATCAAGTCCAAGCTCGAGGCCGCTGGCGTGAAGTTCAACGACATCGACATCGGCCCCTTCCGCGAAAAGCTGCGCCAGGCCGGTTACTACACGGAATGGCGGGGCAAGATGGGCGAGGAAGCCTGGCTGGCCCTTGAGAAGTACGCGGGCAAACTGGCCTGAGCAACCTGGACGCACATCGATGATCACCAGCAAAGACTCCGAGTTCCATCCCGTCGCCAAGGACAACTGGCGCTGGACCGAGACCACCCCCTTGAGCTTTTCGGTGCCGCAAGCCGGCATCCTCGGCAACCTGTACATCGCCGCCCGGCCCAACCTGGGCGTGGCCTTGTCCTCGGTGGGCATCGTCAAGGGCTTTCGCTTCCAGCCCTACCAGGTGGACTTCAGCGACGCGCAGATGCACCTGCCCTGCCCGGACAACTTCACCAACTACGAGCTGGCCAGTGGCATCCGGGTGCATGTCACCGAGCCGCCGATGCGGGCGCGCTTCCAGTACGAGTACAAGCTGGGCGGCGATTGCTCGTTCGACCTGACCTTCCAGGGCCTGCACCAGCCCTTCGACGCGAACGACCCCGAGCACAACCCGCTGCTCCAGACCGAGGCGGGTCACCGCTTCGACGAGCGGCTGGGAACGCAGTGGGGCAATGTGTCGAACGATCCGAACAACCCGAGCGGGCACTTCGAGTTGATCGGCCGCATCACCGGTGAGCTGCAGCTGCGCGGTGTTCGCTACAAGGTCGACTGCTTCGACTGCGTCGACCACAGCTGGAGCCAGCGGCACGAGACGAGCAAGCGCGCGGTCAGCTGGATCTCCGCCGTGTTCGGCGAGGACTACGGCCTGCACATGGCCATGCTGCTCGACGTGAAGGACGGCAAGACCGTGTATGAAAGCCTTCGAAATGGCTATGCCATGCAGGACGGCGCCACCTATGGCCTGGTGTCCGCCACGGTCGAGGGCTATCACTCGCACAACTGCCCGATGAACATCCGCATCGTCGCCACCGACGTGCGTGGCGTGCGGCACGAGGTGTTCGGCAACGCGATCGCGGTGCACCCCTGGTACAACTTCAACCCATCGCATGTGGCGTTCCAGTCGCTCATGCAGTGGCGCTGCGGCAACCGGATCGGCCACAGCGAGATGGCGGACATTTTCGGTCTCGAATACCTGGCCGCCCGACAGACGGCGTGAGCCGGCCGGCGCAAGAGCAAATGACAGCTGACGCCAACATTTCCGGCCAGGGCATTGCGCTGCCGTCGTTCGAGTCGAGCACCGGCAGCCCGGCGTGGATCAAGCCCATCGAGGTGCTCGGGGCGGCCTTGATGGTCGTGATCGTCGTGCTGCTGTTTGCCGGCGTGGTGTCGCGGTATGTCTTCGGCAGCCCCATCATCTGGGCGGACGAGGTTGCCTCCATCGCTTTCATCTGGCTGGCCATGGTGGGCGCGACGCTGGCGGTTCATCGCAACGAGCACCTGCGCCTGAGCCTGGTCGTGGACCGGCTGCCGCCGAGGGCGCGAGAGCTCACGCATGCCTTTGCCCTGGTTGCCATGGCGGCGATGCTGGTGACGCTGATGGGCCCCTCCGTGGCCTACGTGCGCGAGGAGTGGGTGATTACCAGCCCGGCCTTGGGCATTCCGAACGCCTTCCGGGTCGCCGCCATCGCCTTCGGTGTGGCGGCGATGCTGGTCTTGCTGCTGGTGTATGCCACGCGCACAGTGCGCCGCTCGTCCTTGCTGGTGGCGCTGGTGTTTGTCGCAGCCGTCGTCGGCGCATGCTGGCTGGCCTCACCGCAGCTGGCCAGGTTGGGCACGCTCAACATCGCGATCTTCCTGGCGGGCTTCACGATCGTCTGCCTGGTGGCGGGCATCCCGATCGCCTTTTGCTTCGGGATCGGGGCTGTGGCCTACCTGGCCTTTTCCACCCGCATGCCGCTGATGGTGGTGATCGGGCGCATGGACGAGGGCATGTCGAGCCTGGTGCTGGTGTCGGTGCCGATTTTCGTGCTGCTCGGTTGTGTGCTGGACGCCACCGGCATGGGCAAGGCCATCGTCGGTTTTCTCGCATCGATGATCGGGCACGTGCGGGCGGGCATGTCCTATGTGCTGCTTGGTTCGCTGTTCATTGTCTCGGGCATCTCGGGCTCCAAGGTGTCCGACATGGCCACCGTGGCACCGGCCCTGTTCCCTGAAATGAAGCGGCGCGGGCACAAGCCCGGTGAGATGGTGGCGCTGCTGGCCACCGGCGCGGCCATGGCGGACACCGTGCCGCCCAGCATCGTGCTGATCGTGCTGGGGGCGGTGGCCGGCGTGTCGATCGCCGGCCTGTTCCAGGCGGGCTTCGTCGTGGCCATGGTGCTGCTGCTGACGCTGATCGTGCTGGCCCGCTGGAAGGCGCGCCACGAAGACATGCGCGGCGCCAAGCGCCAGTCGTTTTCCACGATCGGGAGACTGGCGCTGCTGGCCGCCCCGGCGCTGGTGTTGCCCTTCCTGATTCGCACACTGGTGGGCGAGGGCGTCGCCACCGCCACCGAGGTCTCCACCGTCGCGGTGTTGTATGCCATGCTGGTCGGGCACATCCTCTACGGCGGCATCGGTCGGCGCAAGCTCTACGCCATGCTGGTCGACACCGCGGCCCTCACCGGCGCCATCCTGCTCATTCTGGGCGCCGCGGCGGTGATGGCCTGGGCCATTACGCAAAGCGGCGTGGTTCAGCAGCTGTCGGGTGTGCTGACCGCTTTGCCAGGTGGCTGGATCGGCTTCATGGCCGTCACGATCGTGATCTTCCTGATCCTGGGCTGCCTGCTGGAGGGGCTGCCGGCCGTCCTGCTGCTGGCGCCGATCATGTTCCCGATCGCCAAGAAGCTGGGCATCAACGACATCCACTATTCGATGGTGGTGGTGTGCGCCATGAACGTGGGCCTGATGATGCCGCCGGTGGGGATCGGTTTTTACATCGCGTGCCGCATCGGGGACGTCAAGCCGGATGCGGTCATCGGCGCGATCTGGCCTTACCTGGTGGCGCTGCTGGCGGGCGTGGTCATCATCGCCGCGGTTCCCGCCATCTCCACCTTCAGCCTGTAGCGCCGCCGCCTTGCCTCAGCAGACGACCTGCTTGAGGAACGCGCGGAACTCCTCCTTGACTTCCGGGTGGCGTAGCGCCAGTTCCACCGTCGCCTCCAGGAAGCCTTGCTTGCTGCCGCAGTCGTAGCGCTTGCCTTCGTACTGGAAGGCATGCACGCCCTGGGTGGCGATGAGTCGGGCGATGCCGTCGGTGAGCTGGATTTCGCCGCCGGCGCCGCGTGGCTGCTGGCGGATCTCGTCGAACACGGCTGGCGTGAGGATGTAGCGGCCGGCCACGCCCATGCGGGAGGGCGCCTTGTCGGGGCTGGGCTTTTCGACCATCTGGCGCACCCGGGTCAGCCGCTCGCCGGCGGGGTCGCCGGCCACGATGCCGTAGCGCTTGACGTGGTCGAGCGGCACTTCCTGCACCGCGATCACCGAGGTGCGAACCCGCTCGAACACCTCCACCATCTGGCGCAGCACCGACTTGCCGCCTTCGAGGCCTGTCATCAGGTCGTCGGCCAGCAGCACGGCGAAGGGCTCGTCGCCCACCAGCGGCTGGGCGCACAGCACCGCATGGCCCAGACCGAGGGAGCGCGGCTGGCGCACGTAGGAGCAATCCATGTCCTCGGGCTTGATCGAGTGGACCAGGTCCAGCAGCGCCTGCTTACCTGCGCTCTCCAGCTCGGTCTCGAGCTCGTAGGCGGTGTCGAAATGGTCCTCGATTGCCCGCTTGTTGCGTCCCGTGACGAACACCATGTGCCGGATGCCGGCGTCGTAGGCCTCTTCCACCGCGTACTGGATGAGAGGCTTGTCGACGATGGGGAGCATCTCCTTGGGCTGCGCCTTGGTGGCGGGCAGAAAACGCGTTCCGAGTCCGGCAACGGGAAACACGGCCTTCGAAACAGTGGTCTTTGTAGTCATGGACGATGCAATAAGTTAACTCTAAAGTGCGCTAAATTCTGGCTGAACTCAGGTGCTGGACACGTCGTCTGGCCGCTGGATTCATTGTCGGACAAAGGCTCAGGATGGACATCCTACTCATCGAACGACTCATTCCCGAGGCCATGGCCTGGCTGGAGGCCCGCCACCCCATCGAAGTGCGGCCCGATCTGGCGGCCGACCATGCCGCCATCCGCGCGGCGGCGGCGCGGGCCAAGGCGGTGGTGCTGCCGCGCAAGGTGGTGGTCACCCGCGAGTTTCTCGACCATGCGCCGCGCTTGCTGGCCCTGGCGCGGCTGCACACCGGCAGCGACAACACCGACCTGGAGGCCTGCCGCGACCGCCGGGTCGAGGTGGTGCAGGCGCGCACGGCCAATGTGCGCTCCAACGCCGAATACCTGCTGGCGGCGCTGCTGATGCTGTACCGGCGCGGCATTGGCCTGCCACTGGCGGGCCAGCGCCACGCCGACATCCGCCTGGGCCGAGAGATCAGCGGCAGCACGGTGGCCTTGTTCGGGTTGGCGCCGGCGGCGCATGTGCTGGCCCAGCTGCTGCGCGGCTTGGGCGCCCGGCTGGTCGGCTACGACCCGGCGGTGCACCACTCCTCGCCCATCTGGGCCCGCCTGAAGATCGAGCCCCTTTGCCTGCCCGATATGCTGGCCACGGCGGACGCGGTGTCGCTCCAGATGATGTATGCCTCGCGCTACCAGGGTTTCGTCGACGACAAGCTGCTGGCCCACTGCAAGCGGGGCCAGCTGTGGGTGGGCATCAGCCGCTCGGCGTTGTTCGATCCGCCGGCGTTGGCCCGGGCCCTGGCCGACGGCCGCATTGACGCCTGCGTGCTCGACGGCGGCGAGGCCGGTTTCGCCTCGCGGGGCACCCCACTGCACGAGGCCGACAACCTCTACCTCACGCCGCGCCTGGGCTCGCACACACGAGAGGCGCGCCTTCGGGCCAGCTGGTACGTGGCGCACCGGCTGCACGAGGCGCTGTCGCGAGGCGCCAATGTCAACGGCACGGGCGGTGACCTGCTGCGCCAGTCGGTCGCGCTGCCGGTCTGAAAACGGGCGCTGGGGCGGATCAGGCGCCCAGCCGCCGCAGCTGCTCGCGCACGCGTTGCAGCGTGGCGCCGAACTGGGCGATGCGCAGGCGCTCTTGCTCGATCACCGCGGGCGGTGCCTTGGCCACGAAAGCCTGGTTGGCCAGCTTGCCCTCCGCCTTGGCCAACTCGCCCTCCAGGCGGGCGATTTCCTTGGACAGGCGGGCCTTCTCGGCGGCCACGTCGATCTCCATGAACAGGCACAGCCGGGCCTCGCCGACCACCGCCACCGGCGCCGATTGCGCGGCCTGGGCCCAGGCGGCCTCGTCGTCGAACACGCGCACTTCGCTGAGCTTGGCCAGGGCCTGCAGCAGCGGCGCGGCTTCGCGCAGGAAGGCGGCGTCGCCCACGGCGTACAGCGGCAGGCGGGTCGAGGGCGAGACGTTCATCTCGCCGCGCAGGTTGCGGCAGGCGTCCACCACCGATTTGAGGTGCGCCATCCAGTCGACGGCGGACGGATCGACGTTGGCCGCCTGAGCCTGGGGGTAGGGCGCGATGCTGACCGATGCGCCCTGCTTGCCGGCCACCGGCGCGACCTTTTGCCACAGTTCCTCGGTGATGAAGGGGATGACCGGGTGCGCCAGCCGCAAGATGGCTTCGAGCACCCGCACCAGGGTGCGGCGGGTGCCGCGCTGCTGGGCCGCGTCGCCGGTCTGGATCTGCACCTTGGCGATCTCCAGGTACCAGTCGCAGTACTCGTCCCAGACGAACTGGTAGATGGCGTTGGCGACGTTGTCCAGGCGGTATTCGGCAAAGCCCTTCGCCACCTCCGCCTCGGCCTGCTGCAGCAGCGAGACGATCCAGCGGTCGGCCGCGGTGCGGGTGGCGCCTTCCTCGGCCAGATCGTGCCCCTCACAGTTCATCAGCACGAAGCGGCTGGCGTTCCAGAGCTTGTTGCAGAAATTACGATAACCCTCGCAACGTTTGGCGTCGAAGTTGATGCTGCGGCCCAGCGACGCCAGCGACGCGAAGGTAAAACGCAGCGCGTCGGCGCCATAGGCCGGAATGCCCTCGGGGAATTCCTTCTCGGTGTTCTTGCGCACCTGCGGCGCGGTCTCGGGCTTGCGCAGGCCGGTGGTGCGCTTGTCCAGCAGCGGCGCCAGCGCGATGCCGTCGATCAGGTCGACCGGGTCGAGCACATTGCCCTCGGACTTGGACATCTTGCGGCCCTGCGCGTCGCGCACCAGGCCGTGGATGTAGACATGCTTGAACGGCACCTGGCCGGTGAAGTGGGTCGTCATCATGATCATCCGGGCGACCCAGAAGAAGATGATGTCGTAGCCTGTGACCAGCACGGTCGACGGCAGGTACAGGTCCATGTCCTGGGTCTGCTCGGGCCAGCCCAGGGTAGAGAAGGGCACCAGCGCCGAGGAGTACCAGGTGTCCAGTACGTCCTCGTCGCGCCGCAAGGTCTTGCCCGGCGCCTGGGCCTGCGCCTCCTGCTCGTTGCGGGCCACGTACACCTTGCCATCCTCGTCGTACCAGGCGGGGATCTGGTGGCCCCACCAGAGCTGGCGCGAGATGCACCAGTCCTGGATGTTGTTCA
>JAZKDA010000273.1:0-2790 GCA_040387815.1 Pseudomonadota bacterium | reverse complement strand
GATCTGCGCCACGCTCACGCCCAGCAGCGCCGGCAGCATGAGCTTCATGACCTTGCGGGTGGTCGGATCGGTCCACGCGGTGCGCAGCGCCTTGAAGCTGGCGCCGATGCGCGGCATGAGCCCCAGCGCACGCAGCGCCGGAATCTGCAGGGCCAGCTGCAGCACACCGCCCACCATCACGCCCACGCACTGGGCGTAGATCGGCTCGATGCCGTAGCGCCGGAACAGCGGCGCGCCAATGGAGATCGACAGGATCAGCGCGATATTGAGCAGCACCGGCGACGCGGCCGGCACCGCGAACTTGCGCCAGGTGTTGAGAATGCCGCCCGCCAGCGCCACCAGCGACATGAAGCCGATGTAGGGGAACATCCAGCGCGTCATGACCACGGCGGCGTCGAAGCCCTGCAGGCCGCTGGCCATGGCCCAGACCAGCAGCGGCGCGCCGGCCACGCCCGCGATGCACAGCACCACCAGGGCCCAGGTCAGCAGCGTGGCGACGTGGTCGACCAGCTCGCGGGCGCCCTCTTGTCCCGCTTCGGTCTTGCGCGCGGCCAGCACCGGCACGAAGGCCTGGCTGAAGGCGCCCTCGCCGAACACGCGGCGAAACAGGTTGGGGATGCGAAAGGCGACGTTGAAGGCGTCGGTGAGCGCGCTGACGCCGAAGACCGAGGCAAACAGCACGTCGCGCACGAGGCCCGTGATCCGCGAAGCGAGGGTCAGCAGGGAGACGGTGGAGGCGGATTTGAACAGGGACACGGGGGCGAGTGTAGGGCTCCGAAAGGTGACAAAAGCAGGCAATTCGGCAAAAACCGGAACCCGGCCTATAATGGAGGGCTTTGCTGCATCATCCTCAGACACCTAAGGAACACTAAATATGGCATCCGCCAAGCCCAAGAAGAAGAACCCCCGCCTCGCGTCGGGCCGCAAGCGCGTCCGCCAGGACGTCAAGCTCAACGCAGCGAACACCTCGCTGCGCTCCAAATACCGTACCGCTGTCAAGAACGTCGAAAAGGCTGTTCTGGCTGGCGACAAGACCAAGGCAAGCGAACTGTTCGCGAAGGCCCAGAGCATCGTCGACACCGTCGCCGACAAGGGCATCTTCCACAAGAACAAGGCAGCCCGCGACAAGAGCCGCCTGTCGGCCAAGGTCAAGGCCCTCGCCCTCGCGCCTGAAAAGGCCGCCGCCTGACACCTGTCAGGCAAGCCCGGACCGGAATTCTCCGGTCCGCCGTTTGATCGGGGTGCGCTGCAGCAAGCAAAAGTGAAAAACCGCCTTCGGGCGGTTTTTTCATGGGCGCTCGACAACCGACAAGGCAAGGGCGACCCGCACAGCCCAAAAAAAAGACCTGGAAGTCAGGCCTTTGCGGGAGGGGGCGGCGTCTCCGCCGGATCGGGCACCAGGCAGGCCTCGGCCACCTGGAGGTTGTTGTCTTTCGCAAAGTTCACGCAGAAGTCCCAGGCCATGGGTTCGGCGTCGCGCAGGGCACGGTTCACCACCACGCACTTCACGCCGTTGATGGTCGTGGGAATGCACCAGGGCGAGTAGCTCAGGTGGCTGCCCGGGTAGGCGCCGCCGGGGCGGAAGGAGCACATGACGCCGGCGAGGCGTTCGGCCCAGTCGCTGGGGCGAAAAGTGCGGCCATCTTGGGTGATGCCCTGGATGAAGATTTCTTTGGCGTTGGGGGAAATCATCGTGAAGTGAGGCGACCGGAACAGGTGCTGCGGTGCAGCAAGCAATTCTATCCGGGGCTCTTTTTGCATCCTGAATGGGGGGCATTGCTGTGATGCGGAATCCTCAACGAAGCCGTCAAACCGCACGCCTAGAATTCGTGTTCCCTATCTGGAGTACCGAATGAGCGCCACCGCCCAGCAACCCACCTCGCCCCACGTCATGAACACCTACGGTCGCCTGCCGATCGCGCTGTCGCACGGCCAGGGCTGCCGAGTCTGGGACACCACGGGCAAGGCCTACCTCGACGGCCTGGGCGGCATCGCCGTCAACACGCTGGGCCACAACCACCCTGAGCTGGTGCCCGCGCTGCAAGACCAGCTGACCAAGCTGATCCACAGCTCCAACTACTACCACGTGACCGGCCAGGAACAGCTCGCCACCAAGCTGACGGAGCTGTCGGGCCTGACCAACGCCTTCTTCTGTTGCACCGGCCTGGAAGCCAACGAAGCCGCGCTGAAGCTGGCCCGCAAGTTCGGCCACGACAAGGGCATCGAGCGCCCCGAAATCGTCGTCTACGAAGCCGCCTTCCACGGCCGCAGCATCGCCACCCTGTCGGCCACCGGCAACCCCAAGGTGCAGGCCGGTTTCGGCCCGCTGGTCGAAGGCTTCATCCGCGTGCCGCTGAACGACATCGAGGCCCTGAAGAAGGCCACCGAAGGCAACCCCAACGTGGTCGCCGTGTTCTTCGAAACCATCCAGGGCGAAGGCGGCATCAACCCGATGCGCGTCGACTACCTCAAGCAGGTGCGCGCGCTGTGCGACGAGCGCGACTGGCTCATGATGATCGACGAAGTGCAGTGCGGCATGGGCCGCACCGGCAAGTGGTTCGCGCACCAGTGGGCCGGGATCAAGCCGGACGTGATGCCGCTCGCGAAGGGCTTGGGCTCGGGCGTGCCGGTCGGCGCGATCGTCTGCGGGCCGAAGGCGGCGAACGTGTTCGGGCCGGGCAACCACGGCACGACCTTCGGCGGCAACCCGCTGGCGATGCGCGCCGGGGTCGAAACGATCCGGATCATGGAAGAGGAAGGCCTGCTCGCGAATGCGGCCACCGTGGGCGC
>JAZKDA010000272.1:22597-30704 GCA_040387815.1 Pseudomonadota bacterium | reverse complement strand
AACAGATTTACAGTCTGCCCCCTTTAGCCACTCGGGCACCCCTCCGGCGAACCTCAGACTATAGCACTGTTGCAAGTCACTTCCACCGCCAGCGGCCGTGTCAGGGCAAAAATCCGGCCCTGCCGCGCGGCTCACGGCGCAGGCACGGGCGGCTCGAGTGGGTGCGACCCGCCGGCCGCAACCGGGAACACACCAGGATGCCCGCGATCGGCCAGCCACTGGCCAGCCTTGGCGAAATGCCCACACCCAAGAAAGGGTACCGGGGGCCGCAAAGCCGACAGCGGAGACGGATGGTTGGCCTGCAACACCAGAGCTTGCCGGCCATTCGCGGCGGCATGCACCTCGATCAGGCCCGCCTTGGCCTGGGCGTGTGCGCCCCACAGCAGGTAGACACAGGGCGAGGCGGTGGCCGCGATCCGCGCCAGCAGCGCGTCGGTCAGTTGCTCCCAGCCCTTGCGGGCATGGCTGGCCGGCTGGCCCTCCTCGACCGTGAGGCAGGTGTTGAGCAGCAGCACGCCGCGGCGGGCCCAGTCGGCCAGCGAGCCGTTCGCTGGCGTGGTGCCCAGCTCCTTGAAGATGTTGCGCAGCGATGGCGGCAGCTTGACGCCCGGCGCCACCGAAAATGCGAGGCCTTCGGCCTGCCCGAGGCCATGGTAGGGATCCTGGCCAAGGATCACCGCGCGCACCTGACTCAGCGGCGTCAGCTCGAGCGCCCGCAAGGGCCGCGGCGGGAACACGGTCGCGCCGGCCGCGAGGCGTTCGCGCACGAACGCGGCCAAGGACTGCCCGGCCTGGCTCGCGAGAAACGCGTCAATCGTGGGCTGCCAGTCGCGCGCCACCGGCCAGGCCTCGGGCGTCCACGCCAGCAGGCGATCAGGCGCAGGCGCTTCGAAAGCCAGCGCGGCTTGCGCGTTCGGGCTCATCGGCGAGCTGCTCTTCAGTTGGCGAACAGCGCGGCCAGCGCCTGGCCCGGGTCGGGCGCGCGCATGAACGTCTCGCCGACGAGAAAGGCATGCACGCCGGCGGCGCGCATCTTCTGAACGTCGGCGCGCAGGGCGATGCCCGACTCGGTCACCAGCAGCCGGTCGGCCGGCACCTGGGCCAGCAGCGACAGCGTGGTGTCGAGCGAGACCTCGAAGCTGCGCAGGTTGCGGTTGTTGATGCCCACCAGCGGCGTTTTCAAGCGCAGCGCGCGCTCAAGTTCGGCACCGTCGTGCACCTCCACCAGCACCGCCATGTCCAGGCTGCGGGCGACGGCCTCCAGCTCGGCCATTTGCGCGTCCGTCAGGCAGGCGGCGATCAGCAGGATGCAGTCGGCGCCCATGGCGCGCGATTCGTACACCTGATACGCATCGACCATGAAATCCTTGCGCAGCACCGGCAGGTCGCAGGAGGCGCGGGCCTGCTTGAGGTAGTCGGGCTGGCCCTGGAAGAATTGGCGGTCGGTCAGCACCGACAGGCAGGCGGCACCATGCTCGGCATAGCTCTGGGCGATGTCGGCGGGGATGAAGTCGGCGCGGATCACGCCCTTGCTGGGGCTGGCCTTCTTGATCTCGGCAATGACGGCGCTGTGGCCCGCCCCGATCTTGCGGCGCAGCGCACCGACAAAGTCGCGGGTGAGTACACGGCTCTCGGCGTCGGCGCGCATGGCCTCCAGCGACACCCTCTTGCGAGCGGCCGCGACTTCCTCGTGCTTGACGGCAACGATCTTTTGCAGGATGTCGGACATGGATCAGCCTTTCAGGCGCTCGGACACTTCAATGAGTTGTGAGAGGCGGGCCCGCGCGGCGCCCGAATCCAGCGCGGCACGGGCGAGCTCGATCCCCGCCGCCATGGTGTCGGCCACGTTGGCGGCGTACAGCGCGACGCCGGCGTTGAGCAGCACGATGTCGCGGGCCGGTCCGGGTTGGTTGTCCAGTACGCCCAGCAGCATGGCGCTCGACTGCTCGGGCGTCTCGACCTTGAGCGCGCGGTTGCTGGCCATCTGGAAGCCGAAGTCCTCGGGGTGGATTTCGTATTCGGTGACCTGCCCGTTCTTGAGCTCCCCGACCATCGTGGCGCCGCCCAGGCTGACCTCGTCCATGCCGTCGCGGCCATAGACCACCACCGCGTGCTCGGCACCCAGGCGCTGCAGCGCCCGCACCTGGATGCCCACCAGGTCGGGATGGAACACGCCCATCAGGATGTTGGGCGCCCCAGCCGGATTGGTCAGCGGCCCGAGGATGTTGAAGATCGTGCGCACGCCCATCTCCTTGCGCACCGGCGCCACGTTCTTCATGGCCGGATGGTGGTTGGGCGCGAACATGAAGCCGATGCCGACCTCGGCCACGCATTGCGCAATGGCCTGCGGCGGCAGGTTGATGTTGACGCCCAGGCTTTCGAGCACGTCGGCGCTGCCCGACTTGCTGCTCACGCTGCGCCCGCCATGCTTGCTGACCTTGGCACCCGCCGCGGCGGCCACGAACATCGAGCAGGTGGAGATGTTGAAGGTGTGCGAGCCGTCCCCGCCGGTGCCCACGATGTCCACCAGGTGGGTGGTGTCGGCGATGTTCACCTTGCTGGAGAACTCGCGCATCACCTGCGCGGCGGCGGTGATCTCGCCGATGGTCTCTTTCTTGACGCGCAGTCCGGTGACGATGGCCGCGGTCATCACCGGCGACAGCTCGCCGTTCATGATCAGCCGCATGAGGTGCAGCATCTCGTCGTGGAAGATCTCGCGGTGCTCGATCGTGCGCTGCAGCGCTTCCTGGGGGGTGATGGGCATGGGGTTCTCCTGGCGCGGTCCGCGGCTCACTTCTGGTCGAGGAAGTTCTTGAGCATCGCGTGGCCATGCTCGGTGAGGATGGACTCGGGATGGAACTGCACCCCCTGAATGGCCAGCTCGCGGTGGCGCACGCCCATGATCTCGCCGTCGGCGGTCCAGGCCGTGATCTCCAGCTGCGCCGGGCAGCTGGATCGCTCGATCGACAGCGAGTGGTAACGGTTGACCGTGAAGCGCTTGGGCAGGCCGCTGAACACGCCCTGCTGCGTGGTCTCGATCTCGCTGGTCTTGCCGTGCATCAGCTCCTGGGCCCGGATGATGCGCCCCCCAAAGGCCGCGCCGATGCTCTGGTGGCCCAGGCACACCCCCAGGATAGGCAGCTGGCCCGCGAAATGGCGGATGGCAGCCACCGAAATGCCGGCTTCGGCCGGCGAGCAGGGGCCGGGCGAGACCACCAGCCGGTCGGGCCGGCGCTCGGCAACGCCCTCGACCGTGATCTCATCGTTGCGAAACACCTCCACCTGCGCGCCCAGCTCGCCGAAGTACTGCACCAGGTTGTAGGTGAAGCTGTCGTAGTTGTCGATCATCAGCAGCTTCATGGCTCAGGCCTCCGTGTGCAGGCGCGCGAACTCGCCGTGTTCGAACTCGATCGACGCGTCGATCATGGCGCGGTACGTGGCCTCGACCACCGCCGCGGGCGCGCCCAGCGCACGCGCCATCGCGGTGACCCGGGCGATGATGAAATCGATACGCGCCTGGTCATGGACCTGGTCGGCACGCTCCTTGATGCGGCCGGCCTGCGCCACGTAGGCGCTGCGCTCGGCCACCAGGGCGACGATGCGCGTGTCCAGGGCGTCGATGCGCTGGCGCACCTGCGCCATGTCCTGGCATTCGTGGATGACGGGGGTGTTCATTCCAGGCCCTCCTCGACCAGTTCGCTGGCGCGCAGCAAGGCGCGCGCCTTGGCCTCGGTTTCCTTCCACTCCAGCTCAGGCACCGAGTCGGCGACCACGCCGGCGGCGGCCTGCACGTACAGGGTCTGGTCCTTGACAATGCCGGTGCGGATGGCGATGGCCACGTCCATGTCGCCGGCGTAGCTCAGATACCCGCAGGCGCCGCCGTACAGGCCGCGCTTGCTCGGCTCGAGCTGGTCGATCAGCTCCATGGCGTGTACCTTGGGCGCGCCAGTGAGGGTGCCGGCCGGGAAGGTGGCGCGCAGCACGTCCATGTTGCTCATGCCTTCGTTGAGGAGGCCCTCGACGTTGCTCACGATGTGCATCACATGGCTGTAGCGCTCGACCGCGAAGGCCTCGGTCACCTTGACGCTGCCGGTGCGGGCGATCCGGCCGATGTCGTTGCGCGCCAGGTCGATCAGCATCACGTGCTCGGCCCGCTCCTTGGGGTCGGCCAGCAACTCCTGCTCGACGGCCTTGTCGTGCTCGGGCGAGGTCCCGCGCGGACGGGTGCCAGCCAGCGGCCGGATGGTGATCTTCTGGCCTTGCGCCGTCTGCTCCTGCCGCACCAGGATCTCCGGCGAGGCGCCGACCACGTGGAAATCGTCGCCCGCCGCCCCACTGAAGTTGTAGTAGTACATGTAGGGGCTGGGATTGAGCGAGCGCAGCGCGCGGTACAGCGACAGGGGCGACTCGGTGTAGCGCTTCTTGATGCGCTGGCCCACCTGCACCTGCATGAAGTCGCCGGCGGCGATCAGCTCCTTGGCCCGCGCCACCGCGTTCAGGTAATCGGCCTTGGCAAATTCGCGCTCGGCCGGGTGGGACTGGGTCTGCTTGACGGTGGGCGCGCTGACCGAGTACTTGAGCTGCTCCTTGAGCTCGCGCAGCCGCTTCTTGCCGTTGGCAAAGGCCTCGGGTTGGGTGGGATCGGCATACACGATCAGGTGCAGCTTGCCCGAGAGGTTGTCGATGACGGCCAGCTCTTCGCACTGCAGCAGCAGGATGTCGGGGCAGTGCAGGGTGTCGGGCGGGCAGCTCTTTTCCAGCTTCTTTTCGATGTGGCGCACGGTGTCGTAGCCGAAGTAGCCGGCCAGGCCGCCGCAAAACCGCGGCAGACCCGGCCGCAGCGCCACCTTGAAGCGCTTCTGGTAGGCCTCGATGAAGTCCAGCGGGTTGCCATGGTCGGTCTCGACGACCTGGCCGTCGCGCACCACCTCGGTCCTGGCGTCGGGGCCAAAGCCTGTGGCCCGCAGCAGCGTGCGCGCCGGCAGGCCGATGAAGCTGTAGCGGCCAAAGCGCTCGCCGCCCACCACCGACTCCAGCAGGAAGCTCAGGCGCCCATCGCCACCGGCATGGGCCAGCTTGAGGTAGAGCGACAGGGGGGTTTCGAGGTCCGCGAAAGCCTCGGCGATGAGGGGGATGCGGTTGAAGCCTTGCGACGCAAGACTCTTGAATTCAAGTTCGGTGATCACGGGGTGAGCCTCCACAAGCTCGGCGGCGCGAGGGGCCGCGGGGTGTTATCCAACCCAGGAACTGGGCACGGGGGCACGGGCTGCCCCGTGCAATCAGCAACGCGCGTACGAAGGCTTACGCCAGGGCCAGGCTCCCCGGCCGGAGCAGCCTGTCATCGTGGTGCGGTGGATAAACATGGCGGCCAGTGTAGCAAACAGCCCAGGCTGCGGCGCCTCAGCGCAATCCGGACCGAACGAAGGTATCGATGATCTGGCGCTGCAAGGCCAGGTAGATCACCAAGATGGGCAGGGACGCCAGCGTGGCGGCCGCCATCAGGGGCGCCCATTGGTTGCCCTGCTCGGTCATGAACATCTGCAGCCCGATCTGCACCACGGTCTGTTCCGGCGAACGGGTGACCAGAAGCGGCCAAAGGTATTCGTTCCAGGAGGAAATGAACAAGAGGATGGAGATCGAGGCGATCACCGGCCGCAGGTTGGGCACGATGATGGCAAACAGGATCCGGACGTGGCCGCAGCCATCCATCTCGGCCGACTCGATCACCTCCTTGGGAAAGGACCTTATGGCCTGGTACAGCAGCATGATGGCGAACGCCGAGGCGGCATGGGGAAGCACCAGTCCGGCCAGCGTGTCGAGCAGGCCCATCCGGTTCACCAGCACGAAGTTCGGAATCATGATCACCTGCGGCGGAATGAGCCAGGTGACCGTCAACAGCGCCAGCATCCACTTGCCGGCGCGTGCCTGCGAACGCGCAAACACATACGCCGCCATCAGGCCGGTGATGACTTGCAACACGGTGGTGATGCCCGCCATGTAGGTGGTGGTCAGCAGCATCGATCCCAGCGGCACCGCCTTGAGCACATAGGCGAAGTTCTCCAGCGTCGGCGCCTGCGGCCACAAGGCCGTCGAGAACACATCGCCCTCGGGCCGCAAGGCCGTGACCAGCATCCAGTACAAGGGAAACAGGCAGACCAGTGCCAGGGGGACCAGCACCAGGTGGCTCAGGAGCCCGCGGCTTTTCGCGGCGCTCCTGCGGCGCACTGGCGTCAGGGGTGCCAGGGGCGCCGTCGCCGCGGACAGGGAGTCGATCGTCGTCGTCATGCTCGGGTGTTCAATGAGAGTAGTGGGCATGGCGCTGCATGAAACGTCCGCACAGCACGGCGAGGACGCCGAAGCCCAGGAACAGCAGCATGCCGGCGGCCGTGCTCCAGCCCACCGAGAAGTTGCCGAAGCCGTAGTCGTACAGCAGGTAGAACAGGTTGGTGGTCGACTGCAGGGGGCCGCCCTTGGTGAGCACGTTGATGTAGACGAAGCTCCACTGCGCGCCATGCAACACCGTCAGCATGGCGATGAACAGCACCGCCGGCGAGATCAGCGGAATGGTGAAGTCCAGCGCGATGCGCCATTCGCCGGCGCCGTCCAGGCGTGCGGATTCGGTGACGCTGTGGTCGATCTGCGTGATGGCGGCCGAGAACACCAGCGTGGAAAAGCCGATCAGCTTCCAGCCGGTCATGAACAGGATGGCCCACAAGGCCGTGTCCGGGTTGCTGAGAAACGCGATCTTGTCCATGCCCAGGCGTATCAGACCGAGGTTGATCAAGCCGACCTCCGGGTTCAGCAGCCAGCGCCAGATCACGGCAATGACCACCGGCGCCATGATCATCGGCAGGAAGATGACCGCGCGGTACAGGTTGCGCCAGGTGCCGTGCAGGCGCTGCGTGAGCAGCGCCACCGCCAGCGGGATGCCGACCGTCATGGGCAGCAGGCCCACTGTGTAGTAGATCGTGTTGAGCGTCGCTGGCACCATCTCGGGCAGCGACAGCAACTGGCGGTAGTTGTCCCAGCCGACGACGGTCCTGGGCGCCGCCGGCATCATGTTCCATTCGAAGAAGCTGAGCCAGGCGGCCTCGAACAGCGGAAAGTAGGTCCATAGCGCCAGGGTGATCAGCGCGGGGGACAGCAGCAAGGCGGGCACGGCCGCGCGGGCCGCCTGGTCGGGGAACGTTCGCGTCATGTCGGTGCAATGGCGGCGGGCAGGTGCGCCGCGCCCGTCGGACGCGGCCTGCGTGCCATCAACGCGGCATCAGGGCCTGTGCGCGCTTCTGGGCGTCCTGCAGCACCGTGGCGACCTTGCCCTTGCCGAACACCGCCTCGTTGACGGCCTGGACCTCGATCTTCTGGATCTGCTTGTAGTTGTCGCCGGGGATCGACTCCCAGGGCTGCAACACCGACAGCTGCTCGATGTTGGGCAGGATCAGCGGGTTCTCGGCGACCCAGTTGCCCAGGTACCGCGGGTCCTTCACGATGTCCAGGCGCAAGGGCAGGTAGCCGATGCGGGTGGTGATCTCGGTGTAGCCCTGTTTGCTGGTGAGGAACTTCATCAACTCCCAGGCGGCACGTTGCTTTTGCGGGTCCTTGGCCATGATGAACAGGCCGCTGCCCGAGTTGGTCGGCACCGCCGGCTTGCCCGGGAAGGCCGGCATCTTCGCCGCGCGCAGCTCGAACTTGCCCTGGGCGGCCTTCATCAGCGAACTCTGGTAGGCACTGGTGGTCAGCAGCATCGCCAGCCGTCCGCCGCGGAAGGCGTCCATCGCGTCCGCTTCGCTCAGCTGCGTGTGGGCGCCCGTCTCCACCATGTCGCGCAGCATCTCGACCGCCTGCACCGCGGGCGGCTCGCCGAAGGTCAGGTGCTTGCGGTCCTTGGAGAGCACGCGGCCGCCGTTGGACAGCACCAGGCCCTGCAGCACCCAGTCGAACTGGCTGTAGAAGGAACCGAAGAAGCCCTCCTTGCCCGTCTTCTTGACCGCCAGCGCGGCGGACTTGACCTGCGGCCAGGTGGCCGGCGGCGTGGACGCGTCCACGCCCGCGGCGCGCAGCAGGTCGGCGTTCATCCACAGCACCGGCGTGCTGAAGGTGTAGGCCA
>JAZKDA010000272.1:11290-22587 GCA_040387815.1 Pseudomonadota bacterium | reverse complement strand
CCGTCCTCGTCAGTCGTGTCGTCGCCGATGAAGATCGGGGTGCGGCCGAGAAACGGCTCCTCGGCCATGAAAGCGCGCAATGCCGTGCCCTTGGTGACGCCACGTGGCCGGGCTTCGAACACCATCTTGCCGTTGAAGGCGGCCAGCTGAAGGCCGGCGGGCACCATGCCCTCGGCGTGCGCCTTCCACTCGGCCGCCGGCACGATGTCCTGCAAGGCCTTCACGCCGAAGTTGCGCACGATGTAATCCAGGTCGTTGAAGACCAGCTGGCCCAGATCGGGTGTGCGGCCGGCCGCCAGGTCGGCCTGGATCCGGGTGGTCATTTCCTGCGAGGGCACGGCGACCCCTTCGACGGTGATGTTCGGGTGGGCGGCCATGAAGTCCTGAATCAGCTTCTTCGTCGCCTCGGCGCCCAGACCGGCCGAGGCCAGGTTGTAGTTGTAGAAGGAGATGGTGACCTTGTTGTTGCCTTGTGCCGGCATGGTCTGCGCGCCGGCGCCGGCGGCACTGCCCAGGGCGACGGCGGCCGCGGCCACCAGCCGCGACATGAAACGGATGGATCTGAAATGCATGGGATCGGTTCTCGGATAGGAAGGAAAGGTCAGGCGGGTACGGTCTCGCCGTTGGCGCCGACGGGCCAGGGCTGGCCGACGACCTGGTAGTAGCCGTGGGGTGTGGTCTTGCTCCAATTGCGCAGGTCCATCTGCATCATCAGCGCGGGCTCGACGATGCGGCTGGCGACGCTGTCCTCGCCCAGCTCGTGCATCAGCACGCCGGTCACCTGCTGCCCGCCCAGGTGGTTCAGGGACTCGCCCGGGATGGTGAAGGCCGACGACGGCGCCCACTCGTAACGGATGCCTTCATGCACCGCCGAGCGGGCCTGGTGCAGATGCCCCGTGCCCACCAGGCGAACCGTTCCCGCCTGCGCGAACACCGACAGCAGCCGCTCGCGCGCATCGGTGCCCAGGGCGTGCAGGCCCACATCGGTGTCCTGCGGCTGGTGCAGGAAGGCCGGGTAGTGCATGAAGACAGCCGCCGGCAGCGCGCTGGCGGCCAGCTGCTCCCCCAGCCATTCGAACTGCTCGTTCTCGGCCGGCAAGCCGCTTCCCATCAGCTGGCTGTTGAGGCCGATAAGGCGCCAGCCGCCGAGCACGCAGCTGAACTTGTCATAGCCGAAGGCTTCCAGGTAGGCGGCGCGGCGCTGCGGGGTGATCAACTGCGTGCTGTGGCCGCCATATGGCACCAGGCCGATGTCGTGGTTGCCGGGCAGCGCCAGGTAGGGCACCGGCGTGCGCGCGAGCTGCTCGCTGGCGTACGCCACGTCGTCCGGATTGTCGGGGCCGTTGAGCGACAGGTCGCCCGTGTAGACCACGAGGTCCGGCTGCAGCCGCTCGATCTCGCGCAGCAAGACCTCGAAGTTGAACTGGAACAGCGGGTGGGTTCGGCTCAGATGGGTGTCCGAGGCCTGCAAGATGGTGGGCACGAATGGGCTCCTTCGATGGCAAATGGAAAGCGACAGCCGATCTTGCGCAGCCCGTGTTGAAGTTTCGTGATCGTTCGATGAAGCTTTCGCGACAGGCCGCGCCGCCACGAAATTGACATGTTCATCGGCCAGCATCCTCTGCACCGCAGCCGCCACAACACCGAGTCATGGCCACCATCGAATTCACGAACATTCAAAAGCGCTTCGGCGGCCTGACCGCCGTGCAGGACTTCAACCTCGCGATCGGCCAGGGCGAGTTCATCGCGCTGGTCGGGCCCTCGGGTTGCGGCAAGACCACCAGCCTGCGCATGCTGGCCGGCCTGGAGGCACCCGACGCCGGCGCGATCACGCTGGACGGACAAGACATCACGCACCTGGCGCCCAAGTCGCGCAACCTGGCCATGGTGTTCCAGAACTACGCGCTCTATCCGCACATGAATGTGGGCGACAACATCGGCTATGCGCTGCGCATGCGCGGCCTGCGCAAGGCCGACGTCGCCCGCGAAGTCACGGCCGCGGCGGCCTTGCTCGGGCTGGACAGCCTGCTCGATCGCAAGCCGCACCAGCTGTCGGGCGGCCAGAGGCAGCGGGTCGCCGTGTGCCGCGCCATCGTGCGCCAGCCGGCGGCCTTCCTGTTCGACGAGCCCCTGTCCAACCTCGACGCCAAGCTGCGCACCACGGCGCGCACCGAGATCCGATCGCTGCAGCAGCGCCTGGGCATCACGGCGGTGTACGTCACCCACGACCAGGTCGAGGCCATGACCATGGCCGACCGCATCGTGGTGATGAAGGACGGCCGCATCCAGCAGGTCGGCACGCCGCTGCAGGTGTACGAAACCCCGGCCAACGTGTTCGTCGCCAGCTTCATCGGCAGCCCCGCCATGAACCTGCTGCCTGCCATGCGCGATGCCAGCGGCAACCTCGACGCCTTCGGGTTGCGGCCGGACATCGCGGCCGGCCAGCGCGCCGGCGCCACGGCCACGCTGGGCGTGCGCCCCGAGGACATCCGCATCGACCGGGGCGATTGCGCCCGGCCGCTGGAAGTGTCGGCCCGGCTGCAGCACGTCGAACACCTTGGCGCCGAGACGCTGCTGCACCTGGACCTGCAGGGCAACGCGGTGCAGGCCCGCATTCCCCAGCGCTGCCAGCACACGCCCCACAGCAACGTGTCGCTGTTCATCGATCCCTCGCGCCTGCACCTGTTCCGCAGCGAAACCGGCCAGCGCCTGGCAGCCTGACCGGTTCGGCCCGAAAGTTCAGCGGCTCAGGCGAGCCAGGCGTCCAGCTGCGCGATCGAATCGACAAAGCCGTCGGCATCGACCGCGTGCACCGGCTGGCCGTGGTTGTAGCCGTAGGTGACCAGCACCACCGGGCAACCGGCGGCGCGGGCGGCCTGCGCGTCGTTGCTGGAGTCGCCCACCACCAGGGTCCGGGCGGGTGTGGCACCCAGGGCTTCGCAGGCCTTTTGCAGTGGCAGCGGGTCGGGCTTGCGCCGCTCGAAGGCATCGCCGCCGTAGACCACGTCGAAGAACGGCAGCAGCGCCTTGTCACGCAAGAGATCCCGCGCGAAGCGGCCCGGCTTGTTGGTCACGCAGGCCAGCGGCAGCCCGCGCGCGCGCAGCGCCTGCACACCCTCTCGCGCGCCGGGGTACACGTCGGCGTGATGGCCGTTGATGCGGTCGTAGTGACGCTGGTAGCGCGCCCACGCCTGCTCGTACAGCCCCGGCGCGCCGCCCGCAGCCTGCAAGGCCGCGCGGATCAGGTGCTCGGAGCCCTTGCCGACCATGCGCTCGATCGCCGGCCGCGCCAGGGCGGGCAGCGACAGGTCGTCCAGCGTGGCGTTCAGGGCCACCACGAAGTCCCCCAGGGTGTCCACGAGCGTGCCGTCGAGGTCGATGATGGCGGCCTGCCACGCGATGTCGTTGAAGCGAAACATGGCGGGCAGTGTGCCCGATGGCGCAGTCCCGGCCCCGCGCACCCCGGGCTTTGCTCAGGAGGGCGCGCCGTCCAGGCCGGGCCGCGGCCCGTGCCGGTGGCGGGCGATGGCGGCAATGAAGGCCTGGGCCATGGGCAAACGCCCGGCCGGGTCGTTCGGGCCCCTCACAACACCCGGCGCAGGCGTCCCGGGCAGGCGCAGCAGCCGCTCACTCTCGCCGATCAGGCACAGCGCCTTGCCATGGCGGTAGGCCTCCTGCACGAAGCGCAGCGCATCGCCCTGGCGTGACAGCAGTTCGGTGCTGGCGGCGCCGCCGGGGACCATGACCGCGTCGAACATGACAGACGGCATGGTCGAGAGCGGATGGTCCACCGTGAGCTGCTGCCCCGACGAGGTGGTGACCACCCCCAGCTGCGCGGAAACCACGCGGGTCACGGCGCCGTGCTCGTGCAGCGCCTGTTGCAGCACCTTCATGGCGCCCACCTCGACGCCGTTGGCCACCAGGATCGCGACCTTGCGCGTGGCGATCGCCAGGTTGGCCGCGGTGGGCGTCTGGTCCGCGGCCAACGAGGGCGCGGTCTGCAGCGTCGTGCTGCCGCGGTGGTCACGAAAGCCGGCCTGGCCGGCGGCCGCGCGCGGGTCGGGCGCCCCGATCCCCAGCGGCTCGGCCACCTTGCGCGCCATCCGCAGGTCCACGTGGGCGAGGTTGTCCACCACGCGCTGGCGCACCGCGGCTGACTCAACCCGTGACAGTTCTTGCTGGAAGGCCGCGACCATCTCATCCTTCTCGGCCGACGGCTGGCTGTTCCAGAACAGCGTGGCCTGGCTGAAGTGATCGTCGAAGTCGGGGCTGCGCCGCCGGGTCTTGGGCGGCTCGAAGTTCTCGGGCACCGGCTGGAAGCCGTGCTGTCCGCCATCGACCCGAAACTCCATCCCGTTGCCCAGCGAGTTCGGCTCGTAGTTCACCGCTCCGCGCGCGATGCCCATGCGGTGCGCGCCATCGCGCATGAAGTTGTGCATGGGACACAGGCTGCGATTGATCGGCAGCTCATGGTGGTTGGGCCCGCCCAGGCGCGCCACCTGCGCGTCGGAATAGGCGAAAAGCCGGCCCTGCAGCAAAGGGTCGCTGCTGAAGTCGATGCCCGGCACCAGATGGCCCGGATGAAACGCCGACTGCTCGGTCTCCGCGAAGTAGTTGTCCGGGTTGCGATTGAGCACCAGGCGCCCCACCGGCAGCACCGGCACCAGCTCCTCGGGCAGCAGCTTGGTCGCATCGAGCAGGTCCACGCCGAGGGCGGCGGCCTTGTCCTCGTCAACCAGCTGCATGCCCAGCTCCCACTCGGGAAACTGGCCCTGGGCGATGGCCTCCCACAGGTCGCGCCGATGGAAATCAGGGTCGCACCCGGCGATCTGGCGCGCCTCGTCGGCACACAAGGCATGGCGGCCCAGCCGGGGCTTCCAGTGGAACTTCACCAGATGCACCGCCCCGTGCGCGTTGACGAAGCGAAAGCTATGGACGCCAAAGCCCTCCATCATGCGCAGGCTGCGCGGCAGGGCGCGGCCCGACATCAGCCACATCAGCGCGTGCGTGGTCTCGGGCAGCAGCGAGGCGAAATCCCAGAAGCTGTCGTGCGCGCTGGACGCCTGCGGCATGCCGTGGTGCGGCTCGGGCTTGAGCGCATGCACCAGGTCGGGCAGCTTCATCGCGTCTTGCACGTAGAACACCGGAAAGCTGGCGCCCACCAGGTCGTAGTTGCCTTCGCGGGTATAGAACTTCACTGCGAAACCGCGCAGGTCGCGCACCGTGTCGGCCGAGCCGCGCTCGCCCGCAAAAGTGGAAAAACGCACGAACACCGGCGTGCGGCCTCCCGCCTCCTGCAGAAAATCGGCCCGGGTGTACTGCGACATCGACTTGTACAACTCGAAGTGCCCGTGGGCGCCCGCACCTCGCGCATGCACCACCCGTTCGGGGATCCGCTCATGGTCGAAGTGCGTGAGCTTTTCCCGCAGGATGAAGTCTTCCAGCAGGGTCGGGCCGCGCGCGCCGGCCTTGAGCGAATTGTGGTTGTCCGCGACCACCACCCCTTGACCGGTGGTAAGTTGGTTTTCGTTGGCCTGGAGGTAGGGCTCCAGTTGCTTGTGCTTGGCCGCGAGGCCATCGGACGCCTTGGCCTTGCGCTGCGCGTCCGTCTTCGGAGAGGGCATGGGTCTTCCTGTGGACCGGACGGCGGCGCCGTCCCGGTGAACCGGCATGGATCAGGGGCCCTCTAGTTCCAGCGTGGCGTCGATGATGCTTACGATCACCGCGACCGCGATGACCCCGCCGGCGCTGGCAGCGCACCAGACCAGCCATTCAGGCCATGCGGCCAGCAGCTCCATGGGGGCCTCCCTTGCGATGCGTGGTGTTTGACACCCCAGCTTAGGCAAGCTCAGGGGCATCCACCGTAGCCTTGCATCGGCCGAATCTGTCGGCGGCCGCTGGGTGTCGGGGTAGGAGGCTGCTGACGCCGCCGGCGGCGGTGTGGGCGCATCGTCCTCATCGTCCTACTGGCCTGCCTTTGGGCCCGCCCCACCATAGCGCCATGACCAAACGCATCCAACCCCGCGCCGACAACCCGCAATCTCAAACCCTGCCTGCCCAGGGTGAGGATCAGCACCCCGTTCCGCGGCTGCCGCATGAACGCGATGAATCGGCCGACAGTCAGGTCAACCAGGCGCCGGCGGCCCGCGCCAAGGGCCGGCTGGCTCATGGTGACGCCCAGCGCGGCGTCCCCGACACCACCAAGGGACAAGAGCTGGACGAGACCTATGACAAGTTGCGGGAAGGCATCCCAGACGGGGACAAGAACAAGCGCTCGCCTTAGCTTGCGTGAACTACTTTCATGTGAAAGAATAACCTCTACTTCTTGTCAAATGGAATTCAGAGGCGCTGACCATGAAAGCCATCGCGACCCAATCGACCCCTGATGCGGCGGCGGTCCTTACCAAAGCAACCATTCGGGCAGCAGACAACCTCTTTGTCGCCCGGGCAGCGCTCGCCAAGGTCATCGGATTGAGCGAAGCCACCCTCTCTCGCATCTACCAGGGTGATCGCACTATCAATCCAAAGACCAAGGAGGGCGAGCTGTCGGCAATGCTGATCCGGCTGTACCGGTCCCTGCATCCCTTGGTGGGCGGCGATTCCATGGCGGTCAAGCACTGGATGGAAAGCCGCAATGACGGTCTGGGCGGGCAGGTCCCCGCCGAGTACATCAAGACCGTGACGGGTCTGTTCAACACGCTGGGCTACCTGGACAGCATGCGCGCACGCAACTGATGCCCCAAGCCGACGAATGGTTGCGCAAGGGCTGGGTCAACAGTTCAGCCAAGAGGGTCAGTGGCGAGTTCTGGCGCGCCGTCGAGGCCCAGCACGTCGTCGCCACCATGCAGCTCGTCGACAGCCTCGACGAGCAGGCTGTGCTCGAAGAGCTGTTGGAGGCAAGCAAGCCGCCAGTGCCCGACGTCGCGCAAGGGCTGGACTTCCTTCTGTCCACCCCCTATCGCTACCCATCAGCCTGCGAATCGAGGTTTCGCAAGTCGCATGAGCTGGGCATCTGGTACGGCGCCAGCGACACCCAAACGGCTTGTGCCGAGGTCGCCTATTGGCGGTGGCGCTTTTTCATGGACAGCGAGGGCTTGCGAACGGGCAAGCCGATCCAGGTGGAGCTCACGCTCTTCGCCGCCCTGGTCAATGGCTTGGCCCTCACGCTCTACGAGCCGCCCTGGGTGAAGCTTGCCGCGCTGTGGGCCGACATCAACGACTATCGCCACTGCCACCAGCTTGCGGCCGCCGCGCGCAGGGCGAAAGTGGAATGGATCGCATACGCCTCTGTGCGCCATGCCAAGGGCACCTGCGCCGCCGTCCTGCGGCCGCTGGCCCTCAAATTACGGGGTAACGGCCACCCGCAAACATGGTATTGCAAGGTATCCGAGACGACTGTTCTGTTCTCAAGATCCGGCGCTTACGCGCGCTATGAGTTTCCGCAAGGTATTTCCTCAGGGAAAAGGCGATCCTAGACCCTGTCGCCAGCCAGTGCCTTGCGCATGGCGTCAATCACCGCGCGGTAATCCGGCTTGCCGAAGATCGCGCTGCCCGACACGAAGGTGTCCGCGCCGGCGGCCGCCACCCGGGCGATGTTGTCGGCCTTGATGCCGCCGTCGACCTCCAGCCGGATGTCCTTGCCGCTGGCGTCGATGCGGCGGCGGGCCTGTTCGACTTTGCGCAAGGCCGAGTCGATGAAGCCCTGGCCGCCGAAGCCGGGGTTGACGCTCATGATGAGGATGAGGTCGATCTCGTCGATCATCCAGTCGAGCACGTCCAGCGACGAGGCCGGGTTGAACACCAGGCCGGCCTTGCAGCCGCGCGCCTTGATCGCCTGCACGCTGCGATGCACATGGGTGGACGCATCGGGGTGGAAGCTGATCAGGTCCGCCCCCGCCTCGGCGAAGGACTGCGCCAGCGCGTCGACCGGCGACACCATCAGGTGCACGTCGATCGGCACCGCGGTGCCGTCGGCCTTGCGGGCATGCGGGCGCAGCGCCGAGCAGATCATGGGACCGAAAGTGAGGTTGGGCACGTAATGGTTGTCCATCACGTCGAAGTGGATCCAGTCGGCGCCGGCGCCGATGACGTTGCGCACTTCCTCGCCCAGGCGGGCGAAGTCGGCTGAAAGAAGGGAGGGGGCGATGCGATGGACGGTGCTGCGGGTCATGGCGCCGATTTTCCCAGAACCGCGGCCCGGTAAGATCCGGCCATGGCCAAGTACCAGTTCCGCGTCGAGGTCGCCCCCCAGTTCCTGCCCGAGCAATCGGCGCCGTCGCAGGGGATCTACAGCTTCGCTTACACGATCACCATCACCAACACCGGTGAGGTTACGGCGCAGCTGATCTCGCGGCATTGGATCATCACCGACGCCACCGGCCAGATCGAGCAGGTCAAGGGCTTGGGTGTGGTCGGCCATCAGCCCCTGCTCAAACCGGGCGAATCGTTCCAGTATTCCAGCGGCTGCCGCCTGCGCACGCCCAGCGGGACCATGCACGGCAGCTACTTCTTCGTCGCCGAGGACGGCGAGCGCTTTGAGAGTGAAGTGCCGATGTTCGTGCTGGACGACGGGACGCGGCGGGTGCTGCACTAACCCCGGTTCTCTCACGCCGGTCGTCGCCGCCCGGGCTGTGCGCTTGGCAACGGATCCGACGCCGCGGCACCCGCACCCCGCCGCCCAAGCGATCCGCTGCGCTGCATGCACACCGAGAGCAGGGCCGCCACCGCGTCGTCGTGGCGCGTCTGCAGCGCCTGCAGGGGCGCCTCGAAGTCATTGCGCCCGCCGTCACCTGGCTGGCGCGCCATGTGGCGGCGCAGCACCATCATCTTCAGGTCGGCATGGGCCAGCATCAGCTCGCCCAATTCGCCGCGCCCGCCGGGGAAGGTCTTGTCCGTGAGCACGCGCACCAGATCGAGGTTGGCATGGGTGCGCTCGTAGCGGCCCACGTCGCTGGGCTCCAGGCGCCACTCCTCGAAGCTGTCCGCATACACCCGCAGGATCTGCGCCAACTGGTGCGCCAAGGTTCGGAACTTGTTTTCTGTCTGCATCCGATCATCCGGTTTGATCTGTCGATGTGAATGTATTCGCGGAATCGTTCACACCTGCTCACGGCTCAGTTTGCGCCGGGCGCCTCCGGTCATGGGTTCGTTTTGAAGCCTTGTTGCAACCACTTGTTTCGCCCACGCGCGCAGCGGCTATGCTCACCCGCCATGGGTGAATTCGACCTGATCGCGCGTTTCTTCCAGCGCCCGGTGCGCCGCAGCCCGCTGGGCGTGGGCGACGACTGCGC
The DNA here is from genome assembly GCA_040387815.1 of Pseudomonadota bacterium. Taxonomy (GTDB): domain Bacteria; phylum Pseudomonadota; class Gammaproteobacteria; order Burkholderiales; family Burkholderiaceae_C; genus Ramlibacter. The sequence goes on along the minus strand of JAZKDA010000272.1, from coordinate 13,297 downwards.
CTTGCTGGCACCCACGCCCGGCATGCAGCTGGCCGTGTCCACCGATCTGCTGATCGAGGGCCGGCATTTCCTGGCCACGGTCGACCCCGCGCGGCTGGGCCACAAGTGCCTGGCGGTCAACCTGAGCGATCTGGCCGCCTGCGGCGCGCGGCCGCTGGCGTTCACGCTGGCCCTGTCGTTGCCGCGGGCCGACGAAGCCTGGTTGGCCCCGTTTTCGCGCGGGCTGCTGGCGCTGGCCGACGCGCACGGCTGCGAGCTGGTGGGCGGCGACACCACGCGCGGCCCCTTGTCGATCTGCATCACCGTGTTCGGCGAAGTGCCCGCCGGACAGGCCCTGTTGCGCAGCGGCGCGGGGGCGGGCGACGATGTATGGGTGAGCGGCACCCTGGGCGATGCCCGGCTGGCGCTGGAGGTGTTTCGCGGCACGCTGTCGGTCGATGCGGCGGTGTTCGAGGCCGCGCGGCGGCGGCTGGAGCAACCCGAACCCCGGGTGGGCCTGGGGCTGGCGCTGCGCGGCGTCGCCAGCGCCGCCATCGATGTGAGCGACGGGCTGCTGGGCGACCTGGGCCACATCCTTGAGCGCAGCCAGGTCGGGGCCACCGTCGAGAGCACGGCCGTTGTCCCCCTGTTGGCGGCGGGCGCGGCGGTCGACGCCGCGCGCCAGCTCGAGTTCACGCTGACTGGCGGCGATGACTACGAGCTGTGCTTTACCGCGCCCGCCACCGCGCGTGCGGCGGTGCGGGCCGCCGGCGCCGCCGCCAACACGCCCGTGACCCGCATCGGCCGCATCGACGCACAGCCCGGGCTGCGCCTGCTCGATGCGCAGGGCCAGCCGCTACCGATTGCCCATGCATCCTTCGATCACTTCGCCTGAGCGCATGCCCGTCCAGCGCCTGCGCCGCGCCGCGGTGCCGCTGTGGGCCGCCTTCGTCGTCACGCTGTTGGCCGCCATGCTGGCGGGCCCGGCCCAGGCCAGTGCGCCACGCGCCTTGGAAGGCAGGGTCAGCCATGTCACCGACGGCGACTCGGTCTGGGTGCGCCCCGCGCACGGCGGCAAGGCGCGGCGCGTTCGTATCGTGGGCATCGACGCGCCCGAGATCTGCCAGCCTCACGGTCTGGCCGCGCGCGATGCCTTGCGCTGGCAGGCGATCGGCCAGCATGTGCGGGTCCAAGGGCGCGGACGCGATGACTACGACCGGCAGCTGCGCCGCATCGGCACCGCCGCGGTGCCCGACCTGGGCGCCTGGATGGTGTCGCAAGGGCATGCGTGGTCGTACCGGTGGCGGGGCCGCGCCGGGCCGTATGACGCGCAGGAGGCGCTGGCACGTGCCGCGCAGCGCGGGCTGTGGGCGCAGGCCGGCGCCATCGAGCCGCGGATTTTCCGGCGTGTGCATGGCCGCTGCCGGTGATGCGTGCGCGCGGGTCTGACCTAACATCGCGCGCATGACTTCCGCCGCCGACGCACCGGCCCTTCATCCGCCCCGCACCCCGCGCCCTCCCCTGCGCCCGACCCTGCGCTTTACCTTCTCGCATCCGGCGCATGCCATCGCGCTGGGCTTTGGCGCCGGGCTGGCGCCGGTGGCCCCGGGGACCGCCGGCACCTTGTGGGGCTGGGTGAGTTTTCTGCTGCTGCAGGCCTGGCTGCCGCCCGCCGCGTTCGGCTGGCTTATGCTGGCCTCGCTGGCGGTGGGCTGGTGGGCCTGCACGGTCACGGCCCGCAACCTGCGCAGCCTCGACCCGGGCAACGTGGTGTGGGACGAGATCGTGGCGTTCTGGATCGTGCTGTGGCTGCTGATGCCGGCGGGATTTGCGGCGCAACTGGCGGCCTTCGCGCTGTTTCGCTTCTTCGACGCGGTCAAGCCCGGGCCGGTGGGTTGGGCCGATCGGCGGTTCCACGGCTTCGGCTGGGGCGGCGGTTTCGGCATCCTGTTGGACGACCTGGTGGCGGCGTTTTGCACGCTGCTGGTGATCGCGTTGTGGAGGTTCGTATGAATGACGTCGCCACGA
>JAZKDA010000272.1:0-11219 GCA_040387815.1 Pseudomonadota bacterium | reverse complement strand
GGCCGAACTGGCGCAGCTGCTGCCACGCCGCGGCTGGATGATGGCCACGGCCGAGAGCTGCACCGGTGGCATGATCGCCGCCGCCTGCACCGACCGCGCCGGCTCCAGCGAGTGGTTCGACCGCGGCTTCGTCACTTACTCCAACGAGGCCAAGTGCGACATGCTGGGCGTGGACGCGGCGCAGATCGCCTCCCACGGGGCGGTCAGCCAGGTCGTGGCAAGGGCCATGGCGCATGGCGCGGTGCGCCAGTCAAGGGCGCGGGTGGGCGTGGCCGTCACCGGCGTGGCCGGCCCCAGCGGCGGCAGTGCCGACAAGCCGGTAGGCACCGTCTGGTTCGGATTCATGATCGACGGCATGCTCAGCAGTGAGCTGCGCCACTTCGACGGCGACCGCGCCGCGGTGCGCGCGGCCACGGTGCGGCACGCGCTGGAGCGGCTGGTGGCGCTGGTTCGGGCCACGCCCGAAGACCAAGAGACCGAGGCGGCCGACCGCTTCACGCCTTGACGCCGCGCGGCCTCAGGCGCCGTGGCACTTCTTGTATTTCTTGCCGCTGCCGCAGGGGCAGGGGTCGTTGCGGCCCGGCTCGGGCGCCTTGCGCAGGGCCTCCACGCGCGGGCCCAGGCTCTTCCAGAGCTGACGCAGGTCGTACACCGCCCACAGCGCCTCGCCGAAGTCTTCCAGGCGCTGCTCGCTGACGCTGGGCGGGCCGTCCTCGGTGTGCATGGACAGCGACGGCTTGCCAGTGTCGGGCAGGGCCAGCTGTTCGACAGCCTCGAGCGCATCGCGCAGCATGTCGGCGGCTTCGCGGTCGCGCGGCGGGGCCCAGTCCTCGGGCCAGGCCTGCACCGCATGCAGGAAGCCGTTGGCCCAGGCTTCAGCGAACGAGGGCAGCGCGGCCAGGTCCGTGTCGCCGCGCTCGCCTTCAGGCATCGCCAGCAGCGCGCCGCGCACGTCCAGCACCTCGGGTTGGTAGGCGCGCTCGTCCTCCAGGGTGTCGACCTCGGCGTCGAGCCCGGCCTCGATCTCCGCCCAGCGGCGCTTCCAACGCCAGACGAACTCCATGTGTTCCATCGGCCGGAAGGCCTCGCCCAGCAGCACCGGCCAGTATTCCTCGGCCGGGATGGGCCGGCGGCAGCACACCAGAGCGGCCATGAAGCCCTCGCAGAACTCCCAGTCGGGCGTGATCTCGTCGCGTTCGCGCAGCGCGTCCAGCTCGGCATCCTGGGCGTCGAAATCGTCGGGGCCCAGCGGGGGGGTGTCGGAGGTGGCGGTCATGGTGCGGGTGTGAAGGCGGGCAGCGCCGCGTGGGCCTGGACGGACCAGGCGGCCAAGCGCTTTCTCATGGAGAGCACCGCACGGTCCTTGCTCAGAAGCAGGGCCTGGCGGGCCACGGCGAGGTCGATGAACTTCTGGTCGTCGGGGTCGCTGCAGCGCAGCGGCGCGCGCGCTGGCGGCTCGACCAGGCGGGCATGGCGGTCGAAGTGCGCCAGCACCTGCGGCGGCTGCAGTTCGTAGTAGGCCAGGCGCGGCGCGATCTGCGGGTAGTGCAGCACGCGGGCGAGCTCGTCGCGCATGGCAGCGGTGGCCAGCCAGGCCAGCTCGCCGGCCAGCAGCGCCTCGCGCAGCGGCCTCGCCGCTTCATCGGCGAAGACCCACAGGTCCAACACGATGTTGGTGTCCAGCACCAATGGGCGGTTCAGACCCAGGCTCATGCTGGCGCTGCGCTCATGCCGGCGCAGCCTCGCGCGGCGCGCGCGCGGAGCCGGCGACCATGTCGAAGCGGAACAGGCGGCACTCGATCGGGCCGTTCCACATCGGCACACGGCGCGATTCCTTCAGGCGCATGCGAGACGGCAGCTTGAGGTCGGGGGTGAGCACCCAGGCGGTCCAGCCGGCGTAGTTTTTCTTCCAGTGCGCCGACAGCTGGGCGAAGAAATCGTCGTCGCCCTCGGCCTGCGCGCGCTCGCGTCCACCCTGGCTGCGGCCGGCGACACCGGCGGTGTCGATGCGCTCGCCGTAGGGCGGGTTGACCAGCATCACGCCCGGCGCCGGGCAGGGCGGCATCCGCTGCAGCGCGTCGCCGCCGCGAAACTGCACCACGCCTTCGACGCCAGCGCGCTGCGCATTGCGGTTGGCGAAGTCGACCATGCGAAAGGCCACGTCGCTGCCGTGGATGGCCACCGGGCTGGGGCGGCGCTGCTGCTGGGCCTCGTCCTTGAGCTGGGCCCAGACATGCGCCTGGTAGGGCAGCAGGCGCTCGAAGCCGAAGCGGCGCAGCAGGCCGGGCGCAATGCCGCAGGCCACCTGCGCGGCCTCGATGGCGATGGTGCCGCTGCCGCAGCAGGGGTCGTACAGCGGCAGCGTGGCGTCCCAGCCACTGGCGGCGATCATCGCGGCGGCCAGGGTTTCCTTCAGCGGTGCCTCACCCGTGTCCTCGCGCCAGCCGCGCTTGAACAGCGGCTCGCCCGAGGTGTCGATGTACAGCGTGCAGTGGGTGGAGGTGAGGTGGGCGTACAGGCGCACATCGGGGCGCTGCGTGTCCACGCTGGGCCGCGTGCCGGCCTTGTTGCGAAAGCGGTCGACCACCGCGTCCTTGATCTTGAGCGCCGCGAAGTTCAGGCTCTTGAGGGGGCTGTGCTGGGCGGTCACCTCCACCTTGATCGTCTGGCGGGCAGTGAACCACGATTCCCAGGCCACCGCGGCGCCGGCCTGGTAGAGATCGTCCTCGCCGCGGTAGGGCGTGTGCGACAGCTGCACCAGCACGCGCTGCGACAGGCGGCTGTGCAGGTTCAGGCGCAGGGCGTCGCGCCAGGGCGCACGCACCACCACGCCGCCGCGGCCGACCAGCAGGTCGTCGCCGGCCTGGCCGGTGAGCCGGTGCACCTCGTCGGCCAGAAAGTCTTCGACGCCGGCCGCGCAGGGCAGGAAAAGTTGGAGGTCGTTCATAGCGCCTTGCGCAGGTTGGCGGGAGCGATGCGCAGCGCCTCGCGGTACTTGGCGACGGTGCGGCGGGCGCATTCGATGCCCTGCTCGCGCAGCATGTCGCTGATCTGGCTGTCGGACAGGGGTTTCTTGTCGCTCTCGCTGGCGACGAACTGGCGGATCAGCGCGCGCACCGCGGTGCTGGACGCATTGCCGCCGGTTTCCGTGCCCAGCGCCGAGCCGAAGAAATACTTCAGCTCGAAGGTGCCGTAGGGCGTGGCCATGTACTTGGCGGTGGTCACGCGCGAGATGGTCGATTCGTGCAGGCCCAGCTCGTCGGCGATCTCGCGCAGCACCAGCGGGCGCATCGCCAGCTCGCCGTGCACGAAGAAGTTCTTTTGCCGCTCGACGATGGCGTTGGACACCCGCAGGATGGTGTCAAAGCGCTGCTGGATGTTCTTGATGAACCAGCGCGCCTCCTGCAGCCGCTGCTGCAGTGCCTGGTGGCCTTCGCCCCGGTGCGCCTTGAGCGCGCCGGCATAGACATCGTGCACGCGCAGGCGCGGCATCACGTCGGGATTGAGCTGCACCCGAAAGCGCGGCTGGCCGGGCTTGCCGATGCGGGTGACGATGACGTCGGGCACGACGATGTTGCGCTCGACGTCGACGAAGCGGCGGCCGGGCTTGGGCTCGAGCCGGCCGATCAGGCCGATGGCCGCGCGCAGCCGCGCCTCGCTCTCGCCGGTGAGCTGCCCCAGCCGGCGCAGGTCGCGCCGCGCCAGCAGGTCCATCGGCTGGCGGCAGATCGCCAGCGCGGCCCGCACCACCTCGTCGTCGGGCGCATCCTTGGCGCTGGCTCGCAGTTGCAGCGTGAGGCACTCGGCCAGATTGCGCGCGCCCACGCCGGTGGGCTCCAGGTGCTGCAGCAGGTGCAGGGCCACGCTGAAGTGGTGCACCAGCTCCTCCTGCTGCTCCAGGTCTTGCGGAGCCAACGAGGCGGCGAGCGATTCGAGCGAATCCTCCAGCCAGCCGTCGTCGTTGAGCGATTCGATCAAAAAGCGCAGCGCCGCCTTGTCCTCTTCGGACAGGCGCAGGGCCAGGGCCTGGCGGTGCAGGTGGGCCTGCAACGACTCGCCCCCGCGAGCGAGCTCGGTGGCGTCGACGTCGTCGCCGTCGGTGTCATTGCGGCGCGCCGGCGCCTCGCCGCCCCACTCGCCGTCGTCGGGCACGACCTCGGTGCTGCCCTCGCCCTCCCAGTCGCTGGGCCCCGCCTCGAGCGGCGCCTCGTGCTCGCCCTCGACCGAGCCGGACGCATCACCCGAGGGCTCGAAGCCGTCGGACTCGGGCGCCGGCGCATCGGACTTGGCGACGCCGAACTCCTCGCGCGGCGCTTCGTCCAGCGACACCTCCAGGAAGGGGTTGTCGTCGAGCATCTGCTCGACTTCCTGCGACAGCTCCAGCGTGGACAGCTGCAGCAGGCGGATCGATTGCTGCAGCTGCGGCGTGAGCGCGAGGTGCTGCGAGACGCGAAGGGAAAGGCCCTGCTTCATGGATGCCCCAGGCCCTACATCCGGAAGTGCTCACCGAGGTACACCCGGCGCACGTCGGCGTTGTTCACGATGTCGTTGGGCGTGCCCTGCGCCAGCACTTCGCCGTCGCTGATGATGTAGGCGTGGTCGCAGATGCCCAGCGTCTCGCGCACGTTGTGGTCGGTGATCAGCACACCGATGCCGCGCGACTTCAGGAAGCTGATGATGCGCTGGATCTCGATCACGGCGATCGGGTCGATGCCGGCGAAGGGCTCGTCCAGCAGGATGAAGCGCGGCTGGGTGGCCAGCGCGCGGGCGATCTCGACGCGGCGGCGTTCGCCGCCCGACAGCGCCACTGCCGGCGAGTCGCGCAGGTGCTCGACCCGCAGATCCTGCAGCAGGGCATCGAGCCGGCGTTCGATCTCGGTGCGCGCCAGCGGGTGGCCCTGCTCGTCGCGCTGCAGCTCCAGCACCGCTCGCACGTTGTCCTGCACGTTCAGCCGCCGGAAGATCGACGCCTCTTGGGGCAGGTAGGAAAGGCCCAGCCGCGAGCGGCGGTGGATGGGCATGCCCTGGACCGCGCGGCCGTCGATGGAGATCTCGCCGGCGTCGGCGCGCACCAGGCCCACGATCATGTAAAACGATGTGGTCTTGCCGGCGCCGTTGGGGCCCAGCAAGCCGACCACCTCGCCCTTGGAGACGGCCAGGGACACATCCTTGACGACCTTGCGGCTGCCGTAACTTTTCTGCAGGTGCCGCGCTTCGAGTCGGCTGGTGGTGGCGGCGTCTTGCGCGTCCCGCGTCGGGCCGGGCTGCTGCACCGTCACCGGCGCTCCCCGCCCAGGTCGGGGCTGGGCCGCAATGACGCACCGGCGGGCGCGGGCGTTGGCGCTCCCGCCCCGGCCGGCGCGCGCGGCGCCAAGGTGGCGCGCACGCGCCCGCCGGGGTTGGCCGCACGGGTGCCGGCCACGCCGCCATCGACCGAGAACTGGTCGGTGGTGTTGTCGTAGGTGATCACGTTGCCGCTGCTCTCGTCGGCCACGGTGTCGCCCCGCAAGCGCCGCATCTCGGCGCGGGAGATGAACTTCACACGGTCGAGCTTGCCGTCGTATTCGATGGTCTCGCCCTCGCCTTCCAGGTACTCATCCACGCCTTCGCGCTTCTGGCGCCAGAAAGCGCGTTTGCCGGGCTCGGCCGTGACCACGCCATGCTGGAAGCCTTCGGCGTCCTGCCGCACCTCGATGCGGGCTCCACGGATGAGGATGGTGCCCTTGGTGGCGACCACCTTGCCGGTGAAGATGCTGGTCTGGCGCAGGTCGTCGTAGCGCAGGGAATCGGCCTCGACCTGCATCGGCTTGAGGCGGTCCGCCCTCTCTGCATGCGCCAGAGGCGCTGCCAGGGTCAGGGCCACGGCGAAAGCCAGGGCGAAGGTCGAGGGGTGTGGAAGGTGTTGCATACGGCACGAAACTTGCGTGCATTGTAGCCGCCGAATCCCCCTGACCGCCCACGCGGTCAGGCCTTACCGCCGGACTTGAGCGATCAGGAAATCGGCCACTTGCAGCGCCCGGGCCATGGTGCCGGCCATGCCGCCGTCGGTGTAATAGCGCCCGGCGATGCCCAGCGCGGGCACGCCCTCGACGGCATAGGCTTCCTGAAGCACCAGGGCCTGCTTGACCTTGGTCGTGACGAAGTCGGAGTTGTAGACCTCCAGGAATCTGGCCTTGTCGATGCCCTGCTTTTGCGCCCAGGCCACGATGCCGTCCTCCCGGTTGACGGGCTGCCGCTCGGCATGGATGGCATGGAACACCTTGGCATGCAGTTCCCCGACCTTGCCCAGGCCCTCGAGCGCAAAAAACAGGCGCTGCTGAGGCAGGAAATCTTCGCGAAAGCCCACCGGGATGCGCCGCAACACCACATCGGGCGGCGCCGCCTTGGCCCAGGCCTCCAGCTGCGGCTCGAAGTTGTTGCAGTGGGGGCAGCTGTACCAGAAGAACTCGACCACCTCGATCTTGCCGGACGGCACCTCGCTGACCGCCGGGCGGCGAAGCGTCCTGTATTCCGTGCCCTCCTTGGGGATGCGCTGCGCGAAAGCCCACTGAGGCAAGGCGAGCGCGCCGGTGGCGAGCAATGAGGCGGAAAACACGCGTCTTTTCATGGGTTCGGGCTCCGGAGTTTCTGGCAATCTGAGCGGGGCGGCGCGAGAAGGTTCAGCGTTGTACGCGCACCAGGGCCGCCTCGATGCCGCCGGCCTCCAGGCGCGCCTTGCCGCGGTCGGCGTCTTCGCGCTGATCGAAGGGGCCGATGCGCACCCGAAACACCTGGCGCCCGGACTGCTCGCGCTCGGTGACCCGCGCCTCCAGCCCCATCAGCGACAGCTTGGCGCGCTGGGCCTCGGCCTCGTCGGGCGAGCGGAAGGCGCCGGCCTGCACGAAGTAGATGAAGGGATCGGCGGCGGCGGTGCCGGCGCGCGCGGTCGCCAGCTCGCCCAGGGGGTCGGCCGAGGTCCGCGGCGGCGGCCGCGTGGCCGGCGCCGGCGGGGCCGCCACAGCGGCGGGCACCGGAGCCGGCGCGGGTGCTCCGATCACCGCGGGCGCCACGGGTGCGGCCGAATTCACAGCGCCGGACGCGGGCGCCTGTGGCCGAGCCGGGTTCTTGCCGTACAGCGGCGCGTTCGGATCCCAGTTCTGGTTCTTGCGCGACTCGGCGGCATCTTGCTCGTTGCCCCGGGTCTGGCCCTTGTTCATGAAGGGCACCGGCACCCGGGTGACGTACATGGCCACGGCCAGGGCGACGCCCAGGCCGATCACCACGCCGATGACGATGCCGAGGAAGGTATTGCCGCGCTGATGCTTTTTCACTGTGGTGTTCCTGCCGATCACATCTTGCCCGGAGCGCTCACGCCCAGCATGGCCAGGCCATTGTGCAATACCTGCGCACACGCGGCCACCAGCGCCAGACGGGCCGTCTTGACCGCCGCGTCGTCGACCAGGATGCGCTCGGCGTCGTAATAGCTGTGATAGGCGGCCGCCAGCTCGCGCAGGTAGAAGGTGACGTCGTGTGGCGCGAAATCCTGCGCCGCGGCGGTGAGCATGGCGGGGTAGCGGGCCAGCACCAGCATCAACGCCTGCGCCGCGGCGGAATCGAGCGGCGACAGGTCCGCATCCTTGAGCGTGGCCGCATCGCCGCCCCAGGCCGTCAGCACCGAACAGATGCGGGCGTGCGCGTACTGGACGTAGTAGACCGGGTTGTCGTTGTTCTTGGCCACGGCCAGGTCGACGTCGAAGGTGTACTCGGTGTCCGGCTTGCGCGAGAGCAGGAAGAAGCGCACCGCGTCCTTGCTGGTCCACTCGATCAGGTCGCGCAGGGTGACATAGCTGCCGGCGCGCTTGGAGATCTTGACCTCCTGGCCGCCGCGCACGACGCGCACCATGGTGTGCAGCACGTAGTCGGGATAGCCCTGCGGAATGCCCAGGTTCACGGCCTGCAGGCCGGCGCGCACGCGGGCGATGGTGCCGTGGTGGTCGGTGCCCTGGATGTTGATCGCCTTGGCGAAGCCGCGCTCCCACTTGGCGATGTGATAGGCCACGTCCGGCACGAAGTAGGTGTAGCTGCCGTCGCCCTTGCGCATGACGCGGTCCTTGTCGTCGCCGTAATCGGTCGACTTGAGCCACAGGGCGCCGTCGTGCTCGTAGGTCTTGCCGGCCTCGCGCAGGCGCTGCACCGCGGCGTCGACCTTGCCGCTGGTGTAGAGGCTGGACTCCAGGTAGTAGTGGTCAAAGCGCACGTCGAAGGCCTGCAGGTCCAGATCCTGCTCGTGGCGCAGGTAGGCCACGGCGAACAGGCGGATGCCGTCGAGGTCATGCGGATCGCCCGAGGCGGTGTATTCGCGGTCGTCGGACTTCACCGTCTTTTTCGCCAGGAAGTCGTTGGCGATGTCCTGGATGTAGTCGCCGTTGTAGGCGGCCTCGGGCCACTGCGCATCGCCCGGCTTGATGCCCTGGATGCGCAGCTGCGTCGAAGTGGCCAGGGTGCCGATCTGCACGCCCGCGTCGTTGTAATAGAACTCACGATGCACGTCCCAGCCCTGGCTGGCGTACAGATTGCACAGGGCGTCGCCCAGGGCCGCCTGGCGGCCGTGGCCCACATGCAGCGGGCCGGTCGGGTTGGCCGAGACGAACTCCACCAGCATGCGCCGGCCCAGCGCCGGCAGGCGGCCGAAATCGCCCGCCTGCGCCAGCACCTCGCGCACCACCTGCTGCTTGGCGGCGGGCTTGAGGCGGATGTTGATGAAGCCGGGGCCGGCGATCTCGATGGCATCCACCCACTGCTGGAAGGCGGGGCTGGCCAGCAGCGCGGCCTTCAGTGCCTCAGCCACCTGCCGCGGGTTCTGGCGCAGCGGCTTGGCCAGCTGCATGGCGGCGGTGCAGGCCAAGTCGCCGTGGGCGGCGGCCTTGGGCGACTCGAAGGCCGCCTTGTCCCCGGCGCCGGGTTGAAGCTGTTCCAGCCCGGCCGCGAGCGCGCCGAGCAGTTCTTGAGTGACGAGAAGCATCGAACGATTTTACGGGGCGGTCATCGGCGGCCCCATTCCTGGCGTTAAGCTGACATCCCGTTCGGGATCGTTGTTTCACTCTTCGGAAGTACCATGAAGAAATCCCTCTCCCTGATCGCCCTGGGCCTGGCCCTGTCCTTCGGCGCCGCTCAAGCCGCCGACGCCCCCGCCAAGGCGCCGACGGCCCAGCAGAACAAGATGGGCCAGTGCAACAAGGATGCCGGCGACAAGAAGGGCGACGAGCGCAAGGCCTTCATGTCCGATTGCCTGAAGGCCAAGCCCACCGCGGCGATGACCCAGCAGGACAAGATGAAGGCCTGCAACGCCAGCGCCAAGGACATGAAGGGCGACGAGCGCAAGGCCCACATGTCCGAGTGCCTCAAGAAGAAGGCCTGACCCTGCCGTCGTCGGGCGGCTCGGCCGACCAGTAGTCCGGCTGCCCGTAGTGGTGCTTGAGAAAGTCCAGCCACAAGCGCACCCGCAGTGGCAGGTGCTTGCGCTGCGGAAACACGGCGTAGATGCCGTTGGGGGGTGCCGCGAAATCGGCCAGCACCTCGACCAGCTGGCCGCTGGCGATCTCGGCCTCGACCTCCCAGGTGCTGCGCCAGGCAATGCCCTGGCCCCGCAGGCACCAGTCGTGCAGCACCTGGCCGTCGGAGCAATCGAGCGGCCCCCCAGGCTTGAGATAACTCACCTCGCCCGCCTCCTGGAAGGCCCAGCCGCGCGACTGCGAGGCGTCGGTCGACAGGGTCAGGCAATCGAAGCGGCCCAGCTCGCCCGGATGGCGCGGCGTGCCACAGCGGCGCAGGTACTCGGGCGTGGCCACGCACAGGCGCCGGTTGTCGGCCAGGCGCACGCTGACCAGGGATGAATCGGGGAAATCGCCGACGCGCACTGCGCAGTCGTAGCCCTCGGCGGCCAGGTCGACCACCCGGTCGCTCAGGTTGAGCGACAGCGTCACCTCGGGGTGCGCCTGGCGAAACGGGGGCACCAAGGGCGCGACGTGCCGCCGCCCGAAGCCGGCTGGCGCCGTGATGCGCAGGTGGCCGCTGGCCTTGACACCGCCGGCGCTCACGCTGGCCTCGGCGCTGGCGATGTCGGCCAGCAGGCGCTGGCAATCTTCCAGGAAGGCGCTACCCTCGTGCGTGAGGCTCAGGCGCCGGGTGGTGCGCACCAGCAGCTTGACGCCCAGCCGCTCTTCCAGCGCGTCCAGCCGCCGCCCGATCACGGCCGGCGCCACGCCTTCGGCGCGCGCCGCCGCCGACAGGCTGCCGCGGGCGGCGGCCGAGACGAACGATTCGAGCTGCTTGAGGCGGTCCATCGCGGGAGGCCTTCAGACGGCCCAGGCGCTGGACGTGGCCCGATCAGCGGGCATGGCGCTCATTTGATTACCCTCATTCAGGTCATAAGTGAGTTGAAAATTTTCGGTATTCATTATCCACGCCATATCTAATACAGTCTGCTTCAATCAGCGACCCAAGACCCCTCCCACGCCCGGCGCACAGGCGCGGCCGGCGCGAGTTGCGGCGCTTGTCCCTCTCACATTCATCCAGGAGTTTTCCGCATGAGCACCCGCACAGACATCCACGGCCTCAAGGTCGACGCCGCCCTGGCCCGCTTTGTCGACGAGCAGGTGCTGCCCGGCACCGGCGTGGACCGTGCCGCCTTCTGGCGCGGCTTGGACGCCATCGTTCATGACCTGGCGCCCAAGAACGCCGCGCTGCTGGCCGAACGCGACCGTCTGCAAACCGAGCTCGATGCCTGGCACGTCGCGCACCCCGGCCCGATCGCCGACATGCCGGCCTACCGAGCCTTCCTGGAGAAGATCGGCTATCTGGTGCCGCCGCCCGCCGGCGCCAAGGCCACCACCACCCACGTCGACGCCGAGTTGGCCCTGCAGGCCGGCCCGCAGCTGGTGGTGCCCATCCTCAACGCCCGCTATGCGCTCAATGCCGCCAATGCGCGCTGGGGCTCGCTCTATGACGCCCTGTACGGCACCGACGCCCTGTCCGAAGACGGCGGCGCGACCAAGGGCCCAGGCTACAACCCGGTGCGTGGCGCCAAGGTGATCGCCTATGCCCGCCAGGTGCTGGACCAGGCCGCGCCGCTGGAGCGCGGCTCGCATGCCGACTCCACCGGCTACCGCGTCGAGGGCGGCCGCCTGCTGGTGTCGCTCAAGGGCGGCACCACCACCGGCTTGAAGGACCCGGCGTCCTTC
>JAZKDA010000271.1:0-8378 GCA_040387815.1 Pseudomonadota bacterium | reverse complement strand
CATCAACAACCAGCCGGTGCGCCGCCGCGACGTGCAGGACGTGTTCCTGGGCACCGGCCTGGGCCCGCGCGCCTACGCCATCATCGGCCAGGGCACGATCAGCCGGATCATCGAGTCCAAGCCCGAAGAACTGCGCCTGTTCCTTGAAGAGGCCGCCGGCGTGTCCAAATACAAGGAACGCCGCCGCGAGACCGAGAACCGCCTGTCGGACACCCGCGAGAACCTGACCCGGGTTGAAGACATCCTGCGCGAGCTCAACGCCAACCTCGAAAAGCTCGAGAAGCAGGCCGAAGTCGCGCAGAAGTACAACGCGCTGCAAGGCGACGTGACGCTCAAGCAGCACCAGCTGTGGTTCCTCAAGCGTGCCGAGGCCGAGGCTGACCAGGCCAGGGTCAAGGCCGATGCAGAGCAGGCCGTCAACAACCTTGAAAGCCGCGTGGCCGACCTGCGCCGCATCGAGGCCGACCTGGAAACCATCCGCCAGGCGCACTATGCCGCGGGAGACCAGGTCAACCAGGCGCAGGGCCTGCTGTACGAAGCCAGCGCCGAAGTCGGCCGGCTTGAAGCCGAGATCCGCTTTGTCGTCGAAGGCCGCCAGCGGGTGGAGCAGCGGCTGGCACAGCTCAAAGAGCAGACGGTGCAATGGGCCGCCCGCAAGGACGACGCCCTGGCTGAAACCGAAACCCTGGCCGCCCAGGGCGTGGAAGCCGAGGAAAAGGCCATGCTGCTGGCCGCCCAGGTCGAGGAGCAGGCCACCGCCTTGCCCGACCTTGAGGAGGCCCTGCGCCAGGCGCAGTCCAAGGCCAACGAACAGCGCACCGGCGTGGGCCAGGTGCAGCAGCAGATCCAGGTGCTGGCCGCCGACCAGCGCAATATCGAGGAACAGTCGCGCGCGCTCAACCTGCGCCGCGAGAAGCTCGCCGCTGACCGCAACGCCCTGGCCGCACCTGACGAACAGCGGCTGGCCAACCTGCAATCCCAGCTGTCTGCTGCCCAGGAGGCTGCCAGCATCGCCGATGCACAGCTGCACGAGTTGCAGGACCAGGTGCCGCAGCTCGACGAAGACCGCCGCTCAAAGCAGCAGTCCTCCAATGCCGAGAGCCACAGGCAGGCCGACCTGTCCGCCCGCATGGAAGCCCTCAAGGCGCTGCAGGAAAAGGTCAAGACCGACGGCAAGCTCACGCCCTGGCTGGCCAAGCACGGGCTGGAAGGCCTGCAAGGGCTGTGGAGCCGCATCCACATCGAACAAGGCTGGGAAAACGCCCTCGAAGCAGCGCTGCGCGAGCGCATGAACTCGCTGGAAGTCAGCCGGCTGGAAATGGTGCGTGCCTTTGGCAACGACGCACCGCCCGCCAAGCTGGCTTTCTACAGCCCGCCCCAGGCCGGCGTGCCCGAGCCCGCCGCCGCCATGCCGCGCCTGGCCGACCTGCTGCGCCTGAACGATGCAGGGCAGAAGGCTTTGCTCACCGACTGGCTGCACGGCTGCTTCACCGCGCCCGGCTTTGAGGAGGCGCTGGCCCTGCGCGACAAGCTGGCGCCGGGCGAAGTCATTTACGTCAAGACCGGCCACGCGATCACGGCGCACAGCGTCAGCTTCTACGCGCAGGACTCCGAGCAGGCCGGCCTGCTGGCCCGCGCCCAGGAAATCGAGAACCTGGACAAGCAGCTCAAGGCGCAGGCCTTCATCACTGAAGAGGCGCGTTCGTCCCTGATCCGGGCCGAGGCGGCGTACTCGGACGCATCGCAACGCCTGGTGGGCATCCGCCGCGAGGCCGCTGAGAGCCAGGGCCGCGCGCATGAGCTGCAGGTCGAGTTCCTGCGCCTCACGCAGCTTGCCGAGCAGACCCGTGCCCGCAGCGAGCAGATCAATGCTGACCTGGCGGAAGTCGATGGCCAGCTGGAGGAGCTTCAGGAGCGCCGGGTGGCCGCCGAGGGCCGCTTTGAAGAACTCGACATGCAGCTGGCCGACAGCCAGGAGCGCCATGCGCAGCTGGACGAGCGGGTGATCGAGTCCGAGCGGCGCCTCGCCCAGTGCCGCGAGCAGCAGCGCAGCCTGGAGCGGCAGGCCCAGGAGGCGGTGTTTGCGCAACGCAGCCTGGAAGCACGCAAGGGCGAACTGGCCCGCGCCATTGAAACCGCTGCACAGCAGGCCGACTCGCTGGTCGCCGAGGAGCAGCGCGCCCATGACGAGCTGACCCGCTTGACGGATGCCGCGGCCCAGGCCGGCCTGCAGAGCGCGCTGTCGCTCAAGGCCGAGCGCGAAGCCACGCTCGGCGCCAGGCGCAGCGAGTACGACGACCTCACCGCCAAGCTGCGGGCCAGCGACGAGCGCCGCCTGCAGCTGGAGCGCGAGATGGACCCGCTGCGCCAGCGCATCACCGAATTCCAGCTCAAGGAGCAGGCCGCGCGCCTGGGCTTTGAGCAGTACGAGCAGCTTCTCACCGATGCCCAGGCCGACCTGGAGGCCGTGGCAAAGTCGATTGAGGAGGGCAAGGTCCGGCTCGGCGGCATGCAGGGCGAGATCGACCGGCTGCACCGTGAGATCGCAGCGCTCGGCGCGGTCAACCTGGCCGCGCTGGAAGAGCTGGCGACCGCCAGCGAGCGCAAGCAGTTCCTTGATGCCCAGTCGGCCGACCTGAACGAGGCCATGACCACGCTGGAAGACGCCATCAGGAAGATCGACGGCGAAACACGCGAACTGCTGGCCGGCACCTTCAAGGTGGTCAACGAGCACTTCGGCAAGATGTTCCCCGAGCTGTTCGGCGGTGGCCAGGCCAAACTGGTCATGACGGGAGACGAAATCCTCGACTCCGGCGTGCAGGTCATGGCCCAGCCGCCGGGCAAGAAGAACCAGACGATCCACCTGCTGTCAGGCGGCGAGAAGGCCCTCACCGCGATTGCGCTGGTGTTCGCGATTTTCCAGCTCAATCCCGCGCCGTTCTGCCTGCTGGACGAAGTGGACGCGCCGCTGGACGACGCCAACACCGAGCGCTACGCCAAACTGGTGACGGCCATGAGCCGCGGCACGCAGTTCCTTTTCATCAGCCACAACAAGATCGCCATGGAAATGGCCGAGCAGCTGATTGGCGTGACGATGCAGGAGCAGGGCGTTTCGCGCATCGTGGCGGTGGACATGGAGTCGGCCGTGTCAATGGCTGAAGCAGCTTGAGCGGCGCCATGAGCACCCTGCAGATCAGCCTTGCCGTTGCCGGCGGCCTGGTCCTGGCCGGCGTGGTGGCCTACAACACCTGGACTTCCCGCCGCAATGCGCCCAAGCAGGCGCTGCCGGAGCCGGTGGCCCCGCAGGCCGACGGTGCAGAGCCGGGGGTGGCGGCGCGCCAGGAGCCGGTGTTTGACTCCGGGCTCACGCCGCTGCATGTGCCCGAGAAAAAGGCGGGCCTGGATGCGCTGATCGACGTGATCGCGCCCATTGTGGTGGATGCCCAGGTGTCCGGCGACGCCGCCCTGGCGGCCATGCCCCCGACGCGCCGCGCGGGCAGCAAGCCGTTTGCGGTGGAAGGCCTGAACGAGCTGACGCAGCACTGGGAAACGCCGGTTGCCGGCCAGCGCTACGGCAGCTTCCAGGCGGGCGTGCAGCTGGCCAACCGGACCGGCGCGCTCAACGAGATCGAATACTCCGAGTTTGTGATGAAGGCCCAGGCCTTTGCCGATGCCATCAACGGCTCGCCCGAATTCCCCGAGATGCTCGATGAGGTCGCGCGTGCCCGGGAGCTGGACCAGTTCGCCAGCGGGCATGACGCCCAGCTTTCGTTCACGCTGCGGGCCCGCCATGCGGCCTGGAGCCCCGGCTACGTGCAGCAGCATGCGGCAAGGCAGGGCTTCCTGAGCGGCGTGATCCCCGGGCGCATGGTGTTGCCGGCAACCGCGCCGCATGCCCCTGCGGTGCTGGGCCTGTCTTTTGACACGCAGGCCGCGATGGCGGAAGACCCGGCCCAGTCGGCCATCCGGGACGTCACGCTGAGCCTTGACGTGCCGCAGGTGCACCGCAGCGAACAGCCCTTCGTGCGCATGCGCGACGCCGCCATCGCGCTGGCGGCAGCCATGGACGGCATCATCACCGACGACAACGGCCAGGTGCTGCGCCCTGACGCCATGGACCTGATCGGCTCCGAGCTGGAGCAGCTGTACGACACGCTGGATGCGCGCGACCTGTCGGCGGGCTCGGGGCTGGCCCGGCGGCTGTTTTCCTGATTCATTCTCCGTCTTCTCCCGCCATGGCTAATACCGACATTTCGGCCCGCGTCGAAGAACTGCGCCGCCTGCTTCACCACTATGGCCACCAGTACTATGTGCTGGACGAGCCCTCGGTCCCGGACGCCGAATACGACCGCCTGTTCCGCGAACTGCAGGCGCTGGAAGAGGCACACCCCGAGCAGCAAAGCCCCGATTCACCCACGCTGCGTGTCGGCGGCAAGGTGCTGGACGGGTTCATCAAGGTCCGCCACAAGGTGCCGATGCTGTCGATCCGCACCGAGACCGACATCGAGGCCACCGGCGCGCAGAACTTCGACACGCGGGTGCGGCGTGAACTGGGCATCGCGCTGGAGCCGACCGTTGAGTCGCCGGCGGTCGAGTATGTGGCTGAACTCAAATTCGACGGCCTGGCCATCAACCTGCGCTACGAGGGCGGCGTGCTGGTGCAGGCCGCGACGCGCGGCGACGGGGAAATCGGCGAGGACGTCACGCAGAACATCCGGGGTATCAACCAGATTCCGCTACGGCTTCCTGAAGACGCTCCCCCGGTGCTCGAGGTGCGCGGCGAGGTTTACATGCGGCGCGACGACTTCGAGGCGCTCAACGAGCGCCAGCGCGAGAAGATTGCCCAGGGCATGAAGAACGAGAAGACCTACGTCAACCCGCGCAATGCCGCGGCGGGCGCGGTGCGGCAGCTGGACCCGGCCATTTCAAGGCAGCGCCCGCTGAGCTTTTTTGCCTACGGCTGGGGCGAGATGACGCCGCCCGAACAGGGCGGCCCGATCTTCGAAACGCAGTACCAGACACTGCTTACCCTGAAGTCCTGGGGCTTCCCGGTGTCCGGCCACACCACGCTGGCCACCGGCGCGGCGGAGCTCATCGCCTTTCACCAGCGCATCGGCGGGGAACGCGACAAGCTGCCCTATGACATCGACGGCGTGGTCTACAAGGTCAACAGCCTGGCGCTGCAGAAACAGCTGGGCTTTGTGACCCGCGAGCCGCGCTGGGCCGTGGCGCACAAATACCCTGCGCAGGAGCAGCTCACGACGGTGCTGGCCATTGATGTCCAGGTCGGCCGCACCGGCAAGCTCACGCCGGTGGCCAAGCTCGCGCCCGTGTTCGTGGGTGGCGTGACGGTGACCAATGCCACGCTGCACAACGAGGACGAAGCCCGGCGCAAGGACGTGCGCATCGGCGATACCGTGGTCGTGCGCCGCGCCGGGGATGTGATCCCGGAGGTCGTCTCTGTCCTGCCGGACAAGCGGGTCGCCGATGCGCAGGTGTTCACCATGCCGCGCCAATGCCCTGTCTGCGGATCGGACGCCGTACGGGAAGAGGGCGAAGCCGACTACCGCTGCACCGGTGGCCTGTTCTGCAAGGCCCAGCGCAAGGAGGCCATCCTGCACTTCGCACAGCGCCGCGCGGTGGAAATCGAAGGCCTGGGCGACAAGCTGGTGGAGCAGATGGTGGACGGCAACATCATCCAGACCCTGCCGGACATCTACAAGCTCGGCCTCACCGCACTGGCAGGGCTCGACCGCATGGCCGAGAAGTCGGCGCAGAACATCATCCTCGCGCTGGAGAAGTCCAAGCAGACCACGCTGCCACGCTTCCTGTTCGGGCTGGGCATCCGCCATGTGGGCGAGGCCACGGCCAAGGAACTGGCCCGGCATTTCGGCAAGCTGGACGGCATCATGGGCGTGACGGCAGAAACCGCTGCCACAGTGGAGCAGTTGCTCGAAGTACCCGACGTGGGCCCCATCGTCGCCGAAAGCATCCACACGTTCTTCCAGCAGCCGCACAATCGCGAGGTGGTGGAGCAGCTTCGTGCCTGCGGCGTGACCTGGGAAGAGGGCGAGCCTGCTGCCCAGGCCCCGAAGCCCCTGGCCGGCAAGACCTTCGTCATCACGGGTACCTTGCCGAGCCTCAGCCGCGACGATGCCAAAGACATGCTGGAGGCTGCCGGCGCGAAGGTTGCAGGTTCCGTCAGCAAGAAGACCGATTACGTCGTTGCCGGCGCCGAGGCAGGCAGCAAGCTCGCCAAGGCGCAGGAACTGGGCGTGGCCGTGATTGACGAGGCCCAAATGCTGGAATTGCTCAAATGACCGTTCATCAAATCCTCAAAATGGGCGACCCGCGCCTGCTGCGCGTCGCCCAGCCGGTGACGGAGTTCGACACCGACGAATTGCACATGCTGGTGTCCGACATGTTCGACACCATGCGGGCCGTCAACGGCGCGGGGTTGGCGGCGCCGCAGATCGGGGTGGACCTGCAGCTGGTGATCTTCGGCTCCGACGCGGTCAATCCGCGCTACCCGGATGCCCCCATCGTGCCGCGGACCGTGCTGCTGAACCCGGTGATCACGCCGATCGGGGTGGACGAAGAGGAAGGCTGGGAAGGCTGCCTGTCGGTGCCGGGGCTGCGCGGCATCGTGCCGCGCTGGGCGAAGATCCGCTATGCCGGGTTCGATCAATACGGCGACCCGATCGACCGCACGGTGGACGGCTTCCATGCACGGGTGGTCCAGCACGAGTGCGATCACCTCATCGGCAAGCTCTACCCGATGCGGGTGCGCGACTTCACGAAGTTCGGCTACACCGAGGTGTTGTTCCCGGGCCTGGACGCTGCCGAAGACGATTGAGCGTTGTGCGGCGGCGGGTGGCCAGGAAGCCGGTGTATCGGCCCTGCGCCCAGCACGGCACGCCACCAGACGGGTGAGCCCGGCGCGGGAATCCGCTCCAGGTCTTCCGCGCCCGCCTGGACATAGTCAATGGTCACGCGGCGGCGGTAGCGGCCCAGCTCCTGCCCACCAAGCTCGATCGAGGGGCGCGCCTCGCCCACGCTTTGCACACGCAGCTGGCGGGCTGGAACTCCCGAACGCACCAATGCGTGTCGCACGGCATGAGCCCGCCGGTCACCCATGAGCCAGAAAAAGCGCTGGCTCCCGGTGCCGTAGCTGTGGCCCGAAAGCAGGGCGACCAGTCCCGGATGCTCCAAGAGATAGTGGGCGTGGCATTTGAGGAAGCTGGTGAAATCGTCCGGGACTTCCCAGCAGTCAGCGTCAAAAAAAACCTGGTGGGCCAATGGCCGGCCGTCGTCTGCGCAGGCTCCGGACAGGCGCAGAAGCTGCTCATTGGTGAGGATGTCGAGGATGCGGGTCTGCACGGCGAACTCCTTGTCGAGAGCTCATTCTGAGCCGGTTTCCGCCGCCTGTGGTGCCCTTTACACGGCTATTTTGTAACTTGAAGAAAGCCTTATAAATATATGATTTATAAGGATATTGTCAAAAATTCTTCACATGGCCGGTCAGGCTGCCAGCGCTTCCAGCAGCTCGGTCTCGATGGCAATCTGGGCCTTGTTCTGCTGCAACTCGGGGCCGTCGATCAGGAAGGTGTCTTCCACCCGCTCACCCAGGGTCGTGACCTTGGCCAGTTGCAGGTTCAGCTTGTGGTTGGCCAGGACCCTGGCCACTGAATACAGCAGGCCGACCCGGTCGCTGGCCGAAATGTTGAGCAGCCAGCGCTGGGCCTTCTCGTCGGGCCGCAGCTCCACCCGCGGCGCGATAGGGAAGCTCCGGACCCGGCGCGACACCCGGCCCTTGCTGGGCTGGGGCAGGGCGCGGCGTTCCTCGATGGTGGTGTCAAGCTCGGCTTCGACCATGCCGATCAGGTCGCGGTAGTGCTCCGGCAGCATGGCCGTGACCACCTGGAAGGTATCCAGCGCATAGCCGTTGTTGGCGGTATGAACCTTGGCGTCCAGGATGCTGAAGCCCGACTGGTCGAAGTAGCCGCAGATGCGGGCGAACAGGTCGGGCTGGTCGGGCGTGTAAACCAGCACCTGCAGACCTTCGCCGATGGGCGAGAGGCGGGCCCGCACGATGGCGTTGGCCTTGCCCACAAAGCGCGACAGCATGCGGGTGTGCCAGGCGATCTCGCCCGGGTCGTGGCGCATGAAGTAGCCCACGTCGAGCGTGTTCCAGAGCTCCTTCTGGGATTCATGCGGCATGGCGTGCAGCGCCAGCATGGCCAGGGCCTCGCGCTTGCGGGACTCGATCTCGGCGTCCGGGTCGGGCGCACGGCCGCCGAGCACCCGCAGGGTGTAGCGGTAGAGGTCTTCCAGCAGCTTGCCTTTCCAGGCATTCCAGACCTTGGGGCTGGTGCCGC
>JAZKDA010000270.1:6764-7058 GCA_040387815.1 Pseudomonadota bacterium | reverse complement strand
GATCGCCTGATGCGCCTGCTGGCCGCCGATGGCGTGGCGATCGACGGCGTGCCGATCGCTGGCGACACGCGCGAAAGCTTCACCGTCCGCGAGCTCAGCACCGGACGCGAACTGCGCTTCGTGCTGCCGGGCCCCACCTTGAGCGAAGCCGAATGGCGGGCCTGCCTGGCGCGTCTGGACGGGCAGCCCGCTGGCCAATGGTGGGTTGCCAGCGGCAGCCTGCCGCCCGGCGTGCCGACGGATTTTTTCGCGCGGGTGGCACGCCTGGCCCGCACCGCTGGCTGCCGGCTGGTG
>JAZKDA010000270.1:0-6754 GCA_040387815.1 Pseudomonadota bacterium | reverse complement strand
GGGCGAGCCGTTGCGGGCGGCCCTCGAAGAAGGCGTCTACCTGGTCAAGCCCAGCTTGCGGGAAATGAGCGAGCTCGCTGGCGGACCGTTGGACAGTTTGGCGCAACAGCGCGATGCGGCCAGTGCGCTCGTGACACGCGGCAGCGCCGAGGTGGTGGCGCTCTCATTGGGCGCACAGGGCGCGCTGTTCGCCTCAGCCGATGTCGGGCTGCTGGCCAACGCGCCGCAGGTGCCGGTGGTCAGCACCGTTGGCGCGGGTGACAGCTTTCTGGCGGGCCTGGTGGCCGCGCTGTCACGCCAGAGCGAGCCCGCCGAGGCCTTTCGCACGGCCGTCGCGGCCGGGGCGGCGGCCTTGCTGGCGCCCGGCACTGCGCTGTGCCAGCCACAGGACATCGAACGGCTGCGAGTTCAGGTCACGGTGCGCTCGCTGACCTGACGTCGGGCCGGCCGGCACAAGGCGCGCCATGGTCAGGGCAGTGCCTTCCTCTGGAGACTTTGCATGACGTCTTGTAACCAAGTGCTTGATCCAAAACGTCAATTCTGTCGTTCCGGTCGCACAGAAAGCTTGCCGGTGCGCTGGGACATCTCTTACTCTTGAGCCATGCGATGGTTCAAACCCAATCTGAAAACCAGCCTGTACGCCTTGCTCGGCCACGACGCCGCACCGGCGCCCGAAGTGGGAAGCGTCGACCGTATCCGTTGCTCCATGCTCGAATTGCTCGGCGAGCACGGTCCGTCCCACCATGCGAAGCTGGTCCAGCGCCTGCGCTACGCCTGTGAGCCACAGGCCCTGTGGTACGCCCGTAGCGAGCTCATGGCGGCGCTGGCCGCCGATCATGGCGAGGCGATGGCACGCAAGCAGGTCGAAGGGCTCACCCCGCTGTTCGGTGGGCTGTTGCCAGAGAGCCTCACGCGGGGCAAGCGCCAGCCCGCCTGACCGACCGCACGCGGTATCGGGCGTCCAGGTCCGCAAGGGGCCGCCCTGCCCGCTCAGCCAGCGTGACCCCAGAACAACAAGGCGTCGCGCCCCTCCACCGCCAGTTCCACCTCTGATCCCACCGGGAGCAGCACCTTGGTCGCCACATGGCCGAACGGCAAGCCGGTGAACACCGGCGCCTTGATCCGGCTGCGCAACCAATCGATCACTGTTTTCAGCCTGAACCCCTTGTCGTGCGGCACCAGCTTGTAGTTGGTGAACTGGCCGAACAGCACCGCCTTTTGGCGCGCCAGCACGCCCGCGTGCAGCAGTTGGGTCAACATGCGTTCGACGCGGTACGGGTGCTCGTTCACATCTTCGACGAACAAGATTCCCGCGTCCTGCGCTGGCAAGTAGGGCGTCCCGACCAGGCTGCTCAGCACGGTCAGATTGCCGCCCCAGAGCGTGCCCCGCGTATGGAACGCCCGCTCGCGAAGCTCGCTGCGCGGCAACTGCCAGCCGGTGCCCTCCCCTTGCCCCAACAACAGATCGTCGAAGCAGGCCAGCATGATGTCGTCGGGCTCCCCCTCGACGCCAAAATCCTCGCCCAGGGCCGGGCCGGCCCAGGTAACAGCGCCTGCGCGCGCCAGCAGCGCGCTCTGAAAAGCCGTGAAGTCGCTCAAGCCTACGAAGCGCGTGCCCTTGTCGATGGCCTTGGCCAGTGCTTTGTAGCGCAGTTGCGGCAGCAGCCGCGTCAAACCATAGCCGCCGCGGGTGATCAGCGCGACGTCGGCGCCACTGGCCGCCGCACGTTCGATGGCCGCCAGGCGCGTGGCGTCGTCGCCGGCGAAGCGCTGGTGCGAGGCGAAGGCGTCGGGGTCCACCTCCACCTCATGGCCCAGGGCCTTGAGCCGCGCAAGGGCGCGGCGGGCAGATGCCCGGTCGCGCACGGCGCTGGAGGGGGAATAGACGTAGATATGACTCAAGAAAATCCTCGGCTGAAGTGATCCACGGCATGCTCGGCGATTTCCTCGCCGTGCTCCGGGACAAAATGCCCCGCCTGCTTGACCAACAGCGGCGGCGGGCAGTGGCGAATGTGGGCGCGCAGGCTCTCCATGACGGAAGGCCCCAACACCGGGTCGTGCACACCCACCGCCATCAAGCTGCTTCCGGCCCAGCGCTGCGACCAGAACTCGCGAGCCTCGCGCGAGACCGCGGCGCCTTCGGCATCGGCTTGCGCCGGCACCATGGGCGGGAAGGCGCGCAGCGCCGCGCGATGGCCCCGGTCGGGGAAAGGCGCGGCATAGGCCGCGCACTCGTGCGGCGTCATGTGGGGGTTGCCTCGGGCAAACAGGCCAGGCAGGTCGTACTCGGGATTGCGCCAGGCGAGAAAACCTGGCGACAGCGGTTCGTCGCCGGTGGCCAGCAGCGTGTTCATGACCAGCAGGCCGACATAACGCTCGGGCGCCTGCATCGGCAGCGTCAGGCCGAGCAGCCCGCCCCAGTCCTGCACCACCAGCACCACCCGACGCAAATCGAGCCGCTCCACCAGTTCAAGCAGCACTTGCCGATGCCAGCTGAACGTGTGCTGGGCCTCGCGCTTGGGCTTGTCGCTGCGCCCGAACCCGATCAGATCGGGGGCCACCACGCGGTGGCCAGCCCGCAGAAAGACCGGGATCATGCGGCGATACAGGTAGCTCCAGGCCGGATTGCCGTGCAGGCACAGCCAGGTCAGCGTTGCCTCCTGGGGCCCTTCGTCCAGGTAGTGCAGCCGCAGGCCGGCCAGCGCCGGCAGGTCACCAACGTAGTGCGGCGCCCAGGGATAGCCTGGCAGGTTGACAAAGCATTCGTCGGGCGTGCGCAGCGCGTCCTCGCGCACCGGCTGCACAAGGGCGCGGGCCTGGCTGCGGCGGCCGCGGAAAAAATCGGCCAGCAGCGCCGCGCATTCAGCGGCCAGAACGCCGCCTTCGATGCGCGCATGGTGGTTGAGCCTCGGCTGCGCGAACAGATCCACCACCGAGCCGGCGGCGCCGGTCTTGGGGTCGGCCGCGCCGAAGACGACGCGGGCCAGACGCCCATGCATGACGGCGCCGCTGCACATGGCGCAGGGCTCCAGCGTGACGAAAAGCTCGCAGCCGTCCAGCCGGTAGTTGCCCAGCGCCTGCCCGGCGGCGCGAAGCGCCTGCACCTCGGCATGGGCGGTCGGGTCGGCCGTCGCGACGGGGGCGTTGCGCCCGACGCCCAGCACCCGATCGCCCCGCACAACCACCGCCCCGACCGGCACCTCGCCGGCCTCGAGCGCCAAGCGCGCCTGATCCAGCGCCAGGCGCATGAAGCGCTCGTCGCGAGCCTGGCTCACGGTTTGTCGTCCGGCATCGGGCGCGGCTGCTGCATCAGCCCTTCGACGGCCTGCTTGAACTGCTGCGGCTGCTGCAAGGGGCCGGCGGGCGCCGGGGTGGCCAGGGCGGGCACGTCCGCCGGCAGCGGGCGCACCGACACGGTGGAAGAAAGCTGGGTCTTGGCGAGCATCGCCACAATTGCCAGCACGATGAGCAGCGCCAGGGCGCCAAAGATCATTCTCATGCGCGGATTGTGCCCGCGCCGGCGGGGCCTTTCGACCCCTAATGTTCAGACGCCCAGGCGCATCCGGTCGGAGGCCAGGAAGTACTTGCGCGCGAAGGCCAGCAGCTGCCCGTCGGTCGGATGGTCTACCGTTTCCACCGACATCACCTTGTCAGCCACCGGCGCATGGTGCTTGAGCAGATGCTTGTACAGCACCGTCTTTTCGCTGCCGGGGCCGACAAGCAGGATTTCCTCGGCCGACTTCAGCGCCGCGGCGACTTCATCCAGGTAGGCCCGGTCTTCAGCGGTACGGCCGCTGCCGGCGTTGACCTGGGCCTTGACATGCAGATGCGGCTTGCTGGCGGCCTTGATGTGCTCGGCTTCGGACGCGTCGCGGTTGAAATGGATGACATGGGCTTCGCTGTGATCGAGCCAGACGACGACGTGACGGGTTTGCATGGAAAGGGTTCTCCGGGGTTGAGCAGCTTTGCGCTGAGTGGACCCAGCTTAAGGCCACACAGCCCTGCTCAGGTTGACCGGCATCAACGAACAGGCCGGACACGCCGCCGACCACCCCGCCTGGCCACATCCGCCGCCTCGGGAAGACCCCGACGTGCACTAGCGTACAGTCAGCTATCGTATGAGTTCATTTCGGGCTTTTGCGCGGAGAATTCTTGAGTGAGCACCCTTGACGAAAAACTGTCCGGGCCTTTCATGGCACTGGGCGACCTGATCCATCTCCACGCCACGCAACAACCCGCGCACCCCGCGATGGTGCAGGGCAACCGGGTGGTGGACTACGCGGCGCTGGACGCCTGGATGGACCGCATCGCGGCGTCCCTGCAGCGCTCGGGCATCGGGGCGCGGGGCGTCATTGCCATTTCCGCGCGCAACTCGCTGGAGTTCGGGGCCATGTTCCTGGGTGCCGCCCGCGCTGGCGTTGCCGTCGCGCCGCTGGCACCCGACACCACGCCCGATGGCATCGCACGCATGGTGGCCGACTCTGGGGCCCAGGCGCTGTTCCTGGACGAAGGCGTCGCCACCTCGCTCCAGGGTGTCGCCGGATCGATCCCCGTGCCCTGGATCACGCTCGACGGCTGCGGCGCGGGCACGCCGCTGGCCGACTGGCTCATGCCGCCCGGCGCACGCCCCACCCCGGTTCCGGTGGGCCCGGACTGGACCTTCAACATCATCTATTCCTCCGGCACCACCGGCGCGCCCAAGGGGATCGCCCAGCCGCATTCGTTCCGCTGGGCACAACTGAGCACGTTCCGGCCTCTGGGCTACGGCCCCGACGCGGTGACGCTGGTGTCGATTCCGCTGTACTCGAACATGACGCTATCGAGCTTCCTGCCGGCGCTGGCCATGGGCGGCACGGTCGTGCTGATGGCCAAGTTCGATGCCGGCCAGTACCTGCAGCTGGCCGAACTGCACCGCGTCACGCACAGCATCATGGTGCCGGTGCAGTTGCAGCGTCTGATGGCCCATCCCGACTTCGACAAGTTCGATCTGTCGTCCTTCCGCTTCAAGGGCGCGGGCAGCGCGCCGTTTCCCGCACCGCTCAAGGCCGACATCCTGGCGCGTTGGCCGGGCACCCTGATCGAGTTCTACGGCATGACCGAAGGCGGCGGCGTGTGCACCCTCGATGGGCGCAAGCACCCCGACAAGCTGCACACCGTCGGCCACCCCACCCCCGACAGCGACATGCGCGTCATCGACGACGACGGCCGCGAGCTGCCGCCGGGCTCGGTCGGCGAGATCGTCAGCCGATCGGGCACCATGATGATCGGCTACCACAACCTGCCGGAAAAGACGGCCGAGTTCGAGTGGTTCGACGCGCAGGGGCGGCGCTTTTTTCGCAGCGGCGATGTCGGCCGCTTCGACGAGGACGGTTTTCTCACCCTCATGGACCGCAAGAAAGACATGGTCATCTCCGGCGGCTTCAACGTCTACCCCAGCGACCTCGAGGCCATCCTGGCACAGCATCCGCAGGTGTTGGAGTCGGCGGTGTTCGGCGTGCCTTCCGAGCGTTGGGGCGAGACGCCCGTGGCCCACGTGGTCGCGCGCGCCGGCGCCCCATTGCAGGCACAAGAGCTGCTGGCCTGGGTCAATGCCCAGGTCGGAAAATCGCAGCGACTGGCCACCCTGGAAGTGGTTGCCGCCCTCCCCCGCAGCGACATCGGCAAGGTGCTCAAGCGCCAGCTGCGCGACGAGTGGGTGGCCAAGGGTGTGAGCCTCTGACGCCCCCGCGCGGCGTCAATGCCGCAGACGCTCGGCCAGCCTGGGGTAGACCTTCAATGCCCCCGCGACGCTCAAATGATCGTCGTCCGAATACCAGAACTTCCCATCGCCCACCAATGGGCACACCTGGTGCTGGCACAGGATGTCGTCGAAATTGATGACCTTGGCACCGGTGCCGCGAATCACCCGATTGACCCATTGCTGGTTGGCTTCGTGCTCTTTGCGCGAGACCGAGAGCGTCAGGTACTCGGCCTCCACGGCCCGGCTTTTTCGCAGAGCGTCCACCGGCTCGAAAGTTTGTTGTGGAATGTCCTCCACGAAAATGACGCGCACACCGATCTGTGCGTAGCGAGCCACCGTATTGTGGATTGCCCAGGCGAGGTCCGCGCGCGAGGCCGCCTGAGTGACGCCGGCGCCGTCGATCGGCTTGCCGGGATCGCGTGCGACCGGGTTGAACTCCGGGGGCCGCGCGATCGAGCCGCTGTAATACGTCCACCGGTTGATCAGGATGACGTTCTCAATACCGCTGGCCTTGACGTCTTCAAAGATCCGGTCATTGAGCGCGCGGCAGTTGTATTTTTCGACCAGCGCGTGGCCGCGCAACGACTGCAATCCGACAAGCGAGGGGCAGCCGGAGGTGCCGGTGAACTTCATCGCGACCCGCGTGTCCTGTGCGAACTTTTCCAGCGCCGGCAACAGGCTCAAGGCATGGCTGTCTCCATAAGCGAAGTACTTCACCGGCGCGTCGAACGGGCCCAGGCTGCAGTACCAGGCCTGCGGCTTCCTGTACGCATACGGAATTTCGAAACACTCCGCCGCCCGATCGGGCGCCTTGATGCTGTCCTTGTAAGACACGAATTTCTGGTTGTAGGCGCGCAGCGGATATCCCTGTTTGCGGTCCGCCGTGTACCCGAAAACACCGATAGCCACCCCCAGCACCATCAGCGCGCCGACTTTCGCAGCACCGCGCGAGCCCCCGCGCACGCGACGCTCGACCAGCTTGTAGGTCAGCCAGGCCAGCGCCACGGACCCAGC
>JAZKDA010000269.1:0-3237 GCA_040387815.1 Pseudomonadota bacterium | reverse complement strand
CAGCGAGCGGAACACGACGATGTTCTCGCGCGCCAGCATCAGGTTGCGCCAGGTTTCGCTGAAGGGGTTCCAGTTGATGACCAGGCTGGGGTCGGTGGCCGGCGCCGGCGGAATGGCCTGCGCCACGCCGCGCCCCACCAGCGCGAGCAGCAGGCAGGCCACGGCCACCGTGGTGTGGCCGATCTGCGGCATCGCCACCAGCAGCCCGCCCGCCACCTGGCCCAGCAGGATGGCGACGAAGGTGCCCATCTCGACCATGCCGTTGCCGCCCGTGAGCTCGCGCGAGTCGAGCACCTGCGGCAGGTAGGCGAACTTGACCGGCCCGAACAAGGTGGAGTGCAGCCCCATGAGGAACACGCAGGCCAGCAGCACCACCGCGTCGGCACGCACGAAGCCCCAGGCGGCGATCACCATGATCGCGATCTCGAGGTTCTTGACGAAGCGGATCATCTTCGTCTTGTCGAACTTGTCGGTCAGCTGCCCGGCCGTGGCCGAGAACAGCAGGAAGGGCAGGATGAACAGCGCACCGATCACCAGCCCCGCCATCGCCGGCGGCATCCAGCTCAGTTGCAGCTGGTAGGTCACCATGACGGTGAAGGCGAACTTGAAGAGGTTGTCGTTCGCGGCGCCTGCGAACTGGGTCCAGAAGAAGGGCGCGAAGCGCCGCTGGCCGAGCAGCGCGAACTGGTTGGCGTGGGCGTTGGCCTCATGAACCACGGGCGCGGGTGCGGCGGCGGCGGCGGCGGGGGTTGTCATGCGATGCAATCTCCTCTTTGTCTTCTACCGCTGCGCCACCGGCGTTCCGATGGTTATGCCGCGTCACACCGCAACCGCGGCAGGGTCGGGATTGTGCCGCAGCAGGGTGGCGCGCCAGCCCTTTTCGAGGCGGTACAGCGCCATCAGCACGGGCAGGCCGGCCAGCGACGCCACGAGGTGCTTGAGCGTGTGGCCCGACACGAGGTGGCCGGTGGCTTCGTAGATGGCGTGGTCGCCCAGCTCGAAGGCCTTGGCCACGGCGTAGAACGCGATCACCCAGCCCAGCTTGAGCCCGACGGCGCCGCGCATCGGCGTGGCCAGCGCCAGCGTGAGCACCAGCCCCATGCCGCCGAACTGCACCAGCGCCCAGGGCAGCACGTTGCCGGTTTCCTGGCAGACCTCGGCCGCCAGCAGGCCGGCCGTGAGCACGAACCAGGCGGCCGGCCAGCCGGCGCGCTGGCTGACCCGTTCGCAGACGGCGATGCCGATCAGGCCCGCGAAGGCCACGGCCATGCCGGCGCGGTCGGCGGCGAGGCGGGGCGCGTCGGGCATCAGGTGGTAGAAGGCCGAGCCGGCGGCGGTGGCGATCAGGCCGGCGAAGAACAGCCAGGCGCAGTCCAGCGTGTTGTCTGGCGGGTCGTTGGCGGGCGGCGCCAGCGGGAACCCGGCCAGCGCCTCCTGGTGCGAGCGGTCGATGCGGTTGAGCCGGTACAGCCCCAGGCAGCCGATCACCAGGAACGGCAGGTTGCTCAGCACGTCCATCGCGTTGGGCAGATGCAGCAGCGGCCGGTTGTCGGCGAACACCGCGGCGATCGCCACGTCGGCGGCCGGCAGCGCCGGGCCGAAGAAGGCGACGAGCAAGAGCAGCGCGAAGGTGAACAACAGTCCGCGTTCGCGGCGTGTCAGGGTGGGCAAGAGCATGGCGTTCCTCGGTGGGGGTGGTGGCTGGCGGGTGGAATTTAGTTGCCAGCCCTCCCCCAGGCATCGAGAATCGATACGAGGCACTATTTCACACCCTTCGGTATCTTTTTTCTATACCCTCAACCCGTACCCTCCCTTCATGAGCACCACCGTCGATCTGGTCCAGGCCCTCAAGAACGAACTCAAAAGCGCCCGCATGACGTATGCCGATCTGGCCCGGTCGCTGGACATGGCGGAATCCAGCGTCAAGCGCATGCTGGCCAAGAGCGACATGCCGCTGTCGCGCGTCGATGCGATCTGCCGCGCCCTGAAGATCGATTTCGCCGAACTGGCGCGGCGCGTGGCCGATGCCCAGCCGCTGCTGAAGGAGCTGACGCACGAGCAGGAGAAAGCCGTGGTCAAGGACAAGAAGCTGCTGCTGGTGGCGATCAGCGTGCTGAGCCAGTGGACGCTGGAGCAGATCGTGGCGTCGTACCGGATCACCGAGCCCGAGTGCATCGGCTGCCTGGCGCAGCTGGACCGCATCGGCATCATCGAGCTGCGACCGCTCAACCGGTACCGCCTGAAGCTCGCGAAAACCTTCCGCTGGCGCCCGCACGGCCCGGTGATGGAGTTCTTCCGCGAGAACGTGGTGCTCGATTACTACAAGGGCGGTTTCGACGGCCCGGCCGAGGGCCTGCTGCTGGTGCACGGCTCGATCAGCCGGTCGCTGGCGCCGGCCTTCCTGGAGCGCCTGCAGCGCGTGGCGCAAGACTTTGCGCAGCAGCACCAGACCGACCAGAAACTGTCGGCCAAGGACCGCGAGGGCTACACCCTGCTGCTGGGCATGCGCAACTGGGAGTTCGAGGCGTTCACCCGCCTCCGCAGAAACTAAGGCTTGGCGGCTTCAAGCGCGTCGCGCGTGGTGCGCGCCGCGTTCTTCGCCGCATCGGCGAAGTCTTCGCCCGACGAGGCGTAGATGATCGCCCGCGACGAGTTCACGATGATCGGCGCGTCGGCGCGCCAGCCGGCACGCACGGTGGCCACAGCGTCGCCGCCCTGGGCACCGACGCCCGGGATCAAGAGCGGCACCGTCGGCGCGAGTTCGCGCACGCGCTCGATCTCGGCCGGGTAGGTGGCGCCCACCACGAGGCCGAGCTGGCCGTTGAGGTTCCACGGGCCCTGCGCCAGGCGGGCGACATGCTCGTACAGGAAGGGCTGGCCCTCGACGCTTGCGAGCCGCTGGCCCTGCAGGTCGGAACCGCCGGGGTTGCTGGTGCGGCACAGCAGGAAGGCGCCCTTGCCTTCGTGCTTGAGGTACGGCGCGACCGAGTCGAAGCCCATGAAGGGCGACAGGGTCACGGCGTCGGCGCCGTAGCGCTCGAAGGCTTCGAGCGCGTACTGCTCGGCGGTGGAGCCGATGTCGCCGCGCTTGGCGTCCAGAATGGTGGGCACATGGGGCGCGTTGCGGCGCATGTGCTCCATGAGGCGTTCGAGCTGGTCTTCGGCGCGGTGGGCCGCGAAGTAGGCGATCTGGGGCTTGAAGGCGATGACCAGGTCGGCCGTCGCATCGACGATGCG
>JAZKDA010000268.1:0-4500 GCA_040387815.1 Pseudomonadota bacterium | reverse complement strand
ACTTGAGGAACTGCTTGGGAATGATGGCGTCGGTGTCGACGTTCTCGCGGTCCATGGGGGCCACAAGGCCCTTGTGCACGGTGAATTTCTGCATGGTGACTTGCCTTACTTGTTGGCGGCGCGCTCAAGGGCGCCGCCGGCCCGCTGGACGTCCTGGCCCACGCCCTTGACGGTGTTGCAGCCGGCCAGCAGGAAGGCCAGAGAAAGGGCGATGAAAGTGGCGGTCTTCTTCATGACGGGACTCCTTCGGTCGGTGGGTGGAAAGGCCAACGGGCTTGGATCAATGGAGGGGTGAAAGGGTTCAGGAGAACTGGCGGATGTCCACGAAGTGGCCGTGCACGGCCGCGGCTGCAGCCATGGCGGGGCTCACCAGGTGGGTGCGGCCGCCGGCGCCCTGGCGGCCTTCGAAGTTGCGGTTGCTGGTGCTGGCGCAGCGTTCGCCGGGCTCCAGGCGGTCGGCGTTCATGGCCAGGCACATGGAGCAGCCGGGCTCGCGCCACTCGAAGCCCGCGGCCTTGAAGATCTCGTGCAGGCCTTCGCGCTCGGCCTGCTCCTTGACCAGGCCCGAACCGGGCACCACCAGGGCCAGCTTCACGTTGCTGGCCACCTTGCGGCCGAGCTTCTTGACCACGGCAGCGGCTTCGCGCATGTCCTCGATGCGGCTGTTGGTGCACGAACCGATGAACACCTTGTCGATGGTGATGTCGTTGATCGGCTTGCCGGGGGTCAGGCCCATGTAGGTCAGCGCGCGTTCGATGGCGCCGCGCTTGTTGGCGTCCTTTTCCTTGTCCGGGTCGGGCACGCGGGCGTCGATGCCCAGCACCATCTCGGGCGAGGTTCCCCAGGTGACCTGCGGCTGGATCTCGGTCGCGTCGAGCTTGACCACGGTGTCGAAGTGCGCGTCGGGGTCCGACTGCAGGGTCTTCCAGTACGCCACGGCCTGGTCCCACTCGACACCCGTGGGCGACAGGGGGCGGCCACGCACATACTCGATGGTCTTGTCGTCCACGGCCACCAGGCCGGCGCGCGCGCCGCCTTCGATGGCCATGTTGCACACGGTCATGCGGCCTTCCATGGACAGGCTGCGGATGGCCGAGCCCGCGAATTCGATGGTGTAGCCCGTGCCGCCGGCCGTGCCGATCTTGCCGATGATGGCCAGCACGATGTCTTTGGCGGTGATGCCCTTGGCGAGCTGGCCGTCCACCTGCACCAGCATGTTCCTGGCCTTCTTGGCCAGCAGGGTCTGCGTGGCCATGACGTGCTCGACCTCGGAGGTGCCGATGCCGTGCGCCAGCGCACCGAAGGCGCCGTGCGTGCTGGTGTGGCTGTCGCCGCAGACCACGGTCATGCCCGGCAGGGTGGCGCCGTTCTCGGGCCCGATCACGTGGACGATGCCCTGGCGCTTGTGCATGAACGGGAAGAACGCCGCAGGATGGATCTGCGCCATGTTGTCGTTCAGCGTGGTGATCTGCTCCTTGCTGATCGGGTCGGTGATGCCGTCGTAGCCGCTCTCCCAGCCCGTGGTGGGCGTGTTGTGGTCGGCGGTGGCGACGATGGAGCTGGTGCGCCAGACCTTGCGGCCGGCCTCGCGCAGGCCTTCGAAGGCCTGGGGGCTGGTGACTTCATGCACCAGGTGCCGGTCGATATAGAGGATGGAGGTGCCGTCCTCTTCGGTGTGGACGACGTGCTCGTCCCAGATCTTGTCGTACAGGGTGCGTCCCATGGTGCGTCTCTTTCAGGTGGGTAATGTGATTTTAGTGGGGCCTGCCCTGGGGGGCGAGCGTCTCGGTGGTGGGCGCGGCATGTGTGCGCGCCACCCCGGGCTGCAGTGGTGCCAGGTGCTCCACCAGCAGCCGTGCGGTCACGGGCAGGGCGTCGAAGTCGCGGGCCACCACGCGCAGCTCACGGTGGGCCCAGGCCTCGGCCAGCGGTATGGCGCGCAGGTGGCCCACGCCGCGCATCAGCTCGAAGGCGCGGTCGGGCAGCAGGCCCACGCCCAGGCCGTTGTCGATCATGCGGCACATGGCATCCAGGCCGGTGACCTGGATGCGCTGGCGCAGCGGGCGCCCGGCGGCGGCGGCCGCTGCGCGCATGGCCAGGCTGATGCTGCTGTTGGCGTGCAGGCCGACGATGTCCCAGTCCAGCACCTCCTCGAAGCCGATGGCGCTGTGCTCTGCCAGCGCATGCGCCTCGGGCACCACCAGCACCAGGTGGTCGGCGCGGTAGGGGCGGCTTTGCAGTTCGTTGCCGCCGGTGCCGGTGGCCATGCCGACGTTGCAGATGCCCAGGTCGGCCGCACCTTCGTGCACGGCGTTCAGCACGTCGCTGCTCAGGTGCTCCTGCAGGTCGATCTTGATCTGGCTGTGCTCGCGCGCAAAGGCGCCCAGGTCCTCGGGCAGGAACTGGAAGATGGCCGAGATGTTGGCGTGCATGCGCACATGGCCGCGCACGCCGTCGGCGTATTCGCTGAGCTCGCCCTGCATGCGCTCCAGGCCGAAGAGCACCGTGCGCGCATGGTGCAGCAGGCTCTCGCCCGCAGGCGTGAGTGTCACGCCGCGGCTGTGGCGGTACAGCAGGGCCGTGTCCACGGCGGTTTCCAGGTCCGACAGGCGCTTGCTGACGGCCGAGGCCGCGATGAATTCGCGCTCTGCCGCACGGCCGATGCTGCCGAGTTCGCACACCGCCACGAACAGCTGCAGCGAAGTGAGGTCAATGCGGCGCGCAAAACTGCGCTCGGAGCTTTTCATCGGGTCTCTGGGTTCTTGGTGCTTCTCGTTTGGAGAGGGTGTTGTCGTATTTTCCTTTAAAAAGAACCCGGTGGTCATCGCGAACCGCGATGTCGTCCATCGCGCATGCGGCCTTCTTGGCGCGCGCAGGCATGAAAAAACCGCACGGGCCTGGCGGCGCCGTGCGGTGGTGGGGCAGGGGCAGGGTGCTCA
Source organism: Pseudomonadota bacterium (assembly GCA_040387815.1). Lineage (GTDB taxonomy): Bacteria > Pseudomonadota > Gammaproteobacteria > Burkholderiales > Burkholderiaceae_C > Ramlibacter. Next base: position 1,561 of record JAZKDA010000268.1, on the reverse strand, counting down.
GCTGAAGAAGTTCTTCAGCCGGTCCGTCCAGCTTTCGCCGCTGGGCGAGTGGCGGGCGCCGCCTTTTTTCAGCGAGTCTTCCAGCTCGCGCAGCAGCTTGCGCTGGTGCTCGGTCAGCTTGACCGGGGTCTCGACCGCGATGTGGCAGTACAGGTCGCCCGGGTAGCTGGCGCGCACGCCCTTGATGCCCTTGCCGCGCAGGCGGAACTGCTTGCCGGCCTGCGTGCCTTCGGGGATGTCGATGGCCGCCTTGCCGGCGAGCGTCGGTACTTCGATCTCGCCGCCCAGCGCGGCCGTGATGAAGCTCACGGGCACCTGGCAGTGCAGGTCGTCGCCATCGCGCTCGAAGATGTCATGCTTCTTCAGGCGGATCTCGATGTACAGGTCGCCTGGCGGGCCGCCATTGGTGCCCGGTTCGCCGTTGCCGGTACTGCGGATGCGCATGCCATCGTCGATGCCCGAGGGGATCTTCACTTCCAGCGTCTTTTGCTTCTTGAGCTTGCCCTGGCCGTGGCAGGTGGTGCAGGGCTCGGGAATGATCTTGCCCGTGCCGCGGCAGTGCGGGCAGGTCTGCTGCACGCTGAAGAAGCCCTGGCGCATCTGCACCGTGCCGCTGCCCGTGCAGGTGGCACAGGTCTTGGCGCTGGTGCCGGGCTTGGCGCCACTGCCGTGGCAGGTGTCGCAGCTCTCCCACGAGGGGATGCGGATCTGTGCATCCTTGCCGCGCGCAGCCTCCTCCAGGGTGATCTCCATGGCGTAGCTCAGGTCGCTGCCGCGGTAGACCTGGCGGCCACCGGCGCCACGCCCGCGCCCGCCCTGCTGGCCGAACATGTCGCCGAAGATGTCGCCGAACGCCTCGGCGAAGCCGCCAAAGCCCTCGGCGCCCGCGCCGCCGGGGCCACGCATGTTGGGGTCCACCCCGGCGTGGCCGTACTGGTCGTAGGCCGCCCGCTTCTGCGGATCGGAGAGCATCTCGTAGGCCTCCTTGGCCTCCTTGAACTTCTCTTCGGCAGGCTTGGAGGCATCACCCTGGTTGCGGTCGGGGTGGTGCTTCATCGCGAGCTTGCGATAGGCCTTCTTGATCTCTTCATCCGAAGCGTTCTTGGGAACGCCCAGGATTTCGTAAAAGTCTCGTTTGGACATGGTCTTTCTGGGCCCGGTTGGAACAGGAACGCCGCGCAAGCCCCCGGTCAGGAAACTCGCGCGGCGGCTCGGGTCAAACGGGGCGTGTTCAGCCCTTCTTGACTTCCTTCACCTCGGCATCGACCACGTTGTCGTCGTCGGGCTTGCTGCTGGAGGAGGAGGATGCCTGCTGGCCGCCCGAGGCGTCACCCGCACCGGCGCCGGCTGCCGCCTGCGCGGCTTGCGCGTCGGCGTACATCTTCTCGCCCAGCTTCTGGCTGGCGGCCATCAGGGCCGTCGTCTTTTCCTCGATGGCAGCCTTGTCCTCGCCCTTGAGCACGTCTTCCAGGGCCTTTGCGGCCGAGGTGATCGCTTCCTTCTCGCCGGCGTCGAGCTTGTCGCCATGCTCGGCCAGGCTCTTGTTCACGCTGTGCACGGC
>JAZKDA010000267.1:0-21779 GCA_040387815.1 Pseudomonadota bacterium | reverse complement strand
CGACGTAGAAGCAGTCGGGCGCCTTGATGTCCTCGAGGTTGATGCCGCCGAAGGTCGGCTCCAGCGCCGCGATGATGTCGACCAGCTTGTCCAGGTCGTGCTTTTCGTTGATCTCGATGTCGAAGACGTCGATGCCGGCGAACTTCTTGAACAGGACGCCCTTGCCCTCCATCACCGGCTTGGCCGCCAGCGGGCCGATATCGCCCAGGCCGAGCACCGCCGTGCCATTGGTGATCACCGCCACCAGGTTGCCGCGCGCCGTGTAGCGGAAGGCATTGACCGGGTCCTTGACGATCTCCTCGCAGGGTGCGGCGACGCCGGGCGAATAGGCCAGCGCCAGATCGTGCTGGTTGATCAACTGCTTGGTGGCCTGGATCGCGATCTTGCCCGGGATCGGATGCTCGTGGTATTCGAGCGCGGCCTGGCGCAGCAGGGCGCGCTTGTCCGCCGTCGGGTCCGGGAGGGTGTCGGGCATGTCGGGTATCTCCGGCGGGTGTGGCAGGCGGTCCGCCACACGGGTCACAAGGGGTTGCGATTGTAGACCTGCGCCGGACCCGTTCCCGCCGGCTGCGGGCCGGATGTCCAGAAGCTGACGGTCGGTGAGCGTTGCGCCAGTGGCGGTCACGCATGCCGGGTCGTTCACGTCATCGCAAGGCGCTACCCATGGATCACACCTATTGCTCCTCCTCGCAGCGAGTCACGTGGCAAGTCGGCCACACGGACATGTCGCCCTCATCACAAAACCCGATGGCCCGCGATAGCAAAAGTCAGTCCGGTGACCATGCCGGCAGGGTCGTGGTGGTAGTCGACCCAGCCAAAGTGGTGCGATCGACCCAGGCAGCGCAGACCGAAGACGGCGAAGCGTCAAGGGAAATCCACCGCTCGCTGGCCCAGCTGAGACGGCTCCTCACGATGAAGACCCGAACGCATGAGATCGCCCGTCGGTGCTATGACGATGTCCCGCCCTGCCGCGAGCGGGCGCCCCGGTGCCTGGTCACCGCAGGTGGCCTGGCGATGGTCACCGCGAGTGGGTTCACCCCCTACTTCGTTCCCATGATTTCCGTGGGCGTGTCGATGTCACTCCTGGGCATGTGCTATGCGGGGGTTGCGCCCTGCACGCCCGGCGAGGGTGTTGAACTGGTGCGGCTGTGCTGCAAGATCAACGCGGAACGACGCGACGATCTGATGAGGCCGTCCGACATCGAGCGTCGCATTGACGGTCTTGCGGTGGTCGAGCGCACGCTGCGGCGGAATGCGATCGCGTTCGAGGTGCGCGAGGCGACACCTCTGCCGGCCGTTCTCGCCGCCATCATCGGCGAATACGCGGATGTGGACCCCGATCCGCCGGCGCAGGAGCCGGCGTCTTCCCACACGACGGCGCCGCCGCAGGACCAGTCCATGGGCTGAAGCTGTCCGGCTCCACATAGCGGCCGCAGCCGTGCACGTCCATGCCCAGCCAGGGGCCGATGCGGTGCATGTGTGGGTTGTCAGTGCCGCCCTCGCCTCCTGCGGGCTGGGCGTCCAAAGGCTGACGGGGCGTGAGCGTTGCGCCAGGGGCGGTCACGCATGGGGGGTCGTTCGCACTATCGCAAGGCATTCCCCATGGATCACACCGCTTCCTCGCCACGGCGCGCCGCATGGCCCGCCGCCCAGACGTCCACGCCGCCCGCCTCACAACACCCGGTGACCCGGGAAAGCAAGGGTCAGTCTGGTGACCGTGCCGGACGGGTGGTTGTGGTGGTCGACCCTGCCACGGTGGTGCGTACGACCGAAGCGAATCAGACCTTGAACGCAGAAGCGGCACGGGAAATCCGCCGCTCCTTGGCCCAACTGCGAAAGCTTCTCGCGTTGCAGACGCGCGCCCGCGAGATCGACGATCGGTTCTGCTTCGAGAGGCAGACGTGCCGCGCGCGGGCACCCCGCTGCCTGGTCCCATTGGGGGGCTGTGCGTTGCTCATCGCCGGTGGGGTCACCAACTCCGTTCCCATGGTTGCTGTGGGCGCGACGGTCGCCATCTGTGGCGAGGTTCATTGGATGGTTGCACCGTGTACGGTCGGCGAGGGCTTTGAACGGCTTTGGCTGTGTATGAAGATCGAAGCGCATGGCCGCGACGATCTGTGGAATCCGTCCGACGTGCAACGCCGCATGGACGGCCTCGAAGCGGCTGAGCGCATGCTGCGGCCGAATGCGATCGCGTTCGAGGTGCGCGAGGCGACGCCTCTGCCGGCCGCTCTCGCCGCGATCGTCGGCGAATACGCGGATGTGGACCCCGATCCGGCGCCGCAGGAGCCGGCGTCTTTCCAAACGACGGCGCCGCCGCAGGACCAGTCGATGAGCTGAAGCTGTCCGCCTCCACATCGCTGCCGCAGCCGTGCACGTCCATGCCCAGCCAGTGGCCGGTGCGGTGCCTGTAGAAGGGAAAGTACAGCAGGCCCAGGTCCAGCAGGCCCTGTGACAGCACCTTCACCGTGGCCTCGTGCGGGTTGGCGCCGCCCCGCGCGAGCGGTGCGGCCATGGGGTCGTCAGCCGTCGCAAGGAAACCAGTGCGACACCTTGCCCCGTGGTGTCACACACCGGGCAATCACCACAGGAGTTCAAAAATGGTTGCCGCTCGCGTTGCGTTTCAAATCGTCCCCTCCGGTCCGATCCAGGGCTCATCTCAGCCAACCATACCGACCGGGTCGACCGTGCCGACCGTGCCGACCGTGCCGACCGGGTCGACCGTGCCGACCGTGCCGGCCGGGCCGACCGGACAAGGCGAGCAGATCGGTCAAGCCGGCCAGATGGGCGCGCATGCCGTCGTGCAGATCGCCGGCAACAATGGCCACGCCACAGCGCAGGAGACTTTGGCGCGCGCGGCGGCCCACCCGGAGCGCAGCCTCGCCTCGCTGCAAGCTGAAAGTCGGACCCTGACACAACGTCTGCAGCGGCACTGGGAAGCGCGCGGCTTCCTGGACAACAACGAGATCCGGCCCAACGACATGACCTGCGCCATGATCGTGATCGGTGGCATCGGGCTGGGTTTGCTGCTGGCGTCGATCGAGCCCGGCTCTGAGGAGCTGATCCTGCCCGGCGCCATCCTGTTCGCCGTGGGCTGCGCCTTGGGTGGCCGCGACTCCATCAACTGCGTGCGGCGCGGTCTGCACGGTCGGCATCTGCTGGAGCCGCAGGAGCGCCAAACACTGGTGCAGCGCCGAGACCAGGTTGACGCGGCCATCCAAGACCTCCAAGACCGCCAAGCCGTCAAACAGCCCGTGTCAGTGGCCGCGTGGCCGGACGAGGTGTCGACAGATCGCCCGGACGGCAAGCACGCCCAGTTGCCGGGGGCCCTTGGGAACGACCTGCCACCCGATTGACCGCGTGCCCCTCAGCGCGTCGAATCTGGCAACTGCCGCGAACTTTCAAGACACTGCGCCCGTTCGCTTTCACGGCCCGACGTCGAGCTTCTCGCGGGCAAGCCTGGCGACGATCGTCGCCGGGTACGCTTCGCCGAATCCAGCGCGGGCCCGGGCGCTCGCCGGCCTGACCGTGCAGGGTGTCGGTGGCCAGGCCGGGAGCGAACCATCGCTCATGCGGCCGCAAGCCGAACCCGCGCGGGATCTCTAAGCGGCCATCAGCGCCTCGATCTCGTCGGCTTTCACCGGCACGCCGCGCGAGATCAATTCGCAGCCGCTCTCGGTCACGAGCGCGTCGTCCTCGATGCGGATGCCGATGTCGTGAAACTGCGGCGGCACGCTCGCGGCCGGCCGCACATAGATGCCCGGCTCGATGGTCAGCACCATGCCCGGGCGCAGCACGCGGCTGGGGCGGTTCTGGATGGTCTCGCCAGACACCGGGTCCTTGCGCTCGCTCACCTGGCCCACCTCGCCCGGCTCCACGTAGCTGCCGCAATCGTGCACGTCCATGCCCAGCCAGTGGCCGGTGCGGTGCATGTAGAACTGAAAATAGGCGCGGCTGTCGATCACGTCCTGCAGGCTGCCGACCCTGTTTCGGTCCAGCAGGCCCAGATCGAGCATGCCTTGCGCCAGCACCTTCACACTGGCCTCGTGCGGGTCGGTGAAGCGCGCGCCGGGCCGCGTGGCGGCCACGGCCGCTTCCTGAGACGCCAGCACCAGGTCGTACAAGGCGCGCTGAGGGCCGGTGAAACGCCCATTGGCCGGGAAGGTCCGGGTGATGTCGCTGGCATAGCAATCAAGCTCGCAGCCGGCGTCGATCAGCACCAACTCGCCGGCCCGCACGGGCGCAACGTCAGCGCGGTAGTGCAGCACGCAGGCGTTGGCGCCGGCCGCCACGATCGAGCCGTAGGCGGGGCACTGCGAGCCCCCGGCTCTGAACTCGTGCAGCAGTTCGGCGTCGAGGTGGTACTCGCGCACTTCCTGGCCGGCGCGCAGCATCCGGGCGCTGGTGCGCATGGCGCGCACATGCGCACGGGCGCTGATCGCCGCCGCGCGGCGCATCACATCCTGCTCATACACGTCCTTGATCAGCCGCATCTCGTCGAGGATGCCGCACAGGTCGCGCTGTTGCTCGGGGCACAGCGCGCCAAAGCGCACCCGGGCCCGCACCTTGGACAGCCAGCCGCCCACCCGTGCCTCCAGCCCCTCGTGGATGGCAAATGGGAACCACACCACGTCGCGGTTCTCCAGCAGGCGCGGCATCTGCGCATCGAGCTCGCCGAACGGCAGCGCGGCGTCCACCGCCAGCGCGGCGGGCGCGGCCTGCGGGCCCAGGCGATAACCATCCCAGATCTCGCGCTCAGGGTCCTTGGGCGCGCAAAACAAGCTGCTCTTGCCGTCGCCGGTGATGACCAGGAAGGCGTTGGGCTCGGTGAAGCCGGTCAGGTAGTGGAAGTAGCTGTCGAAGCGGAACAGGAAATCGTTGTCCCGGTTGCGCGGCCGCTCCAGCGCGGTGGGAATGAGAGCGATGCCCTGGGGGCCGATCTGCTGGGCGACGCGGGCGCGGCGTTGGGCGTACAGAGTGTTGCTCATGGTTCGTTCAGTTGGGCCAGCCGCTCGGGGGTGCCGACGTCGGTCCAGGGCCCGTGGTAGATCTCGGCGGTAATACGGCCATTGTCCATCGCGGCCCGAAGCAGCGGCGCCAGCGGGGCTTTGATGCCTTGCGGGTTGCCGGCCGGCAGGCCATCGAACAAGGCCTTGCGGTACAGGCCCACGGTCGAATAGGTGTAGCGCTCGGGCGCGTCGTTCAACGCGCGGCCGTCGGCGGCCAGGCCGAAGTCGCCGCGCGGGTGGTGCGGCGGGTTGGGCACCAGAACCAGGTGGGCCAGCTGCGAGCCGGCGGCAAAGCGGTCGAAGGCCGCGCGGCTGAATCCGAAGTCGGGCATGAAGACATCGCCGGCCACCACCCAGAACACTTCGCCCAGCAGCGGCAGGGCGCGGGCGATGCCGCCGGCTGTCTCCAGCGCGCCGCCGAAGTCGCGGCCCTCGTGCGAGTAGGCGATGTGCAGTATGCCGCCCAAGCCGCCCACGTCCTGCGCGACGTCCAGCCGCGGCGTGGCGCCGAAGGCCGCCTCGATCCGTTCGCCCAGCCAGGCGGTGTTGACCACCACCCGCCCAAAGCCCGCGTGCGCCAGCGCCTGCAGGTGGTAGCGCATCAGCGGCTGGCCCCGCACCGCCAGCAGCGGCTTGGGGCATTGGTCGGTGAGCGGGCGCATGCGCTCGCCGCGGCCGGCGGCCAGCACGATGGCGTCGGCCAGGGGGCTTGCGGCTGTCATTCGTCGTCCCCCCGGTCCAGCGAGCGCTGCTCTGTCCACTCGGGGGCCAACTGGGCCACCAAGGCGTCCATCAGGGCCCGCGCCTGTGCCGCACGGTCGGCGGGCGCCTTGCTGGCCTGCACGTCGATCGTGACGCCTTGCTGCGCCGGCCACGTGCGCAGGCACAGCTGCGCGTCGGCCGTCAGCACGGTGGCCATCACCCCGCCCGGCCCGCGATCGGTCGGCACGAAGCCGTGGAACCACTGGCCGACCACCGGCCAACCGGCGGCCCGCACCGCCTGCACGCACCAGGTCCCCAGCCGCTCGGCGTCGGTCAGCCAGGCGCTGTCGCAGTGGCAGCGGTACAGGTCGGCCGTGAGGTGGAGTGCGCGCATGGGCGCACTTTAGAGCATCGCACTTGGCCGACGGCTGTCGCCATCCGACGCGGCGGGGCCACCGCGGGGGCGCCAGCCCGGCCGGCTAAAATGCCGGGTTTCCCCGCCCTTCCTCCCCGCCCCTTTTCCGGAGCTGCCCCTCGATGGCCCACCCCCAACAAATGGCCAACGCGATCCGCGCGTTGTCCATGGATGCTGTTCAACAAGCCAATTCGGGCCACCCGGGCGCACCCATGGGCATGGCCGACATGGCCGTCGCCCTGTGGGGCCGCCACCTCAAGCACAACCCCGCCGATCCGCACTGGGCCGACCGCGACCGCTTCGTGCTGTCCAACGGCCATGCGTCCATGCTGATCTACTCGGTGCTGCACCTGACCGGCTACGCCCTGCCGATCGAAGAGCTCAAGGCCTTCCGCCAGCTGCACAGCAAGACCGCCGGCCACCCGGAATCGGGCATCACCCCGGGCGTCGAGACCACCACCGGCCCGCTGGGCCAGGGCATCACCAACGCGGTGGGCATGGCCTTGGCAGAAAAGCTGCTGGCGGCCGAATTCAACCGCGACGGCCATGCCATCGTCGACCACCACACCTACACCTTCCTGGGCGACGGCTGCCTGATGGAAGGCATCAGCCACGAGGCCTGCGCCCTGGCCGGCGCCTGGAAGCTGGGCAAGCTGATCGCCGTCTACGATGACAACGGCATCTCCATCGACGGCCAGGTCGACCCCTGGTTTATCGACGACACGCCGGCCCGCTTCAAGGCCTACGGCTGGAACGTGATCGGTCCGGTCGACGGCCATGACCTCGACGCGCTCGACGCCGCCATCGCCAAGGCCCGCAAGAGCGGCGACAAGCCCACCTTGATCGTCGCCGCGACGGCCATTGGCAAGGGCAGCCCCAACCGCGCCAACACGGCCAAGGCCCACGGCGAGCCGCTGGGTCCCGACGAGATCAAGCTCACCCGCGACGCGCTGGGCTGGCCGCACGAGCCCTTCACCGTGCCGGCCGAGGTCTATGCCGACTGGGATGCCCGTCCCGCGGGCGCCAAGGCCCAGGCCGCCTGGTCCGAGCGTTTTGCCGCCTACGCCGCCGCCTTCCCCGAGCAGGCCGCCGAATTCACCCGCCGCATGAAGGGCGAGCTGCCCAGGAACTTCGCCCAGGTGGCGGTGGACGCCGTGGTGGCCGCCCATGCCAAGGCCGAGACCGTGGCCTCGCGCAAGGCCTCGCAGCTGGCCCTGGAAGCCTTTACCGCCGCCCTGCCCGAGCTGCTGGGCGGCAGCGCCGACCTGACCGGCTCAAACCTCACCAACACCAAGAGCACGCCCGCGCTGCGCTTCGGCAAGGATGGCGCGGTGGTCAAGACCGAAGACGGCAAGATCGGCCGCCACATCAACTACGGCGTGCGCGAGTTCGGCATGGCCGCCATCATGAACGGCGTGGCGCTGCACGGCGGCTTCATCCCCTACGGCGGCACCTTCCTGACCTTCAGCGACTACAGCCGCAACGCCATCCGCATGGCGGCGCTGATGAAGCAGCGCATCGTCCACGTCTTCACGCACGACTCCATCGGCCTGGGCGAGGATGGCCCCACGCACCAGTCGATCGAGCATGCCGCCAGCCTGCGCCTGATACCCAACCTGGACGTCTGGCGTCCCTGCGACACGGCCGAGACCGCCGTCGCCTGGGCGGTCGCCCTGGAAAACAAGAACCGCCCGACGGCCCTGCTGCTGTCGCGCCAGAACCTGCCCTATGCGCCCAAGGCCGACCTCGGCGAGATCAGCCGCGGCGCCTATGTGCTGGCCGACCCGGCCGAGGTGGGTATGGCCCGCCGCAAGCCCCAGGCCGTGATCATCGCCACCGGCTCCGAGGTGCAGCTGGCGCTCAAGGCGCAAGAGCTGCTGGCCGCCGACGGCCTGGCGGTGCGCGTGGTCTCCATGCCCAGCACCACGGCCTTCGACCGGCAGGACCGCGCCTACAAGGAAGCCGTGCTGCCGCGCGGCATCCCGCGCATCGCGGTGGAGATGGGTGTCACCGACTACTGGTGGAAGTACGGCTGCGCCGCTGTGGTGGGCATCGACACCTACGGCGAATCGGCCCCGGCCAACGTATTGTTCAAGCACTTCGGCTTCACCTCGGAGAACGTCGCCGACACGGTGCGCGCCGTGCTGGCCGCCAAGTAAGGCCGCTCGGACCCTGGTTTCAATCAAAGGAGTTTCCCAATGACGATCAAGATCGGTATCAACGGATTCGGCCGCATCGGCCGCATGGTGTTCCGCGCCGCGGTGCAGAACTTCAAGGACATCGAGGTCGTCGGGATCAACGACCTGCTCGAGCCCGACTACCTGGCCTACATGCTGCAATACGACAGCGTGCACGGCCGCTTCCAGGGCGAAGTCAGCGTCGAGGGCAACACCCTGGTTGTCAACGGCAAGAAGATTCGCCTGACTGCCGTCAAGGACCCGTCCGAGCTCAGGTGGGGCGAGGTTGGCGCCGATGTGGTGGTCGAATCCACCGGCATCTTCCTGACCAAGGAAGGCGCGCAAAAGCACATCGATGCCGGCGCGAAGAAGGTCATCATGTCGGCCCCCTCCAAGGACGACACCCCCATGTTTGTCTATGGCGTCAACCACGGCACCTACAAGGGCGAGGCCATCATCTCCAATGCCTCGTGCACCACCAACTGCCTGGCCCCGCTGGCCAAGGTGCTCAACGACAAGTGGGGCATCAAGCGCGGCCTGATGACCACCGTGCACGCCGCCACTGCCACGCAAAAGACCGTCGACGGCCCATCCAACAAGGACTGGCGCGGCGGGCGCGGCATCCTGGAGAACATCATTCCGTCGAGCACCGGCGCCGCCAAGGCCGTCGGCGTGGTCATCCCCGAGCTGAACAAGAAGCTCACCGGCATGTCCTTCCGCGTGCCCACCTCCGATGTGTCGGTGGTCGACCTGACCGTCGAGCTGCTCAAGGATGCCAGCTACGCCGAGATCTGCGCCGAATTCAAGGCCCAGTCCGAGGGCGCGCTCAAGGGCGTGCTGGGCTACACCGAGGACAAAGTGGTGGCCACCGACTTCCGCGGCGACGCCCGCACCTCCATCTTCGACGCCGAGGCCGGCATCGCCCTGGACAGCACCTTCGTCAAGCTCGTCAGCTGGTACGACAACGAGTGGGGCTACTCGAACAAAGTGCTGGAGATGGCGCGCGTGATCGCCAAGTAAGCACGCGCTCCGTCCGCAACAACGCGCCCTGAGGGGCGCGTTTTACATGGCGCGGTCAAACCCGACTGTCAGTGGTGATGCCCGTGCTCGCCATGGACATGCCGGTGGGCGATTTCCACGCCGCTGGCCATGCGCACATCCGTCACCTTGATCGCCAGCTTCAGCGTGCGTCCGGCCAGCGGGTGGTTGCCGTCCAGCAGCACCTGGTCGCCCTTGACCTTGACCACTGTGAACGGATGGGGCTCGCCGCCGGGGCCGGGCAGCTCCAGCTGGCCGCCGACCTTGACGCCGGGCGGAAAGTCGCGCTTGGCCAACGTGCGGCGCAGGGACTCGTCCTGCTCGCCGAAGGCGTCGGTGGGAGCCAGCACCAGCGTGAGCTCGGCGCCGGCTTCCAGGCCCTGCAGGGCCTCTTCGATCTTGGGAAAGGTGTTGTCGTACCCGCCGTGCAGGTACACCATCGGCGCCTTGCCGTCCTGGATCAGCTGGCCCTTGTCGTCGGCGATGCGGCAGCGCATCGTCACCACGGTGTCTTTTTCGATCTTCATGCCCGCGATTTTGCCCGTCTCCGGGCTACAGTCGCTGCCAATGAGCGAAACCACAGAACCGAAAACCCGCCGCGCCCGCGACGCGCGGCCCGCCAGGCAGGTGCATCCGCTGCTGCATCGCCTCTGGGAGTTGCATCCCCGCCTGTTCGGGGCCCGCTTTCGTCCCCTGAAGGTCGGCATCTTCGAAGACCTGATCGCCCGCCACCCCGAGGCCTTCGACCAGCAGGAGCTCAAGCAGGCGCTGGCCCAGCATGTGCGCTCCACCCGCTACCTCGAGGCGGTGGCCAGCGGCGATGCGCGGCACGATCTTGATGGCCAGCCGGTCGAGCCGGCCGCGCCCGAGCATGTGCAGCACGCCATCATGGAAGCGATGCGCCGGCGCCAGCCGCGCGGCGCCGACGAGGCCCGCGCCTGGGCGCGTGTGCGGCTGGTGCAGGCCATCGAGGCCAGCGGCCTGTCGCGCGAGGACTACATGGCACGCATCCGCACGCAGGAGCCGGTGGCTTTGGCGCTGTTGGACGAAGCCTTCGCCGAGCTGGCCGAACAGTCCGCTCGGCGCGAGGCGCTGCTGCGCGCGTTCCGCGCGAGCGGCCGCGCGGTGGACGAGTTCGCCCAGATGTACGGGCTCGACGCCGAGGTCGTGCGGCAGGCGCTGGCGCAGGCCGACGCGCCCTGAGCGCCCTGGCGCGGGCGGCCGTGGTGTCAGTGGGCTGACCGCGCTGCCGCACGCCCTCTGGGGAGTCTTTGCACGGGCTGCGGCTGAAGCGTCATCGCGCTGTCGTACAGGCCGATGTTGACGGCAACCCGAGGCACCCTCGGGGCCTCTTCAACCGGCTTGACCGGAGGCGCTCCGGACCACGCCAGATGGCGGGCCTGTTCGTGCAGGCGCTGCTCGATCTGGGCCAGCTCCACGGGCGATGGCGCCTGCGCGCGCGGCGGATCGGACTTCATGCCGTGCACCAGCGTGTCCGCCTTGCGGGCGACGTCCCACTCTTCCTGGGCCTCCTGCGAACCGGCTTCTGCCCTGGCATCTGCCTGTGCCTTGTGCAAGAGTTCCGCCAGGGTGCGGGCGCTGGTCCCGCGCTCGATCAAGAGCGAGCGGACTTCGGTCAGGCCGTTGAGAATGGACGTCGCCTGGCGGCATGCGATGCGCCATGCCGTGCCGGACTTGGCGCGAAGCCCGACCGCCGTGGAGTTGTCGGTGCCCATGCCCAGGCCCATGCGCATGGACGTGTTGTTCAGGATCCGCTGCCATGTCGCCGCCGCCTTGCCGTCCTGCCGGGACCAGTTCGCACACAGGGCGGCCGGGCCCTTGCCCGGCTTGTACCGGGCCCGCAGGCCCAGCATGAGCGCGGCCGCGGCCGGCGCCAGGCCGCCGGAGTTGTAGCCGTCAAAGGCCTCCAGCACCACACCCAGGATGTAGCGGCTGGCGACGTCCGCGAGGTTGAACGGCAAGCTCGTGCGCGCAAGGTACTGGGTGGGGGATTCGCCGCGCTCGTTGAAGGGCCAGCTTGGGTTGGGGAAACCGTCCTGAGCGTCCTTCTTCATGCCGTCCATGGCCCCGGTCAGAACCTCGCCCAACCAGTCGTCCCCGGCATTGAGAATGAACCAGCCCATCGTGCAATAGACGGCGGTCGCGACGGCTGCGCGCAGCAGCTGGTACTGGCGAATCTGCTCTAGCGTCAAGCCCTCGCCGTCGGCGGTGCACAGGTCGAGGCTGCCCCAGGCTTCGGACTGTGTCTGGGTGCAGGTGTCGCGCATCAGGGCCGCCAACAGGCGAAACGCCGCGATCACGGCGATCTTGAGTTTGGTGTTGTCGTCCTCGTTCGGCGTCGCCACCAGGGTGGCCGAGGCGAGCGCCAGGAATGGCAGCGCCGTGAGGATTCCCTTCGCGCAGGCCGATTCCCGCAAGCTCGTGGGCGCCAGGATCAGTTTGACGGCGTGAGGCCAGAAGAATCCGAGCAAGCCCACCGCGCCGAAGCCGGCCACGGTGCCGACGGCGCGCGCCGCGTTCTTCGACTGCGCTGCGAGCATCAGCGCCGCGGCACGCATCAACAGGGCCAGCCCGCCCGACAGCGTGACGGAGAGGGTGTCGCGAAACGCGGCCTGGACCCCGGCGTCGTTGCAGTTCACCCAGGTCCGCCAGCGGCCACCGGGTGGGGCCGGCGGCACGTCCTCGATGTCCTCATCGATCGGCGGTGGCGGTGTCTCCGGGTCGCCCTGCGACACCGATGCGGTCTGGTTGCGGAACGCCGCCCCCATGAACAGTCCATCGTCCATCGACTCGTCCAGGCCGTCGATCAGCTCGATCTCGGCCGGTGGTGGGGCGGGGGGTGGGCCGTGAGGCCGCGGCGCGTCCTCCCGGGCCTCGGACACATCTACGTCGACGGGCTCGGCGGCGCGCTGCCGAGCGCGCGAACCGCAGCAAAACAGGGATCTCAGGCCTTGCATAGCGGGGCTCCGGGTGTGCGGCGGGTGGTTCAGGCGCGCTGGAACGCGGCGGCCTGCGCATGGGCGGCGCGGGACGCATCGGCGCGCCACCGGCCGGCCGCCGCGGCCATCTGCCGCAGCGACGCCAACAGCGTGGCGCCATCGACGGCGCCCAGGCGCAGCGCCGACTGCAGCAGCGCATGGCCGTTGGCCGGGTTGCGGCTGTACACCGGGCCGCCCGCGCCGGCGGCCAGGAAGTTGGCCTGCAGCAAGGTGTTGCAGGCCGCCGTGTCGGCCGGCCCGAGATCGATCAGCGCGTAGGCCAGGTCATCGGGGTCGCCCGGCACCTGGGCAAAGTTGATCTCGCAGTCCGCGTCGATGCGAAGCCGAAAGCCCTGGGGCTTGCCGGCCTGCGACCGCAGGGCCGGTTCGGGGATGTCCAGGGCCTGGCTCAGGGCCCTGCACAGGTTCTGGAGGGGGGTGCGTGCCGACATGCGCGTCTCCGGTTGAGGAGCGCGATCGTAGGTGCGCGGGGCAAACGCCTTGCTGACGGGCGGCAGACGTCAGATGCGCGACGGCGACGGACGGAACCACCCGGGCGGGTTCCGTCACGTCCCGCCGTTCAAGCGGCGCTCAGATGCTTGCCGACAAGCCCGGCCAGCTCGAACATGGTCACTTGGTCTTTGCCGAACACGGGGCGCAGCTTGGCGTCGGCGTTGATGGCGCGCTTGTTCGTGGCGTCCTGCAGCCCCTGGGCTTTGATGTAGTCCCACAGCTTCTTGATCACCTCGGTGCGGGCCACCGGCTCGCCGCCGATCACGGCCGCCAGTTCGGCGCTGGGGCGCAGCCCGCCGGCCGAAGCCTTGCGCGGCGTCTTGGCGGCGGCCACCTTCTTGGCGGCAGGGGCCTTCTTGGCCGGCACCGCTTTCTTGGCGGGCGCTGCCTTCTTGGCCGCCACTGCCGTGGCCTTGGCCGCGGGGCGTGGCGCCGCGCCCTTGCGCGGCGGGAACTTGCTGGTGCGTGGCTCGAACTCGAAGTTCACCTTGCCCGCCTCGGCGTCCCAGCTGAGGAAGGCCTTGAACGATCGGCGGGTGCGGCTCGAGACGAACTTGTCCAGCAGATCGGTCTTGCCGGTCGTCAGCAGCTTGTGCATCTGCTCGCGCTCGACCGGCTGCTGCAGGATGATCTGGCCGCTCTTGAAGTCGCAGCTGGGCGTGGGTTGCGCCGCGGTGGGCACCGACTTCTCGCACAGGTAGTTCTTGCCGAACTCGAACACCCGGGCCGCGCACTTGGGGCAGGGTCCCAGCGGCTCCTGCGCGCTGAAGTCGATCAGCTCGCCGGTCTCGGAGGGGTTGGCCTCGTCGCCGAAGTCGAATTCGAGCTTCCAGTTCTTGTCCTCCTCGCTGAACTTGAGCGCCAGCTCGGCGGTGAACGGCCAGCCGGCCTTGGAGCGAAAGCCATCCACCGGGCCGATGCGCTTGTCGCGCAGGAACTGCTCGACCTCGGCCATCTCGAAGGCGCGGCCGGCGGGCATCTTGGTGAAGGAAAAACCGCAGGCGTCGTCACCGCTGCCGCTCTTGCCGGCGCAGGTGTAGCGGCGGTAGTTTTCCTTGACCACGCCACCGCAATTGGGGCAGGGCGTGGCCAGCGTGGCGTAGTCGCCGGGCACCGTGTCGCGGTCGTATTCCTTGGCCTTCTTGACGATGCGCTGCGTCATCTCGGCGATCTGCTGCATGAAGGCGTCGCGCGAGAGCTGGCCCTTTTCCATTTGCGCGAGCTTGTATTCCCACTCGCCGGTGAGCTCGGGCTTGGACAGCTCCTCGACGCCCAGGCCGCGCAGCAGCGTCATCAGCTGGAAGGCCTTGGCGGTGGGGATCAGCTCGCGGCCTTCGCGCAGCATGTATTTCTCGGCAATCAGGCCTTCGATGATTGAGGCGCGCGTGGCGGGCGTGCCCAGGCCCTTTTCCTGCATCGCTTCGCGCAGCTCGTCGTCTTCGATGAACTTGCCGGCGCCTTCCATGGCCCCCAGCAGCGTGGCCTCGCTGTAGCGCGCGGGCGGCCGGGTTTTCAGGCCCTTGGGATCGACCTGCTCGGCCAACGGCTTTTCGCCGGGCTGCACCGGCACCAGGCTCTGCCCCTTGTCGCCTTCCTTGGCGTCCTCCACTTCGGCGGCCGCTTCCTTGCCCCAGATCGCCAGCCAGCCCGGCTTGACCAGCACCTTGCCGTCGGTGCGAAAGCTGTGCTGCGCCACCTTGCTGATGCGGGTGGTGACCAGGAACTCGGCGCTGGGAAAGAAGATGGACAGAAAGCGCCGCACCACCAAGTCATACAGCTTCTGTTCGGCGTCCGACAGGCCGCTGGGCGCCTGCAGCGTCGGGATGATGGCGAAGTGGTCGCTGACCTTGCTGTTGTCGAAGATGCGTTTGCTCGGCTTGACGTAGTTGCCCTCGATCGCCTGCCGGGCAAACGGCGCCAGGTGCGCCATGCCGCTTGCGGCCAGCATCTTCATCGTGTCCTTGACCGTGGGCACATAGTCCTCGGGCAGGTGGCGCGAATCGGTCCGGGGGTAGGTCAGGGCCTTGTGTCGCTCGTACAGGCTTTGGGCCAGCGCCAGCGTGGTCTTGGCTGAAAAGCCGAAGCGGCCGTTGGCCTCGCGCTGCAGCGAGGTCAGGTCGAACAGCAGCGGCGAGGCCGAGGTGGTGGGCTTGGATTCCTCGGTGACGGTGGCCGGCTTGCCGCGGCAGGCGTCGGCGATCGCCTGGGCCTGCTGCTGCGACCACACCCGGTCGGCCTTGATCTCCGCGTCGTCGGCGTTCTTGCGCCAGTCGGGGTCGAACCACTTGCCCGGATAGTCGCCGGCTTGCGCGGCGAAGCTGGCGTGAACCTCCCAGTAGTCGCGGCTGACGAACTTGCGGATCTGCTCCTCGCGCTCGACCACCACCGCCAGGGTGGGGGTCTGTACCCGGCCCACGGTGGTGAGGAAAAAGCCGCCGTCGCGCGAGTTGAAGGCCGTCATGGCGCGGGTGCCGTTGATGCCCACCAGCCAGTCGGCCTCCGAGCGCGATCGCGCGGCGTGGGCCAGGCCCTCCATCTGCTTGTTCGTGCGCAGCTTGTCGAAGCCCTCGCGAATGGCCTGCGGCGTCATCGACTGCAGCCACAGGCGCTTGACGGGCTTGCGTGCGCCCTTGGCGGGTGTGGCCTTGGCATGAGCGGCATCCTCGTTGCCGAAGGCGTACTGCTCGATCAGCCGGAAGATCAGCTCGCCCTCGCGGCCCGCGTCGCAGGCGTTGACCAGGTCGGTCACGTCCTTGCGCTTGGCCAGCTTGACCACCGCGTTCAGGCGGCTCTTGGTCTTGTCGACCGGCTTGAGGTCGAAGTAGGGCGGGATGACGGGCAGATGGGCGAAGCTCCATTTGCCGCGCTTGACGTCGAACTCCTCGGGCGCCTGGATCTCCACCAAGTGGCCGACGGCGCTGGTGACCACATAGCGCTCGCTCTCGAAATACTCGTCGTGCTTGTCGAATTTGCCCGCCACCGGGGTGAGCGCTCGGACGATGTCCTGCGCGACCGATGGCTTCTCGGCGATGACCAGTGTCTTGCTCATGGCTCTTGTGTTGTGCTTGACAGGCGCGGCGCCTGCCCTGCGGTTGTTTCTACAATCAGTGCTCTCGCGCATGCGCGCGTACGCGCACATGTGCACCCATTCAACTTATCAGAGTTTTCTGGCATGGCAGCAAAAGACGTCGCACCGGAGATTGCCACAGCGGCGCGAACCGGCTCAAAGGGCCCTTCCGGCACAGGCGCGGTCACGGGCCGCCGCCGCATCCAGGTGCGCCGCTCGGGCGTTCACGGCCGGGGCGTGTTCGCCCTGTGTGACATTGCCGAGGGTGAGACGCTCATCGAATACGTGGGCGAGATCATCAGCTGGGAGGAGGCGCAGCGCCGCCACCCGCACGACCCCAGCGACCCCAATCACACTTTCTACTTCCACGTCGACGACGGCCGGGTCATCGACGCGCTGTACGGCGGCAATGCCTCGCGTTGGATCAACCATTCCTGCGACGCCAATTGCATGGCCGACGAGGACAACGGCCGGGTCTTCATCAAGGCCTTGCGCAACATCCGGGCGGGCGAAGAGCTCAACTACGACTACGGGCTGATCATTGATGAGCCCTACACGAAAAAGCTCAAGGCCGAATACCCGTGCTGGTGCGGCGCTGCGAGTTGCCGGGGCACCTTGCTGGCGCCCAAACGCCGGCGCTGAAGGCCATGGCCCACCCGCCCCTGCGCTGGCCGGCCGAAGCCATCTGGGAGGCCGTCGCGCCCTTGCTTGCGGGCTTTTCGGTTGAAGTCCTGCCCGAGATCGACTCGACCAACACCGAGCTGATGCGCCGCACCCGCGCCGGCCATGGCGATCCGGTGCTGCTGATCGCCGAGCACCAGAGCGCCGGCCGCGGCCGGCTGGGGCGTCAATGGGCCAGCCAGGCCGGCGATTCGCTCACCTTTTCCCTGGGCCTGCCGCTGCACCCGGCCAGCTGGTCGGGCCTGTCCCTGGTGGTCGGCGTGGCAGTGGCCGAGGCCCTGCACCCACGTGTGGCCCTGAAGTGGCCCAATGACCTGTGGGTCGACGGTCGAAAGCTCGGCGGCATCCTGGTCGAGACCGCCAGCTTCGCGCAGCCCGACGCGCCGCGCCAGACAGTCGTCGGCGTCGGGCTGAACATCCGCCGGCCATCCGCGCAGGGCCTGTCGACCCCGCCGGCCTCGGTCGATGAGCTGCTGCCCGAACTCGACGCGCCGTCCGTGCTGGCGCGCATCGCCGCCCCGCTGGTGGCGGCCTTGCAGGCCTTCGAGACGGCCGGTTTCGAGCCTTTTCGCGCCCGCTTCGAGGCGCGCGACCTGCTGCGCGACCGCGCCGTCACCCTCAGCGACGGCAGCACCGGCACCGCCCATGGTGTGGCGCAGGACGGCGGGCTGCTGGTGCATACTGCGGCGGGCATGCGGGTGGTGCACAGTTCCGAAGTGAGTGTGCGGCCCGCTCCCTGAGCCGCCTTCCCCATCCCATGCTGCTGCGTCCCCTGGTCCTGTTGCTGCTGCTGGCCAACCTCGCGTTCTTCGCCTGGTCGCAGGGCTATCTGCGGGTGCTGGGTTTGGGCCCGGCGCAGCAATCTGAGCCGCAACGGCTGACGCAGCAGCTGCGGCCGCAGGCACTGCGCGTGTTGCGCGAGGGCCCGTCCACCGTGGCGCCGGCGGAGGCCGCCTCGGCGCCCGCCGCGCCGGAGTCCGCACCGCAGTAATGCGGCTCAGGCCGCTGGCGGCTTGTGGCGTAGCGCAAAGCGCACGCTGATCCGCGTGCCCGGCGGCGTCGCACCCGGATGTGCATCCTCGATGCGGATCTCCGCGCCGTGCTGGCGCGCGATTTCACGCACGATCGACAGGCCCAGGCCCGAGCCGTCGACATTGGTGCCCAAGGCGCGGTAAAAGGGCTGGAACACCAGCTCCCGCTCGCTCGCGGGGATGCCGGGCCCGGTGTCCTCGACCTGTATTTCCAGCGACTGGCCTGCGGGGTCGGGCACCACGTGCGCGGTGATCACGCCGGGCTGGGCGTCGCTGGAGGGCGTGTAGTTCAGCGCGTTGTCCAGCAGGTTGCTGATCACCTCCTTGATCAGCGTCGGGTTGCCCTCCAGCCAAACGCCCGGGGCGCCGGGGTCGGGGCCGTCGTAGCCGAGGTCCACGCGCCGATCGAGCGCGCGCGGCAGGAAATCGCGCACCACGTCGCGGGTGAGTTCGGCCAGATCGCAGGCCTGCACCGCCATCGGCTGGCCGCTGCCCTCGGCCCGCGCCAGGGCCAGCAACTGGTTCACCGTGTGCGTGGCGCGCATGCTGGCGCGGCCGATCTGCTTGAGCGAGAGCTTGAGCGCCTGCGCGTCGGTCCCCTCACGCTGGGCCAGGTCGGCCTGCATGCGAAGACCCGCCAGCGGCGTCTTGAGCTGGTGCGCGGCGTCGGCCAGGAAACGCTTTTGCGTGGCGATCGAATCCTTCAGCCGCGTCAGCAGGTCGTTCACCGAGGACACCAGCGGCGCCACCTCCAGCGGCACGGTCTTGTCGTCCAGCGGCGAGAGGTCGTCGGGCTTGCGCGCCCGGATGCGCTCTTCCAGCTGCGACAGCGGCTTGATGCCCCGTACCAAGGCCAGCCACACCAGCAGCACCGCCAGCGGCAGGATCACGAACTGCGGCAGCATCACGCCCTTGATGATCTCGGTGGCCAGCACGGACCGCTTCTCACGCGTCTCAGCCACCTGCACCAGCACCAGCGGAATGTCCGGCACCGGCAGGCGCACCCACATGTACGCCACACGCACCGGCAGGTCGCGCATCTCGTCGTCACGCAGGCGCACCTCGCCAGCGACGGAGGCTTCGTCGGCGGGGGGCATCGGCAGGTCGCGCTCGCCGCTCAGCAGCTCCTTGTCGACCAGCACCTGGTAGTAGACCTGATCGGAATCGTCGGCCCGCAGCATCTCGCGCGCCGGCTGGGGCAGGTTGAAGCTGGGGTGGCGCTGCTGCACGGTCACCAGCTGCGCCAGGGCCTGCACGTTGTATTCAAGCGCGCGGTCGAAGGGCTTGCCGGCGATGCTCTGCGCGACCAGCCAGGTCAGCGCCAGGCTGATCGGCCACAGCAGCAGCAGCGGCGTGAGCATCCAGTCGAGGATCTCGCCAAACAGCGAGCGCTGCTCGCGCTGGAAGATCCTCATGGAGGGGGGCGCCCAGCCACCGACGGTGCCATCTCAGCCCCTTAGCCAGGGATCTTCTCGAGGCAATAGCCCAGGCCCCGTACCGTGGCGATGCGGATCGGGCCCTTCTCGATCTTCTTGCGCAGGCGATGGATATACACCTCGATGGCGTTGTTGCTCACCTCCTCGCCCCATTCGCACAGCCGCTCGACCAGCTGGTCCTTGCTGACCAGGCGGCCGGCGCGCTGCAGCAGCACCTCCAGCAGGCCCAGTTCGCGGGCCGACAGCTCGACCATCCGGCCGTCAATGGTGGCCACCCGGCCCGCCTGGTCGTACACCAGTGGTCCGTGCTTGATGGTGTTGCTGGCGCCGCCCACGCCGCGGCGGGTGAGGGCGCGCACCCGCGCCTCCAGCTCCTGCAGCGAGAACGGCTTGGCCATGTAGTCGTCGGCGCCGAGGTCCAGGCCCTTGACGCGCTCTTCCACGCTGTCGGCGGCGGTGAGGATCAGCACCGGCAGGGAGGAGCCGCGGGCGCGCAGCTTGCGCAGCACCTCCAGCCCGTGCATCTTGGGCAGGCCCAGGTCGAGGATCAGGAGGTCGAACTCGTTGTTCGTCAGCAGGGCCGCGTCGGCCTCCGAACCGCTGGCCACGTGATCGACCGCGGCGCCCGAGGCGCGCAGTGTGCGCAGCAGGCCATCGGCGAGCACCTGGTCGTCTTCGGCAATGAGGATGCGCATGGGCTTGTCTCCAGGGTCGCCGCCTCGATGCCGGGCGGCTGTCGGGTCATTGTAGGAGCGCCGTGGACTGTCGGCGTCAGAGGCGAGTCAGCGGGCGGCGGAACAGCACATGCCCTGCGGGCACTCAGGCTGGGTGCCCCGAGCCGGGGCGTTTTCAACGCAAAGGATGTACCCATGTTGATCGAGTCTTCGTTGCCGGGCGCTGTGGCGTCCCGTTCCCGGTCGTCGTCGCAGGACGAAGGGCAGCCCGCCCAGTTGCCCCGCCCGCCCGCTGCGCAGCCGGCCCTGGAGGTGGTGGAGCACACCCCGCCGACCCTGCAGGACGTGCGCATTGTCGTGAGGCCTCAGACGCCTGAGGCCGGTGATACGCCTGAGGTCGCGCAGCCCGGTGGGGCGCGGGAGCTTTCTGCGCCTGTCAGTACGCCAGAGGCGGCACAGCGCAGTGAAGCGCCTAGGCCGGTTGCGCACGGGCAGCCGCAGCCGCGCGAGTCTTTGGGAACGCGGCTGTGCAACGGCGCAGGCGAGGCTTGCAGTTGTCTTTGCCTGTCGCCCATCATCATCGTGGCCGCCACTGTGGGAAGTCTTATGGAGTGTGTTGGCTACTTGTGTGACTACCCTCGTAACGACCACTTCATGACCTGGGGCGACGTTTATCACGGCATCAGGGACTGGGCGCGCGAGGTCTGAAAGTCTTGGGCGGTGCTGTTGGTACGTGTCGCTCGATGGGCCGGTCAGCAGTGTGCTGTCCATGGACCCGGCGGGCGACATCTACCTGGCCCAGCACTTGCCCAGTCAAGCACTGGGCGCCACGGTCGGCAATTGCCTTGACGGCGACGACTGAGAGGTTGATCAGGCCGCCGGCCCGGCCCAGGCCTCCAGCCCCATGAACACCACGGTGGCGACCTCGTCGCCCACCTCGGCGCGAAACTCGGCCTCGGCCTGGGCCACCGCGTCGCGAAAGGCCTGCAGCCAGGCCAGGCCGGTGGGCGTGAAGCGCACCGTGCGGGCCCGCGCGTCATGCGGGTCGCTCTCACGCACGACGATGCCCCAGGCCTCGCACTGGGTCACCAGATCGCCCATGGCCTGCTTGCTCATGCCGGCCTGCTGCGCCAGGTCGGTCAGCCGCGATCCCCCCAGCGCCAGGTGACGGGTGATGTGGATGTGCGCGGCGCCCACCTGGGCCCGCGCCGCCAGGTTGGACAGGGCCAGCGGCGCGTCGACGTGGCGGGCCATGAGCTGCAGCACGCGCTCGTCGAAACGGCGCGAGGCATGGCCCAGCAGGCGGCCCAGATGGGTCAGCCGCCAGCCGTCGAGTTCGGGTCGGTCAAGCATGGCCGAAGATGGTAAGGCAAACTGACCAAAAAGTTACCCAAAGTCCATTTACTTCGATCCCGTGGCCGCTACAGTACTGGTCAAGCATCCAGGCTGTTTAAATGAACAAGCGGATGCCGCCCCCACAACGACCCCAAGGAGAGAGAGTGATGGACGCACAAGTCAAAGGCACCCGGATCGCCCCCGCCGACAGCGAGAAATCCAAGGCCCTGCAAGCGGCGCTTGCCCAGATCGACAAGCAGTTCGGCAAGGGCACCATCATGCGTCTGGGCGAGGGCGAGAAGCTCGAGGACATCCAGGTGGTGTCCACCGGCTCGCTCGGCCTGGACATCGCCCTGGGCGTGGGTGGCCTGCCGCGCGGCCGGGTGATCGAGATCTACGGCCCCGAATCGTCCGGCAAGACCACGCTCACCCTGCAGGTCATCGCCGAGATGCAGCGCCAGGCCGGCACCTGCGCCTTCATCGACGCCGAGCACGCGCTGGACGTGCAATACGCGCAAAAGCTGGGCGTCAACCTGTCCGACCTGCTGATCAGCCAGCCAGACACCGGCGAACAGGCGCTGGAGATTTGCGACAGCCTGGTGCGTTCCGGCGCGGTCGACCTGATCGTAATCGACTCCGTCGCCGCCCTCACGCCCAAGGCCGAAATCGAAGGCGAAATGGGCGACTCGCTGCCCGGCCTGC
>JAZKDA010000266.1:1244-5533 GCA_040387815.1 Pseudomonadota bacterium | reverse complement strand
ATAGAGGTGCGCCATGCGCTCCTTGAGGCCCTCGTGCGAGGCGAAGCGGAAGTACTCCTCGATCGGCATGCCGTTGGGGGTGGGGAAATTGGGCAGGCGCGGCTTGCCCAGCTCCAGCGTGAGGTTGCAGCGCCGGGCGATTTCCGCCGTGTTGGCAATGGCCGAGGGCACATCGGCGAACAACTGCGCCATCTGCTCGGCGGTCTTGAAATACTGCTCGCGCGTGAACTTGCGCACACGCCGCTGGTTGCCCAGGATCTCGCCCTCGGCAATGCACACCCGCGCCTCGTGCGCCTCGTAGTCGTCTGGCGCCAGGTACTGCACCGGATGGGTGGCCACCACCGGCAGATGCAGCCGCGCGGCCAGTTGCACGGCGGCCGTGACATGCGGCTCGTCATCGCCGCGGCCGGCGCGTTGCAGCTCCAGGTAGAAGCGGTGGGGAAACACGCCCGCCAGCGTCAGGGCCAGCTCGCTGGCGCGCTGCGCATCGCCAGCCACCAGCGCCTGGCCCACCGGCCCGGCCTGCGCGCCCGACAGCGCGATCAGCCCCTCGCCCAGCTCCTGCAGCCAGGCCAGCTTGCACACGCCCTGGGCGCGCACCACGTTCTGCGTCCAGGCGCGCGCCAGCAGCTCGCACAGGTTCAGGTAGCCCTGCCGGCTTTGGACCAGCAGCACGATGCGCGACAGCTGCGTCGGGTCGGCCCCCAGGCCCTGAAGGTTGATCTCGGCCCCGATGATCGGTTTCACGCCGGCGGCGCGGGCAGCCTTGTAGAACTTGATGGCGCCGAACAGGTTGTTCAGGTCGGTGACGGCCAGCGCGGGCTGCCGGTCGGCCGCGGCGGCCTTGACGGTCTCGTCGATACGGCAGGTACCGTCGACGACGGAAAACTCGGAGTGCAGGCGCAGGTGAACGAACATGCCGCCATTGTAGGAAGGCCCGATGTCCGCAATGTCGTCTATGACGATGAAGACGTGGACGACTGCGCCGTCACGGTCGGGTTCGCGCCGAGCAGGGCGGCGGCATGTTCCCGTTGTACCCGCTCAAGATGTGCCGCCGCGCTCTCGTCCCGGTTGCTCAAACGAGGCGCCGTCATGGTTTTCGCGAGCAGCGCCACGGGGGCTGCCTTGCCTTCGCTGTCCTTGCGCTCGGGTTCCTCGCGCTCGCCCCAGCCCGCAAGCCTGAAGTCCAGCGCGCGAACCAGAGGATCGGAACCGGGCGCAGGTCCGCCTGGCCTTTCGCTCTCGGCGGGCGGCGGGGGCGGCGGCACCTGCTCCAGCGCCTCCTCCAGGCGCCGTGAAAAGTCGGTCAGTTCTCGCGCCGCCTGAGATGGTTCGAGCTCGGCCAGCACCTGCCGGACACGCCCGAACGCCCTTTTCATGCGCTCCTCGTTCTCCTCCAGCACCCACAGCGGCATGTGGCCCGCCTTGCCATCGCGCACAAACCCCAGGCCGGTGTGGTCACGCAAGTTGCGGCAGAAGGCGAGCAGCCGCGCCTGGCCCTTGGCCGGCGTGGGCTCAAGCGACTGCGACACGATGAACCGCAGCACGGTCTTGAAGGCGTTGTCGGTCAGGTCCATCAAGTGGTCGCTGGTGAGCATCGCCACCAGGTTGCGCTTGTCGCGCGCGGGCAGGTTCTCAACGATCACCTCGTGCAAGGCAGCGTCGAGCATTTGCGGGTCGCTCAGGTCGACGCTGGCCCACGCGAGCCATGCCCACTGCCGCGCGTCTTTCGGTGTGCCGCTGGGGCCCGCCGGCGGCGCGACGCCGCGGATGCCCAACGCGACGGCGGACATTTTCCACGGCGGCATGCTCGCCAGTTCGGGGGCCAGCTCGTCCAGCAAGGCGCGGCCATCCCGCTGACGCGCATCGGCAGGATCGCTGTCGCCACCGCTGACCCATGCACGCATGAAGCCGCGCGCCAGGGCCGCGGTGCGCGGCGCATCGAGTTGCTCGACGAGTGGGGGTGCGCCCTCCTGCCGACCCGGCCTGAAAAGGTTGAGGAGCTCCTTCAAGGCCTCGGCGGGCTTCACCTTGCGCTGCAACTGCGCGCCCGACCAGGTCATGGCCAGCTCCTGGACGCGGTCGGCTGGCAGGGCGGGGATCGCCTCGCCAAAGCGCTGGCGCAGGCTCGCCACCAGCGCGCCAGACTGCGGCGAGCGCTCGGCCATCTCGAACACCGCCGCCAAGGCCAGCGCCGCCTCGAAGTCGGCCGCCGAGCTCCACCCACGCCACGTGCCTTGTGCCACGGGCCTTCGGTTGATTGCGAAGCGTTCGACCTGATCGGAGTCGAGCAAGCGATCGAGTGTGAGGGCGATGATCCCGGGCATGGGATCGACGTCAGCGCGCGCACCTGCCGCGGCCGCCGACGGCGTGGCCGGCTTGCGCTGCGCCATCACGCGAGCATTGCTCGCATCCTGGCGCTCGCACACCCGTCCCCAATGCTTCAACAGGCGTCCCAGGTGGTCCGGCTCGCGATGGTGCAGGTGCAGGATATGCGTGGTCACATTTCGCCGCACCGCGGCGAGTGTCGCGCCGGCGCGGCCCGAGGTGTCGCCGGGCGAGGGCGGCGGATTGAGCCACAAGACCGACTCGAGCGCGGACTGGAGCAGCTCGAAGGCCTGTTCGTCCGCGATGCCCTCGAGATCCTGGTAGCAGTCTAACAAGGCGCCGAAAAAGCGCTCCTGCGCGGGCTGACCGGGCGCTGCGCGACACCATTCATCGACGACGGCGCGCAGCACCTGACCCGGCTTGTCCGAGGCAAGCCCGCCCCAGAACACCGGCTGCAATACCAGTCGCAATACCTCGGTCGGCATGGTGGCGCCGCCGGTGCGACGAACCACCTCGGCCATCATCGCGGCCAGGCAGTCGGGTGAAATGGCCTGCGTGATGCGCACCCGCCGCATCGAATCGAGCAGCTGCTCGAGCCCCTGCGCAAGCATCTCCACCGACGGCTGCGGCGGGAACAGCGCGTCCATCAGGCTGCCCATGCGCTGCGCGGCCTGGGCGGCCTGCTGGTCGGGCGGGGCGGCCATGCTCACCCTGAACAACTCGGTGGTCAAGACGTCGACGATGCTGTCGTCCAGGCGCGGATCGCCGCCCTTGTGGAGGGTGAGGTTGTTGGACAACTTTCCGAGCAGGTTGTGGAGCATGGCTCCGCCCACCGGCCGATCCGGTGTGGCGAAGGCCAGCCGCACGCACTCGGCCAGATCCTCGTGCCACGACCGCTCGGGCTTATCCGGCAGGTCCGCCGCGGGCCAGTCGCGCATGGGCAGAAGGACTGGCGAGACCACCCGGTTGACGCACTCTTGCCATGGACTTTTCTCGCCCGGGTAGCGTTTGTAGAGGCGGACGATGTCCGTGGCCTGGGGCAGCGGCCGCAGGTGGACGTAGCGCACGGCGTCGGGCTGAACGGGCTGGACGGGCTGTTCAAGCCGGTGCGCGGGCGCGGCGACCTCGACGGGCGCCGGTTGCGCGG
This sequence comes from Pseudomonadota bacterium, assembly GCA_040387815.1. Taxonomy (GTDB): domain Bacteria; phylum Pseudomonadota; class Gammaproteobacteria; order Burkholderiales; family Burkholderiaceae_C; genus Ramlibacter. The sequence continues at coordinate 2,058 of JAZKDA010000266.1, read as the reverse complement.
GGGCCGAATGCTTACGGTCGATCATTGGCGGCGCCGCCCGCTCTTCGCGCGCAGCCTCGACAAGGCCGGCGCGGCGCATGGCGACACGGTTCCACTCTTCGCTCAGCAACGACACGGTCTCGAGGAGCAGGTCCGCCTCACCGGCCACCTCCGGCAGCTGCGCGCGCAGGGCGGCCAGGGTGGCGTCAATCTTGCGGTCCGGTGGCGGTGGCTGATGCAGGCCATGGGCCTTGCGCAAGGCCTGCAAGGCGGCCAACTCGCGCTTGGCACGCTCGACCAGACGCCCGGCGGCCGTGGCAACCGCAGGCCGCTTCAATTTTGCGTTCGTGAGGGTGCGCATCCTGTCGCTGGCCGCCTGTGCGCATCGCTCATCCAGCAGCGATGCCATGGCGACGCACTCGCCGTGCCCGCGCACCGCGCACCGCTGGCGCAGCGCCCCCAGGAAGTTGTCGAGTTCGCCCTTGGCATGAAGCTCCAGGCGCAGCTGATTGACCAGATGGCCGACCGCCTCGCGCGCGCTCATCGTGACGCCCTCGCTGGCCGCGAAGTCCAGCAGGCCGTCGAGCAGCGCGCCGACGGTCCGATTGTCCAGGGTGTCCGCCCGGGCGGCATCGGCGCCGGCGCTGCGACAGGCCAGGCCGATGCGGAGTTTGGTGACGATGTGCGCCACCGTTTCGGCCAGGGGCCGCTCGCGCCACCTGCAGGAGTCGGCGACGATTTTCCGAAGGGCGGCGGGCGTGAGCGGCGCGGCACCGGAAAGGCTTTCAATCCGCTCCAGGCGAGAGACGGCAAACCATGCTTGCCGAACCTTGTC
>JAZKDA010000266.1:0-1234 GCA_040387815.1 Pseudomonadota bacterium | reverse complement strand
CTCCTGCTCTCGCACCGAGCGCATGCTCATGAACCATGCGCTCGGCAAGCCAGCCCGGCGCATGGCCGCGAGGATGTCCGTGAAATCGGTCAGGGGCGCCCCATGGGCGCCGGCCGCGCGCTGCCAGCCCAGGATGATTGCGTCGGTCGCCGCCCGGACCGTCATGCGGCCGTCACTGACGGCCTCGGACAGACTGTCGAGCGCCTGATCGAGCACCGCGGCCCGCCCGGCCAGCGGCGCATGGAGTGCGCGCTCGATCGATTGACGGGCGAGCAGTTGGCTGGTGGGATTGGGCTGGGGCTGGGGCTCGGGCCGTGGCAGCCTGATCCACCGCACCGGCGCCAGCGCAGCCGGCGGGGGCGCCACCGGCTCGACCGCGCGCTCGCGGATCGGCGGGCCCAGCAGCTGCGCGGGCCTGGCCCGCTCGGTGGTGGTGGAAAAAAGGCTTGGGAATATGCTGCCAGCCCAGGGCAGCAGCGAGCGAACGCCGGGCAGCGCGTGGACGCTGGAGGAGCGCCTGGCCGCCATGGGCTGTGGCGATGCCGGCATCGCAACTGTGGGTGCGGTCCACGAGTTTCGTCGCTGAGTGTCCATCGCCGCCAAGCTCCCGCTGCCATCGTGTGGCCCCTGCCGCGCAACTTGGGCGGCAGCAGAGGATGAGCCGGCAAAATTAGCACAAAGGTATACCTCCTTGGGTGCGACAAACCCCGCAATCCGCCAATGCGTCAGCCTGGCGACCGGTTCAGCACTTCAGCGCTGGAAGCGCTTTTCCGGCAGGGGAATGAACTCGGTTTCGCCGGGAATGCGCGCAAAGCGTCCAGCCTCCCAGTCGGCGGCAGCCTCGCGTACGCGCTCGGGCCGGCTGTGGACGAAGTTCCACCACATATGGCGCGGCCCGTCCAGCGGCTGGCCGCCCACTACCGCCAGGCGCGTGTCGCCCTCCCCCTCCAGCTGTAAGGGCTGGCCGGGTTCGAGCACCGCCATGCGGCCCACAGCCAGCGGCGCGCCATCGACGCGCAGCGTCCCAGCCACCGGGTAGACCGCCATCTCGGCGGCCAGCGGCGGCAGCAGCAGGCCGGCGCCGTCGGGCAGGTGGATGTCGAGGTACAGCGTGGGCGAGACGGTGGGCACCGGCGAGCGCAGCCCAAAGGCCTCGCCCGCCAGCACCCGCACCTGGGCTGCGCCCTCGCGCCATTGGGGAATGGCGCTGGCCGGCGTGTGCGAAAAAGAAGGG
>JAZKDA010000265.1:0-11809 GCA_040387815.1 Pseudomonadota bacterium | reverse complement strand
ACCCTCGGCGACCTTGTCCACGTAGAAAGCGCGGGGCGACGCGTGGCCGCGCGCGACCGACTCCACCGCCTTCTTCAGGTCGGCGTCGACGTTGGGGTAATCGAGGATGGCCTTGGGGTGGACGCCGATGTTGTTGTTGATGATGAACTCAAGCCGCGCCAGACCCACGCCGTCGTTGGGCAACTGGGCGAAGTCGAAAGCCAGCTGCGGGTTGCCCACGTTCATCATGATCTTGGTCTTGATCTCGGGCATGACGCCGCGCACCACCTCGCTTACCTCGGTGTCGATCAGGCCGTCGTAGATGAAGCCGGTGTCGCCCTCGGCGCAGCTGACCGTGACCAGGGTGCCGTCCTTGAGCAGCTCGGTGGCGTCGCCGCAGCCGACGACGGCGGGGATGCCCAGCTCGCGCGCGATGATGGCGGCGTGGCAGGTACGCCCGCCCCGGTTGGTGACGATGGCGCTGGCGCGCTTCATCACCGGCTCCCAGTTGGGGTCGGTCATGTCGGTGACCAGCACATCGCCCGCCTGGACCTTGTCCATCTCACTGATGCTGTGCACCAGGCGCACCGGGCCGGTTCCGATCTTCTGGCCGATGGCGCGGCCTTCGGCCAGCACCGTGCCCTTGCCCTTGAGCTTGTAGCGCAGTTCGGCCTTGCCCTGCTGCTGGCTCTTGACCGTCTCGGGACGCGCCTGAAGGATGTACAGCTGGCCGTCCTGGCCGTCCTTGCCCCATTCGATGTCCATCGGCCGGCCGTAGTGCTCCTCGATCACCAGCGCATAGCGGGCCAGCTGCTCGACATCTGCATCGGTCAGCGAGTAGCGATTGCGCTGCTCCAGCGGCACGTCCACCGTCGTGACCAGCTTGCCGGTGGCGGCCTTGTCGCCGGCGGAGGAGAACACCATCTGAATCAGCTTTGAACCCAGGTTGCGGCGGATCACCGAGCGCTTGCCGGCGCGCAGCATCGGCTTGTGCACGTAGAACTCGTCAGGGTTCACCGCGCCCTGCACCACAGTTTCGCCCAGGCCGTAGCTGGAGGTGATGAAGACCACGTCCTGGAAGCCGGACTCGGTGTCAATGGTGAACATGACGCCGGCCGCGCCAAGGTCGCTGCGCACCATGCGCTGCACGCCCGCCGACAGGGCCACGTCGGCATGGGCGAAGCCCTTGTGCACCCGGTAGCTGATGGCGCGGTCGTTGTAGAGGGAGGCGAACACCTCTTTCATCTTGTGCAGCACGTCCTCGATGCCCACCACGTTCAGGAAGGTCTCCTGCTGGCCCGCGAAAGACGCGTCGGGCAGGTCTTCGGCGGTGGCCGAGGAGCGCACGGCGAAGCTGGCTTGCGGGTTGCCGGCGGCCAGTGTCTGGAAGGCCTCGCGGATGGCGGCTTCGAGGTCGGCCGGGAAGGGTTGGGCTTCGAGCCAGCCGCGGATCTCGGCGCCGGCCACGGCGAGTGCACGCACGTCTTCGGTGTCCAGGGAGGCCAGGCGGGCCTGGATTCGCGCGGCCAGGCCGTCATGGGCGAGGAACTGGCGGAATGCGTGGGCCGTGGTGGCAAAGCCCGTGGGCACGCGCACCCCCTCGGGCAGCTGGGAGATCATCTCGCCGAGGCTGGCGTTCTTGCCGCCAACGGCCTCGACGTCGCTCATTCTCAGGTTTTCAAACGGAACGACCAGGGCGGTCGCGCTGAAACGGGGGGATGACATGGGAAGGCTCCGGAAGTTAAAACCTGCGCGGCGCCCGGCGTGGGGCGCCTTTTCCCGAGGCAGGGCCGACTGCTTTGTCGTTGTTCTAGGGGGCCGCGGCGGTGCATCTGGGAAGGAATTCGGATAATTGACGCGATTGTAGGTGCCGCGGCCCGCCCGCGGCACCGCTTCCCGAGAGAAAGCCCCCATGTCCAATCGCACCGTTTTCTTCATTTCCGACGGCACCGGCATCACGGCCGAAACCTTCGGCAATGCCATCTTGGCGCAGTTCGAGTTCAAGCCGCGCCATGTGCGCCTGCCTTTTGTCGACACCGTCGACAAGGCGCACCAGGCGGTGCGGCAGGTCAATCACGTGGGCGAGATCGAGGGCCGCCAGCCGATCGTCTTCACCACGCTGGTGAACGTGGAGATCCTGCAGGTGATCGAGAGCGGCTGCAAGGCGATGTTCCTGGACATGTTCGGAACCTTCGTGCGGCCGCTGGAGATCGAGCTGGGCATGAAAAGCAACCACCGGGTGGGGCGCTTTTCCGACGTGAGCAAGAGCCAGGCCTATCACGACCGCATCGAGGCCATCAATTTCAGCCTGGCGCATGACGACGGCCAGAGCAACCGCGACCTGGAGTCCGCCGACATCATCCTGGTGGGCGTCAGCCGCAGCGGCAAGACGCCGACCTCCCTGTACCTGGCGATGCAGTACGGCCTGAAGGCGGCCAACTACCCGCTGATCCCCGAAGACTTCGAGCGTCAGCAGTTGCCCAGCGCGCTGCTGCCGCACCGCAAGAAGCTCTTCGGGTTGACCATCCAACCCGAGCGGCTCTCGGAAATCCGCAACGAGCGCCGGCCCAACTCGCGCTACGCGTCGCTCACGAACTGCCGCATGGAGGTGGCCGAGGCCGAGGCGATGATGCGCCGCGCCGCCATCCGCTGGCTGTCGACCACGACCAAATCCATTGAAGAGATCGCCACCACAATCCTGCAGGAACTGCGGCCCGAGCGGCTCGAGTATTGACCGGCTGAGCCGGCGATAGGTTCGCTGTATGACGCAAATTACAGCAATCGAATGGCCTTGTCGGACATGCGCTCCTAAGATTCGAATCGTTCGCTGCACGGCGTGCGTCCATTCCAATCAAGAGGAAATTTTTCGATGTCTCTCATCAATACCCTGGTCACTCCTTTCAAGGCCACTGCATTTCACAATGGCAAGTTCGTGACCCTGACCGAGGAAGTCTTCAAGGGAAAGTGGTCCGTGGTCTGCTTCTACCCCGCGGACTTCACCTTCGTCTGCCCGACCGAGCTGGGCGACCTGGCCGACCACTACGAAGAGTTCAAGAAGCTCGGCGTCGAGGTCTATGGCGTGTCCACCGACACCCACTTCACCCACAAGGCCTGGCACGACACGTCGGACACCATCAGCAAGGTGCAGTACCCGCTGGTCGGCGACCCCAACCACGTCCTGGCCACCTTCTTCCAGGTGCTGATCACCGACGGTGAGGACGCCGGCCTGGCACTGCGCGGCACGTTCGTGATCGACCCCGAAGGCCGCATCAAGACCATCGAGGTGCACGACAACGGCATCGGCCGCGATGCGAAGGAAACGCTGCGCCGCGTGAAGGCCGCCCAGTACGTGGCCGCCCACCCCGGCGAGGTCTGCCCCGCCAAGTGGAGCGAAGGCGCCGAAACGCTCAAGCCCTCGCTCGATCTGGTCGGCAAAATTTAAGCCCCGAAGGGTCGCATACGGCGACCGCGCGACCCGATCTTGCGCCGGCGCTTCTCGCCGCAACCTCGGGCCGCTCGCTACGCTTTCTGCGGCCCTTCTGCATTTTTTTTGGAGTTTCCATGCTCGACGCCAGCCTCAAGGCCCAGCTGTCCGCCTATCTCGAACGCATCACGCAGCCGGTGGCCATCACCGCCCGCCTGGACGACTCGAAGGCCTCGCATGAGATGCGCGCCCTGCTGCGCGACATCGCGGACAGTTCGCGCCTGATCACGGTGACTGAAGGCAGCGGCGGGCCGCAGCGCGCGCCGTCCTTCATGATCCACCGGCCCGGCCAGACCACCGGCCCGAGCTTTGCCGGCCTGCCGATGGGTCACGAGTTCACCTCGCTGGTGCTGGCGTTGCTGCAGGTCGGCGGCTACCCGCCCAAGGTGGAACAGGCGCTGCTGGAGCAGATCCGCGCAATCGACGGCGACTTCGAGTTCGAGATCTATGTCTCACTGACCTGCCACAACTGCCCGGACGTGGTGCAGGCGCTCAACTTGATGGCCATCCAGAACCCCCGCATCAAGACCACGATGATCGAGGGCGGCCTGTTCCAGGACGAGATCAAGGCGCGTGAAATCATGGGCGTGCCCACGGTGTTTCTCAACGGCACCTACTTCGGCAACGGCCGCATGAGCCTGGAGGAAATCGTGGCCAAGATCGACGCCCGCAGTGTCGATCGCGAGGCGGCCAAGCTCGCGGCCAAGGACGCCTTCGATGTGCTGATCGTCGGTGGCGGCCCGGCCGGCGCGGCGGCGGCCGTGTACGCGGCCCGCAAGGGCATTCGCACGGGCATCGCCAGTGAGCGCTTCGGTGGCCAGGTGCTGGACACGATGGGCATCGAGAATTTCATCTCGGTCAAGGAAACCGACGGCCCGAAGTTCGCCCTGGCGCTGGAGCAACACGTGCGCCACTACGACGTGGACATCATGAACCTGCAGCGCGCCAAGGCCTTGGTGCCCCACGACGGTTTGATCGAGGTGCAGCTGGAGAGCGGCGCATCGCTGCGGTCACGCACGGTGATCTTGTCGACCGGCGCGCGCTGGCGCAACGTCAACGTGCCGGGCGAGCAGGAATACAAGAACAAGGGCGTGGCCTACTGCCCCCACTGCGACGGCCCCCTGTTCAAGGGCAAGCGGGTGGCCGTGATCGGCGGCGGCAACTCGGGCGTCGAGGCGGCGATCGACCTGTCGGGCATTGTGAGTCACGTCACGCTGATCGAGTTCGACACCCAGCTGCGTGCCGACGCCGTGCTGCAAAACAAGTTGCGCAGCCTGACCAACGTGACCGTGGTACTGAACGCCCAGACCACCGAAATCACGGGCGACGGCCGGAAGGTCAACGGCCTGGCCTACAAGGACCGCGCCACTGGCGAGGTGAACCAGCTTCCACTGGAGGGCATCTTCGTGCAGATCGGGCTGCTGCCCAACACCGACTGGCTCAAGGGCACCGTGGAGCTGTCGCGCCATGGCGAAATCATCGTCGACGCCAAGGGACAGACCTCCTTGCCCGGCGTGTTCGCCGCGGGCGATGCCACTACCACGCCGTACAAGCAGATCGTCATCGCCGCGGGCGATGGTGCGAAGGCGGCGCTCAGCGCCTTCGACCACCTCATCCGCACGCCGGCGCCGGCATGATGCGAACGGGATTTCCCGCACAATGAAGCCAGCCGACCAAGGAGGTTTCGAATGCAAGGCGATCCCAAGATCATCCATCACCTGCAGGCCCAGCTGCGCAACGAGCTGACCGCCACCAACCAGTACTTCCTGCATTACCGGATCCTCAAACACTGGGGCTTTGGCAAACTGGCCAAGAAGGAGTACGAGGAATCCATCGGCGAGATGAAGCACGCCGACCGCCTGATCGCTCGGATCCTCATGCTCGACGGCCTGCCCAACCTGCAGGACCTCGGCAAGCTCCTGATCGGCGAGGAGGTGCCCGAGATCCTGAACTGCGATCTGCGCAGCGAGCGCGGCGCGCAGGTCACGCTCAAGGAAGGCATCGCCCAGTGCGAGCTGCTGCGCGACTACGTCTCGCGCGACCTGCTGCACGACATCCTCACCGACACCGAGGAACACATCGATTTCCTGGAAACCCAGCTCGACCTGCTCAACAAGGTGGGGCTCCAGAACTACCTGCAGTCGCAGATAGACGATTCGCACGATTGATCCGCCGCGTGAGATGAGAATAATTCTCATTTGATATAGAATTCGGCCATCCCGGCCAGCCAAGCCGCGCGGCGCCTCCCCGGCATTTCACCGCGCACCAGCCAGCCTCTTCGACCACCGGCCCCCCGCCAGGGAGCCGCACGAACAAGGCTGACTGACTTGGCACACGACGCCCGTACTCCCGTTTCCGATCGCGCCCTCCTGCCGCTGGGCGCCCTCCTCCTGGGCGCCTGCGCCGGCGCCATGGCCCAGGCCACGGGCCCGGCCACCTCACCCACCGAGACCCGTACCCTCTCGACCGTCACCGTCAAGGAAAAGGCCGACGCGCCCGAAGGCAAGACCAGCCTGCGCACCACCACCACCCGCATCGGCCGCGGCACCCAAGAACTGCGCGACGTGCCGCAGTCGATCACTGTCGTCACCGAAAGGCTGATGGACGATCGCAACCTCGACACCCTGAAGGACGCGCTGCGCAACACCGCCGGCATCACCTTCCTGGCCGCTGAAGGCGGTGAGGAAGACATCCGCCTGCGCAGCTTTTCGCTGGCCACCACCGGCGACCTGTTCCTGGATGGCATGCGTGATCCCGCCTTCTACGACCGGGACACCTTCAACAACGACCGCGTCGAAGTGCTGCGCGGCTCGGCCTCCATGCTGTTCGGCCGCGGCTCCACCGGCGGCGCGGTGAACCAGGTGAGCAAGCAGCCGCGGGCGATGAACGAGCATGAGGTGACGGCCACAGTGGGCAGCCACCAATACCGGCGCATCACCGGCGACTTCAACTTGCGCACCGGCGAAGAATCGGGCCTGCGGCTGAACGTCATGAAAACCCGCGCCGACAACAACGGCGCCGGCAGCAGCATCGACAAGCAGGGCCTGGCCGCCGCCTGGCGCTGGGGTATCGGCACCCGCGACGAATTCCTGGCCAGCCTGTACTGGCTGGACAACGACAACGGCATCAACTATGGCCTGCCTTGGATCCGACCCACCGCGAGCTCGGCCAGTGACACCAATGGAATGTTGCCTGGGCTGGACCCGGCCAACTACTACGGCATGTCCAGTGACTACAACCATGGCGCGGCCAAGATGGTGACGCTGGCGCACACCCATCGCTTCGATGGCAACAGCGAGTTGCGCACGCAGATACGCAAGGGTGCGTTCGAGCGAGACCAGCGCGCCGGCACTGTCCGCCTCACAGCCGGCACCGACCTGCGCAACTTCGGCGCAGCCACGGTGTTCACGCGCGGCACGCAGCTCAAGATCCAGGACGTCGACACCCTGCATGCGCAGACTGACTTCTCCACCCAGCTGCAGGGCATGGGTCTGCGCCACGAGCTGCAAGCCGGGCTGGACTACGCGCAGGAGCAAAAGACGGTCTACCTGGCCCGCAGCGCCGCCCAAGGCGGCGTGACGCTGGCCAAACCCACCACCACCGCAGGCACGCCGGACGACGGTGCCTGGATCGACGAGTCCACGCGCGTCCTGCGCACGGGCAACCAGTTCACCTCGCGCGCTTGGGGCGCCTATGCGCAAGACCTGGTCCAGATCGCCCCGGCCTGGAAGCTGCTGGGCGGCTTGCGCTACGACAACATGAGTGGGGCATACGACCAGTTCGCCATCCCCACCAATGCCGCGGGACCCACCACCGCCACCGCGTATGCGCAGGACATTTCGGTGTGGAGCAAGCGCGTTGGCTTGCTGTGGCAGCCGAACGCGCTGCACGCCTACCACCTGTCCTGGGGCAGCTCGTTCAACACCTCGGGCGACGCCTATTCGTACAACGCGCTCAGCGCCAACACGCCGCCCGAGAGCAGCGAGAACATCGAGCTGGGCGCGCGCCTGGACAGCCAGGACAAGCGGTTCACCACCCGACTGGCCCTGTTCCGGTCGACCAAGAAGAACGAGCGCAACACCGACCCCGACACCGCCGCCACCCGTTTGCTGCTGTCGGGCCGCCGGCACACCGCCGGTGTCGAGATCGACGTGTCGGGCCGCATCACCCCGCGCTGGGAGGTGTTCGGCAGCTACATGTGGATGCCGATTGCCCGCGTCGACGAAGCCGCCAGCACGGCCACCACCGCCGGCAATCGCGCCGGCGATCGACCGGGCCTGAGCCCGCGCCACAGCGGCACGGTCTGGTCCACCTACCAGTTCAATGCCCAGTGGCGCGCTGGCGCTGGCGTCACGTTCCGCAGCCGACAGTCGCCCGCGGACACCACGCCGCCCACGTGGGAAGTGCCAGGCTTTGCCACCGTGGACCTGATGGCCGAATACAGAGTCAACGACAGCGTCACCGTCAAGGCCAACATCAGCAACCTCGCCAACAAGTACTACGGTGAAGCCCTCTACCGGGGCCACTACATCCCGGGCACCGGCCGCAACGTGCAGCTGGCCTTGACCACCCGCTTCTGACGCGATGGCGCTGACTACCCTGCCCTTGCTCGACGCCGCCGAAGCGGCCAGTCTCCGAGCGTTGCTTGCCACAGCCCAATGGCAAGACGGCCGCGCCACGGCAGGCGCCCAGGCGGTGCGAGTCAAGAACAACCAGCAGCTGGCACCCGCCTGCGATGCGGCGCGCAAGGCCGGCGCGGTGATCCGCGCCGCACTGGACCGCAACCCCCGACTCCTCTCGGCCGCCCTGCCCCGAAAGGTGTTCCCGCCCCACTTCAACCGCTATGGCGGTGACGCCAACCGCTACGGCCCACACGTCGACGGCGCCGTGCGCCTGGCCCCGGGCGGCGAGCGGGTCCGCACGGACCTGTCCTGTACCGTCTTCCTGAGCGATCCACAGGACTATGACGGCGGTGAGCTGCTCATCAGCGAGGGCGACAGCCGCCGCAGCGTCAAGCTCGCTGCCGGCCATGCGGTGCTCTATCCCGGCACGCACGTGCACGAAGTGACGCCCGTCACCCGCGGCGAGCGCCTGGCGTGCTTCTTCTGGATCGAAAGCATGGTGCGCTCAAGCGAGCAGCGCCGGCTTCTGTTTGAGTTCGACGAAGCATTGATGGCCCTGCGCGCCCAAGGCGAGAGCAACATCACAGTGACCATGGCCGGCACTTATCACAACCTGCTTCGCATGTGGGCCGACACATGAGCACGGAAGCCGCGTTCAGCGCGCTTCGGTTGCAGCCCCTGCCCGAGGGGCTGGTCAGCCTGCGCGCGCACGAGGCGCAGGCCCGCAGCCGGCTGGACGCCGCCACCTGGGCGTATTTCAATGGGGGATCGGCCGACGAGATCACACGGCAGGCCAACGACGCGGCCTGGAATCGCATCGGCCTGCTGCCGCGTGTACTGCGCCCCTTGGAGCGCGGCCATACGCGGGTCGAGCTGTTGGGTCGCACTCTCGCCCACCCCATCCTGCTGGCGCCCGTCGCCTTCCAGACCCTGGCTCATCCCGACGGCGAACTGGCCAGCGCCCAGGCGGCGGCGGCGCAGGGCGCGGGCTTCGTCCTGAGCACCCAGTCGAGCCTGCCCCTGGAAACCATCGCCCAGGCGGTGCGCGACGAGCCCGCCCGCGGCCCGCTGTGGTTCCAGCTGTACCTGCAGCCGGACCGGGGCCTGACCAGGGCACTGGTAGAGCGGGCTGAGCGGGCGGGCTACGAGGCGCTGGTGCTCACGGTCGACGCGCCAGTGCAGGCCCCGCGCGATGCGCAGGCGCTCGCCGGCTTCCGGGTGCCACCAGGCTTGTCCGCCCACCTGCCCCCTGCCACCACGGCACCTTTGCCTGACGGTGCCGACGCGGTCTTCGACCGCCTGATGCCCGCCGCACCGACCTGGGCCGATCTCGAGTGGCTACGCAGCCTCACCCGGCTTCCCTTGGTGCTCAAGGGCATCACCCACCCGGCCGACGCCCGGCAGGCCCTGACCAGCGGCGTCGCCGCCCTGATCGTCTCCAACCACGGCGGCCGGTCGCTGGACACGGTCCCGTCAACCGCCCAACTGCTGCCCGCGATCGCGCAAACGGTGGACGGGCGGATTCCACTGCTGGTCGACGGTGGCATCCGCCGCGGCACCGACGTGCTCAAGGCCCTGGCCCTGGGCGCGCGCGCCGTGCTCGTCGGTCGGCCCGTCGCGTGGGGCCTGGCCAACGCCGGGGCGCTGGGCGTCGCCCACGTCATCCGCCTGCTGCGTGACGAGCTGACGGTGGCCATGGCCTTGTGCGGCTGCGCCCGACCCGCCGATGCCGAGCCGGCCTTGCTCAGCCGCCTTTGAGGGCCTATTTAAATTCGACTCGTTGCAAATGAGATCGATTCGCATTTATACTGCTGCCACACCGACCACATCCTGAAGCCTCACCATGATCGTCTGCGTCTGCCACCGAATCTCCGACCGCGACATCGCCCGCCATGTGCGGGCCGGCATGGACTTCAGCGACATCCAGCTCGAGCTGGGCGTGGCCACCCAATGCGGCCAATGCGAGGGTTGCGCCCGCGAGATCGTCGAGCAATGCTGTCCCGGCCATCCTGTGGCCGCCATGCGCCAGGAACACCAGGGCACCACCCAGGCGATGGCATGGCTTTCCTCGCAGCCCTCGGCCTGAGTCTCGTCCTGGCCGTGGCATTCGCCTGGTGGGCGATGCGACCTTGAGCCCCTCTACACTGCCGACCGTGTCCCCGTCAGCCCATCCCACCGGCCTTCCCGCCCGTACCCAGCGAAACCTGGCGGTTGCCGCCGGCGTGGCCCTTGTGCACCTGGGAGCGATCTGGGCCCTGCAAAACGGGCTGGTGCGGCGTCCCCCCGAACAACTGGTGCCGGTGGAGGTGATCAGCGAGGTCATCTCACCCGCGCCAGCGCCCAGCGTGGTGCAGACACCCCGCGTCGTGCAAACGCCCCCGGCCCCGCCGCCGCCCGTACCGAAACGGCCGTCACTGGTGCCACCCGCACCCGCGCCGAAGCAGCCGCTTGCGGCGGCGCCGCAGGCCCTGCCCGCAGCCGCCGCGCTGCCACCGGCGCCCCAACCGATGGCCACGCCAACCCCAGCGCCAGCCCCCGCACCCCGTGCCCCGGTGGGCGCGACCACGCCCCAGTCGGCGGCGGCGCCCGTCGGCGCACCGGTTGCCGCGGCGCCGACCGCAGTGCCCACCGCCGTCGCACCCGCTGCGCCCGCCCCTGTGCAACTGCCGTCAAGCGACGCCGACTACCTGCAAAACCCCAAGCCGGCCTACCCTGCCGTGAGCAAGCGCCTGGGCGAACAAGGCAAGGTGGTGGTGCGCGTGCTGATAGCCACTGACGGCACGGCCCAGCGCGCCGAGATCCGGCAGTCCAGCGGCTTCGACCGGCTGGACCAGGCGGCCCTCAACACCGCGCTGAAGTGGCGCTATGTGCCTGGCACGCGCGGCGGCGTGCCCGAGGCCATGTGGTTCAACGTCCCGATCAATTTCGTCCTGGAGTAGAAGTCAAATGGAAACGCAATTCGGCCTGGTGCATCTGTGGCAACAAGGCGACTGGGTCACCAAGGCGGTGGCGCTGCTGCTGCTCGGCATGTCCGTCGCCTCCTGGATGGTGATCATCGTCAAGGCGCTGGACCTGCGCCGCTGGACGGTCCAGGCGCGGCGCACCGAGGCGTTCTGGCACAGCGCCGACTTCGCCGACGGCGTGGCCAAGTTGGGCAGCGAGCCGGGCAATCCCTTCCGCGCGCTGGCGATGGAAGGGCGCGAGGCCAGCGCTCATCACCACGCGCAGCCGCAACTTCACGACTCGCTGGACGTCAGCGAATGGCTCAGCCGCTCGCTGCGCAACGCCATCGACGAGTCCACGGCCCGTCTGCAAGGCGGCCTGGCGGTGCTGGCCTCGGTCGGTTCGACGGCGCCCTTCATCGGCTTGTTCGGCACGGTCTGGGGCATTTACCACGCCCTGCTGGCGGTCAGCACCGCCGGCGCCGCGACCATCGACAAGGTGGCCGGCCCCATCGGCGAATCCCTGGTCATGACCGCGCTTGGCCTGGCAGTGGCCATTCCGGCCGTGCTCGGCTACAACGCCCTGGTGCGCGGCAACAAGGCCACGCTGATGAAGCTCAACCGCTTCGCCCATGATCTTCATGCCTACTTCATCACCGGGGCACGTGTCGGCGCCACCGGGGCGCCGACCAAGGTCGTGCCGATGAAAAAGGGCAACTGAGCCGTCCGCGCAGGGGAAACACCAAGGCTTTCGGCACCCAGGACGACACCGACGAGGTGAT
>JAZKDA010000264.1:3137-3768 GCA_040387815.1 Pseudomonadota bacterium | reverse complement strand
GCAGGACTTCAGGTGCGCCACCACCCCCGGCGTGACCTCATCGGCCCGGCGCAACGCCGCCAATGCGCCGCGTTGCGTGAACACGCTGGCACAGGAGGTGTTGAACTCGATCAGCTTGCCCATGGGCTCGACCATCGCGGGCGGCATGACCAACCAACCCAGGCGCCAGCCGGTCATGAGAAAGCTCTTGGAAAAACTGTGGGCCACGACCAGGCGGTCTTGCGCCTGCGCGATGTCCAGGAAACTGGGTGCGCAGGCCTTGGGCGATTCAGCGTAGTACAGCCGCTCGTACACCTCGTCGGCCAGGATCCACGTGCCCGTGGCCCGGCAGTGCGCCAGGATGGTGCGCTGCTCACTGGCCGAAAGGGTCCAGCCGGTCGGGTTGTTGGGCGCGTTCAGTACCAACAGGCGCGTGGCGGGTGTGACCGCCGCCAGCAGCGCCTGCATGTCCAGCTTCCAGGCGCCATCGACCGGCCGCAGCGCCACGGTGCGCAGCCGGGCGCCCATGATCAGTGGCTGGGCGGTGAGGTTGGGCCACACCGGCGTGACGGCCACCACCTCGTCGCCGGCATCGACCAGGGCCTGCACCGCCAGCATCAGCGCATTGACGCCGCCACTGGTGACGGCAATG
>JAZKDA010000264.1:0-3127 GCA_040387815.1 Pseudomonadota bacterium | reverse complement strand
AACTCGGGTGTGACCTCGTCGCTCTCGCCGAACCAGAAGGCCAGTACGTCATTGCGCCCCAGGCCGGCGTTGGCGACCTCGCGGATCTTGGAGGCTTGGAGTTGGAGGATGGACTCGCGCACAAGGGCTCCGGCGTCAGGACAGGACAAGGTTGGCGGGCGCGCGAATTGGTGCCGCCACCAGCGATTTCAAGACGCGGGACCCGCAAAAAAGAGATCTCACGAAACCCCCTTGAAAAGCCTTCGCCTGTTCGCAAATCCTGTTCATGCGGCGACCGCGAAACAGCAAAGGCCGCAAGAGTTTAGTCGCCCAGCCGGGCTCTTGTTCCTCATAGGAGTTGACCATGTTCTACACCCCCGTTCTGCGCCCCCGTGCCACGCTGTCGCGCCCCTCCTTCAACCGGGATTTCGAGTCCTTCTTCTCGCGCGTCGTCGACGCCCGTGGCCCGCTGGCGCAAGAAGACGAGAAGGCCTGGACGGTGACGATGGACGTGCCGGGCATCTCCCGCGAAGACCTCACCATCAACGTCGAAGGCCCGGTGGTGCGCATCGAGACGCGCAAGGAAGCCGCCCGCCAGTACAAGGCTGCCTACGAGCTGCCGCAGGACATCGACGTCGACGCCACCACGGCCAAGCTGGAAAACGGCGTGCTGACGCTGTCTCTGGGCAAGAAGCAGCCGGAAAGCCGCGCGCGGCAGATTCCGCTGAACTGAAGACGGCCAGCCAGGGACCTTCAGGCCGGCGCCAGCTCACCCAAGGCCCAGCGCGGCTTCACGTCGAATGCGTAGACGCGGCTGGCTTGCGCACTGCCAGATTGCAACCGCATCGCCGCTGCCATCGCGATCATGGCGCCGTTGTCGGTGCACAGCGCCAGCTCGGGGTAGTGCACCCGCACCCCGCGCTGGGCGCAGGCGGCGTTGAGCTGCTCGCGCAGCAGGCGGTTGGCGCCCACGCCACCGGCCACCACGATGCGCTTGAGGCCGGTCTGCGTGAGCGCCGCCAGCGACTTCTTCACCAGCACCTCCACGATAGCGGCCTCGGTCGATGCCGCCAGATCGGCCTTGCGCGCCGGCAGTTGGTCGCCCAGCTTTCTCGCCTGCGTGAGCACCGCGGTTTTCAGCCCGGCAAAGGAAAAATCCAGGTCGCCGCTGTGCAGCAGCGGACGCGGCAGCTTGAAGGCCGTCGGGTCGCCGTGCTGCGCCATTTTCGACAAGGCCGGCCCGCCCGGGTAGCCCAGGCCCATCAGCTTGGCCGACTTGTCGAAAGCCTCGCCGGCCGCGTCGTCGATGGTCTCGCCCAGCAAGGCGTAGCGCCCTACCCCGTCCACCCGCATCAGCTGGGTGTGGCCGCCGGACACCAGCAGCGCGACGAAGGGAAACTCGGGCGGATCGGCACTGAGAAAGGGCGACAGCAGGTGTCCTTCGAGGTGGTGCACGCCCAGCACCGGTTTGCCCAGCGCCGCGCCCAGGGCGCAGGCCACCCCGGCGCCCACCAGCAGCGCGCCGGCCAGGCCCGGGCCACGGGTGTAGGCCACCACATCGACCTGCGCCAGCGTGCGGGCCGCTTCGCGCAGCACTTCTTCGGCCAGGGGGAGCACACGGCGGATGTGGTCGCGGCTGGCCAGCTCGGGCACCACGCCGCCATAGGCCTGGTGCATGTCGATCTGGCTGTGCAGTGCGTGGGCGAGCAAACGGGGCACAGGGGCGCCGTCACCCTCGACCAGGGCGACGCCGGTTTCGTCGCAGGACGATTCGATACCGAGGACAAGCATGGCCCAAGTGTAGGATGCGCCCTTCTTCAGCCCCCGCGCATGGTCTTGACTGGCGCGATTCTTGCGCGCATTTTTTTCATGACCGAGCCGTTACGCATTCTCGTGGTGGCCCCCGACCTGGTGGTCGACGACCCCACGGATGAGCATGCCCTGGAGCAGGCCGCCCGTTCACGCAGCCTGCGCATCGGCCTGCTGGAAAACGGCTACAACCTGATCGCCAGCCTGCCGGCCGACACCTTCCTGTCCGAGCGCATTGCCCAGCTGCAACCGGACATGATCATCGTGGACGCCGAGAGCGCGGCGCGCGATTCGCTCGAACACGTGGTGATGGCCACTCGCGATGCGCGGCGCCCGATCGTGCTGTTCACCAACGACGGCGACACCACCCACGTCAAGGACGCCGTGGCCGCGGGCGTTACCGCCTACATCGTCGCCGGGCTGGAGAGCGAGCGCATCCGGCCGATCCTCGATATCGCCATGGCCCGCTTCGAGCATGAGCAAGCGCTGCGGCGCGAGCTCGCCAACGCCCGCTCCGAGCTGGCCGAGCGCAAGACCATCGACCGCGCCAAGGGCCTGCTGATGCAGCGCCAGGGCCTGTCCGAGCAGCAGGCCTATGACAAGCTGCGCCGCACCGCGATGGACAAGGGCCTGAAGGTCGCCGATGTGGCCCAGCGCATCCTGGACGTGGCCGACCTGCTGGGTTGAGGTGATCGCCGCGCCGGCATGGTGCGTCGCACAAATGCGGTGCGTGGCACTGGGCGGCACGGGCCGTCGCGACGCGCTGGATCCCCGCCTTCGCGGGGATGACGAAATGGATGTCATTCCCGCGAAGGCGGGAATCCAGTAGCGTGGTGCATCCGACGCGATGGAACACACGCAAGACCTGGCACAGCCCTTGCGTAACCCTTCCCATCAACCAATGAAGGTTTGTTGACCGCCCACCGCTTCAACGGCGAAGCACCTCAGGGCGGTTGCATCCGGACGAAGGCGTCCTCACCCACGGGTCTTGCGGCTCGTGCGTGCGGGCGCCTTTTCTTTTTTGTGCTTTTTCTTTGCTACTGGAGTTGCCAAGTGATGACCGATCTGCTCAAGACCAAACTGTCCCGCCGCAGCGTACTGCAGGCCGCCGCCGTTGGCGTCGCGGGCGTGTCCCCCGCCCTGCGCAGCGCCGTCTACGCCCAGGGCTCGGACAAGCCCGAGAAAGAGGAGGTCAAGATCGGCTTCATCCCCCTGACCGACTGCGCCAGCGTGGTGATGGCGTCGGTGCTGGGCATCGACAAGAAATACGGCGTGAAGTTCGTGCCGAGCAAGGAAGCGAGCTGGGCCGGCGTGCGCGACAAGCTCGTCAACGGCGACC
>JAZKDA010000263.1:0-3002 GCA_040387815.1 Pseudomonadota bacterium | reverse complement strand
CCGAGCGCGCGCCGGGCCGCGGCGCGGTCGGGCTGCTGCGGGATGACGTTGGCCAGCGGGTGGCCGACATAGGTGGCGGCAATGCCGTGGGCGGCCAGCAGCTCGGGCTCGAACGGGAAAATGCACAGCAGGTGGTCGGCGCTGCGGCGGATCTGGTCGACGCGGCCTGCGCGCCAGGCCCAGATTGCCGGGCAGACGAAGTGGACGGTGCGGATGCCCGCCTGGCGCAGCCCGGCTTCGAGATCCAGGTTGAAATCCGGCGCGTCGACCCCGATGAACAGGGGCGGCCGGTCGGCCAGCAGGCGCGCCTTGAGCGCGCGGCGGATGCCGACGATCTCGCGGTAGTGCCGCAGCACCTCGACATAGCCGCGCACCGCCAGCTTCTCGTGCGGCCACAGGGCCGCAAAGCCCTGGCGCGCCATGTTCGGGCCGCCGATGCCGTAGGCCTGCAAGCGCGGCCAGCGCCGTTGAAGGCCCTGCAGCAGCAGGCCGGCCAGCAGGTCGCCGGAGACCTCGCCGGCCACCATCGCGACCCGAAGCGCCCCCGAAGCGGACGAATCGGCGCTCACGCGGATCAGCGCACGATGCCGCGCTGGGGCGACACGCTCGCCAGAAAGCCCAGCATCATCTCGACGTCGGGCTGGGCCTCGGGCGTGTCGGCCACCAGGGCGCCGATGCGCTCCTGCGCCTGCGCCAGCGTCAGGCTGTCGCGGTAAAGGGCCTTGTGCATGGCCTTGACGGCGGCCACCCGGGCCGGCGAGAAACCGCGCCGGCGCAGCCCTTCGAAATTCATGGAGCGCGCCTGCGCGGGCTGGCCCTGGCTCATGACAAAGGGCGGCTGGTCGGCGAACAGCAGCGCGCACATGGCCGTCATGCCATGGGCACCGATGCGCACGAACTGGTGCACCACGGTGAAGCCGCCCAGGATGACCCAGTCGCCCACCTCGACGTGCCCGGCCAGCTGCGAGTTGTTGGCGAAGATCGTGTGGTTGCCCACCAGGCAGTCGTGCGCCAGGTGCACGTAGGCCATGATCCAGTTGTCGTTGCCCACGCGGGTGACGCCGCCGCCGCCGGGCGAGCCGATGTTGAAGGTGCAGAACTCGCGGATGGTGTTGCGGTCGCCTATCACCAGCTCGCAGGGCTCGCCCGCGTATTTCTTGTCCTGCGGGATCGCACCGAGTGAGGAGAACTGGAAGATGCGGTTGTCGCGTCCGATGGTGGTGTGGCCTTCGATCACGCAGTGCGCGCCGACCGTGGTGCCCGGGCCGATCTTCACGTGCGGGCCGATCACGCTGTAAGGCCCGATCGTGGCCGCGGGATCGATCAGCGCGCCCGGCGCGACGATGGCTGTGGGATGAATGGAGCCCGTCACAAGCGGCCTTTGTCGGTCATTCGATCCGGCGCATCGTGCACATGAGTTCGGCCTCGCAGGCCACTTCCTCACCCACGCGCGTGATGCCCTTGAACTTGAAGATGCCGGCGCGGGAACGCTCCAGGGTGACATCCATCACCAGCTGGTCGCCCGGCTCCACCGGCCGCTTGAATCGGGCGGCGTCGATGCCGGCAAAGTAATACACCGTCTTGTCGTCGGGCGTGACGCCCTGGGTGTCGAAGGACAACAGCGCCGCCGCCTGGGCCATGGCTTCGAGGATCAGCACGCCCGGCATCACCGGCCGGTGCGGAAAATGGCCGGTGAAGAAAGGCTCGTTGATGGTGACGTTCTTGAGGGCGCGGATGCTCTTGCCCTTTTCGATCGACACCACCCGGTCGACGAGCAGGAACGGGTATCGGTGCGGCAGCTGTTTGAGGATCTGGTGGATGTCCATCATGGCTTGTTCTTCTCTAGCGCCTTGACGCGTTCGCGCAGGCCGTGCAGGTGACGCAGGGTTGCCGCGTTCTTCTCCCAGGCGGCATTGTCGTCGATGGGAAAGACGCCGGTGTAGTGGCCCGGCTGGTGGATCGAGCGGGTGACCAGGGTCATGGCCGAGATGTGCACATGGTCGGCCAGGGTGATGTGGCCGACGATGCCGGCCTTGCCGCCGATGGTGCAGTGCGCGCCGATGCGGGTGCTGCCGGCAACGGCCACGCAGCCGGCCATGGCGGTGTGCTGCCCGATGCGCACGTTGTGGCCGATCTGGATCAGGTTGTCGAGCTTGACGCCGTCTTCGACCACGGTGTCGGCCAGGGCGCCGCGGTCGATGCAGGTGTTGGCGCCGATCTCGACGTCGTTGCCGATGTGCACCGCGCCCAGCTGCTCGATCTTTTCCCAGGCGCCCTGGTTCGGGGCGATGCCAAAGCCGTCCGCGCCGATCACCACGCCGGGGTGCAGCAGGCAGCGTTCGCCGATCACGCAGCCTTCGCTGACGGTCACGCGTGATTTGAGCTCGGTGTCGGCGCCGATGTGCGCACCGCGCTCGACGACGCACAGCGCACCGATGGTGGCCGAGGGATGAACCACCGCATCGGGGTCGACCACCGCGCTGGGATGGATGCCGGGCCTGCGCTGGCCTCCCAGCACCACGCGCTTCCACAGCTGCGTGAGGCGGGCGAAGTACAGGTAGGGGTCGTCGGTGACGATGGCGGCGCCACGGGCCAGCGCCGCCTCGCGCTGCGCCGTTGCCACGATGACGCAGCCGGCCTGTGAGGCGGCCAGCTGCGACTGGTATCTGGGGTTGCTGAGAAAGCTCAGCTGCGCCGGTGTGGCGGCGTCGAGCGGGGCCAGGCCCTCGATCAGCCGGGCCGGGTCGCCGTGAAGCTCACCGCCGAGGCTGGCGACGATGTCGCCCAGAGGCAGCGCCACGTCACTTGCCTGCCGCCGGGGCTGCGTTGAGCGCCTTGATCACCTTCTCGGTGATGTCGTGCTTGGGATGGATGTAGACCGCCTCTTGCAGGATGAGGTCGTACTTTTCCGTCTCGGCGACCTGGCGAACGATTCGGTTGGCGCGGTCGAGCACCTGCTGCAGCTCTTCGTTCTTGCGGGCGTTGAGGTCTTCCTGGAACTC
>JAZKDA010000262.1:6109-8316 GCA_040387815.1 Pseudomonadota bacterium | reverse complement strand
GGCAAGCCGCACAGCATCGACACCGTGGTGCTGTCCACCCAGCACAGCCCCGAGCAGAGCGATGGCCACAAGATGAAGGCCAGCTTCGTCGAGGCGGTGATCGAGGAGATCATCAAGCCGGTGCTGCCGAAAGAGTGGCTCAAGGAAACCCGCTACCTGATCAACCCCACCGGCCGCTTCGTCATCGGCGGCCCGCAGGGCGACTGCGGCCTGACCGGCCGCAAGATCATCGTCGACACCTACGGCGGCGCCTGCCCGCACGGCGGCGGCGCGTTCTCCGGCAAGGACCCGTCCAAGGTCGACCGCTCGGCCGCCTATGCCGCACGTTACGTCGCCAAGAACGTGGTCGCCGCCGGCCTGGCCCGGCAATGCCAGGTGCAGGTGGCCTACGCCATTGGTGTGGCCAAGCCGATGAACATCACCGTGTACACCGAAGGCACGGGCGTGATCCCGGATGAGAAAATCGCCGCGCTGGTCAACGAGCACTTCGACCTGCGTCCCAAGGGCATCATCCAGATGCTGGACCTGCTGCGCCCCATCTACGAGAAGACCGCAGCCTACGGCCACTTCGGCCGCGAAGAGCCCGAGTTCACCTGGGAGCGCACCGACCGCGCGGCGCTGCTGCGCAGCGCGGCTGGCCTGAAGGGCTGATGCGCACTGTGACTAGAGCGGCCGCCGCTGCCGCTCGATGTCCTGGCGCTTGAGGTTCAGGTAGACCTCCCGCTCCATCTCGTGGAGCTGGCGGGGGTAGGCCTCGCTCGCATCGAACCACTGGCCGATGCGCGCCTCGATCCGGCGCTCGGGCGGCAGGGCCAGGGAGTCGAGGTAGGCGTCCACCGCCAGGTAGTGGCGCATCGCCGAGCGCTCGACCGCGCCGCGCACGCCGCCGATGTACTGGGGCTGGCCGTCGCTCGTGCGCCCCACCACCGTAAAGCCCACGCGCCGCGCGCCCGCCGTGGCCAGGTACACCTTCATCATCGTGCGGCCGGTGACACCGAAGCTGTAGGCGTAATCCAGCTCGAAGAAGGTGCGGCGGCTGTCCAGTGCGATCGCCGACACGACAATGCGATAGTCGCGCGTACCCAAGGGGCCGACGTCGGCCTGGAGCTGGCTCTCGAAGTAGTCAGGCGCATCCGAGACCTTGCGAAAGGCGAAATCCAGTGCGAAGGCCTGTTCCGGCGGCTGGTCGTGGCGGCGGCCGATCCGCATCGCCAGCACCGGGCCGCCCGCGCCTTGCGTGACGCGGCAGTACTTGTTGTTGAACGGCAGGACCATGAGGTCGCACCAGTTGGCCGGATCGCGCAAGGCGACACGCACCGTCTCGTAGGGATGCTCCAGCACGGCACTGACTTTGCCGCGCAGCGTGTCGCCCGATTCGACCGATTCGATTGTCAGGGGATGCCGCAGGCCGTTGTCGCGCAAGGCGTTCCTGACCTCGCCATAACGGGCACGCAGGCTGGCCGCGTCGCCGGCAAAGGCTGCCTGACCGATGAGCGTGCCGACGACCATCACAGACACATGCAGCAGGCGCAAGCAAGCGGCGACCATCGCCCGCCTCAGGCCGCTTCGTGGGCGCCGGCCAGCGGCGCCGCATCCAGCACCCGCAGCACCTCCAGCTGAACACCGCCGGTGAACAGCAGATGCGGGCGCACCGAATACCCAAACCGCCCATGCGGTCCGACATCCAGCAGCATGGTCAGACGCGGCTCGTGCATCTCCTTCCAGGTGCGCACCAGACGCGCTCGCACCAGGTTGTCCTCGCACTGCACAGAGCGCAGCCGATCATGGTTGCGCAGCAGGGCGCCCGCATCGAGGTAACCCGCGGACATTCGGTTGCGCGACTGGAAGTTCAGGCCCAGGTCGATGTGCAGCGTCAATGCGCTGCCCTCGACCTCCAGCATGAACCGCCGGCCGATCAGACCGTCGCTGGCGGCGCCATCGCCATAGGAAAGTTGAAGGTGCGCCGTGGTTCGGCGCAGGGTCTGCCACATTGGCCTAGCTTGCGCCCCAGCGTCCAGCTTGCGTGTAGGACGCCGCTGCGTCTGTCCGGTGAACGCTGCCGTGCCGCTACCAGACGCACGGTACGCAACAATCCATTGCCAAGCCTCGCGCGAGGCAACCGCGTCCTAGACTGCGCCACGGCCAACGGGTGGCGATGCGCCACGCACCATCACAAGCTGCGCCGCGATCAGCCGCGGCCGCGCCTT
>JAZKDA010000262.1:4822-6099 GCA_040387815.1 Pseudomonadota bacterium | reverse complement strand
TTCCATGGCCAGCAAGAGCAACACCCGCGACACCGCCAGTGCCGACGCCGAAACCGAAGCCGCCAACGGCCAAGCCGCCATGGCCGATGCCGCGCGCCAGCAGATGGCAAACACAGCATCGGCCGCCTCGGTTGCGCTGCAGGTGTTCGACAGCCTGCAGCAGACGCAGCACCGGTTGATCCAGCGCGCCGCGACGCTGCATGAGCAGACCGCCGAGCGCTTGCGCCACGCCACCACCCCCGGCGAAATCATGGCCATCCAGTCGAGTCTGATGATGTCCGGCTGGAGCGAGATGGCCCTGTACTCGCAGGAGCTGATGACCGCGACCCTAAAGGCCCAGGACGAGTTGTCGCAGTCCAGCAAGTCGCCAACCGGCGCCAGGGGGTCCACGGCAAGCAGCATGAGTCACATGATCAACCCCACCGTGCCGCTGTTTCAAGCTTGGCAGGCGATGTTCACCCCCCCATCGGGCAACGCCGCGCAACGCCACCACTGAGAGCTGAGCCATCGCACGGGCGTGGGCGAACGCCATGCGCCAACTCCTACAAGCGGACTTCGGCTTGACTGACGAAGCCGTGATGTCGTGCGACCAATATGCATCCGTCAGGGCCGGGCCGACGGTCTGGGCTTTTATCAACCGCACATCAAGGAGTACAGCATGGCTGCAGAAGACAAGGACCTGAATCGGGATCCGTTGAGCAATGAAACCGGATCGCACCCGGTGGCCACGGGTGTCGGCGCGGCGGGCGGCGCGGCGGCGGGGATCGCCGCCGGGATGGTGGGCGGGCCTGTGGGCATGGCCGTGGGCGGTGTCGTGGGCGCCGTGGTCGGCGGCCTGGCCGGGCGCGCGGCGGGAGAAGCCGTGAACCCGACGGCCGAAGAAGCGCACTGGCGCAGCCGCTACACCGAAGAAGAGTACTACGAAGAAGGCCGTACCTTCGACGACTACGGCCCGGCCTACCGCTATGGTGTCGACGCACGCAGCCGGTGGGGCGACTGGGATGAGGCGCAGCCCAACCTGGCTTCTGAATGGGACTCGCGGCGCGGCGGCTCATCGCTGGACTGGGAGCAGGCCCTGCCCGCCAGCCGCGCCGCCTGGGAGCGGGCCGATTCGATCCACCGCGGCGGCGGCGACCTGAAAAACTATGGCACCGGCACGCCTTCGACCGATTCCTCCCTGCGAACCGAGGCACCGGACGCGATGGTCGCCGACACGGACGAAGTGCGCGAAGTGCTGGAAGACCGCATCCGCTTTGTCGAGCGCGAGCTGGACCGGC
>JAZKDA010000262.1:3559-4812 GCA_040387815.1 Pseudomonadota bacterium | reverse complement strand
CTGCTCGAGGTTTGCCGCGATGGCGAGTACGGTTTCAACGCCTGCGCCGAACAGGCCGAGCGGCCTGACCTCAAGAACATCCTGATGCAGCGCGCGCAGGATTGCCGCCGCGGTGCGCAGGAGCTGCAGCAATGCATGCAGCGCTATGGCGGCGACGTCGATGAAGGCGGCAGCGCGCTCGGGGCTCTGCACCGCGGCTGGGTGTCGGTCAAGGCCTCACTGTCGAGCTACGACGACAAGGCGGTGATGGAAGAAGCCGAGCGGGGCGAGGACAACGCCCTGGCGCGCTACCGCCGCGCCTTGAAGAAGCCCTTGCCCGCCGACATTGCCGAGATCGTGCAGCGTCAGTGCGAAGGTGTGCAACGCAACCACGACCAGGTCCGGAATCTGCGCGACCAGTTGGCCGCCGGCTGAGCTGTCAGGCCAAGGGCTTGCCTCAGGCGGCGAAGGCCTTGGCCTGGTCGCGTAGCGCGAACTTCTGGATTTTTCCGCTGGCCGTGCGCGGCATGGCCGCGACGATCTCCAGCCGTTCGGGCCAGTACTGACGCACCACCTTGTGCTGGTCGAGCCAGGCCTGCACCGCCGCGAGGTCGAGGCTGGCGCCGGCGCGCAGCGTGACGAAAGCGCAGCCGCGCTCACCCAGCCGCTGGTCGGGCATGCCCACCAGGGCCACGTCGGCCACTGCCGGGTGTTGGGCCATCAGGTTCTCGATTTCCATCACCGGCACCTTCTCGCCGCCGCGGATCAACAGATCCTTGGTGCGCCCGTGGATGCGGATGTAGCCGTCGGCGTCCATGTACGCAAGGTCGCCACTCTCAAACCAGCCGTCGGCATCGAAGGGCTGCAGGTCGGGGCGCTTGAAGTACCCCATGCACATCTGCGCGCCGCGTGCCAGCAAGCGGCCGGTCTGGCCTGGCGGCAAGGGCTGGCCCGCGTCGTCGACCACCTTGACCTGCGCACCGCGGGTGGCGCAGCCGTCGAAGGCGGCGGATTTCTCGCGGCCGCGATCGGGCGCGGTCATGGTGGTGCCCAGGGCCTCGGTCATGCCCCAGCCGCTGGAGATTCCCACGCCAAGCACCTGGGCCGCACGCTCGACCACCACCGGAGGTATCGGCGCGCCGGCGCACAAAAAACTGCGCAACGATGGCTTGGGGCCACCCGCCGCGACCGCTTCGCACAGGTCCACCACGAAGGCGGTGGCGCCGGCGGTGTGGGTCACGCCCTCGGCCGCCATGATGGCCAGGCCGCGCCTG
>JAZKDA010000262.1:419-3549 GCA_040387815.1 Pseudomonadota bacterium | reverse complement strand
CGCCTGGCATTCCAGACGTCCTGCAGCACCACGGTGCTGCCGCCGCACAGGCCTTGCAGCATGACGGCGGCATAGGAGGTCATGTGCCCGAGCGGCGAGCAGGCCAGCATCACGTCGTCCTCGCGCAGCCCGAGGCGGTCGGCAAAACCATCGATGCAGGCCAGCAGCGAGTTGCAATGGTGCATCACGCCCTTGGGCATGCCGGTGGTGCCCGAGGTGAACATGATCAGCGCCATCTCGTCGGCCCGGCGCGCACCGCGCTGGCCTTCGGCCGGGGCCTCGATGCGCTCAGTGCCCGACAGCAGCGCACGCTCGAAACCGTCGGGGCCTTCACCGTCGACCGCCAGCACGTGGCGCAGATCGGGGCAATCGGCCTTGAGCGCCTGACCCATTTGCGCATGGTCGAAGCCACGAAACACCTTGGGCACGATCAGCACCTTGGACTGCGACAGCCCCAGCATGTAGATCAGCTCGCGCTCGCGGAAGATGGGCACCAGCGGATTGACCACCGCACCCAGGCGGCCGCAGGCCATGGCCGCCACCACGCACTGCCACCAGTTGGGCAGCTGCAGCGACACCACGTCGCCGGGCGCCACGCCCAGGCCGCGCAGGGCGGCGGCGGCGCGGCCGACCCGGTCATCCAGCTCGGCGTAGGTCAGGCGCTGGACGGCAGCCTCGCCCTGATCGGCCCGATATGCCACCAGCGCCGTCTTGTCGGGGACGCGCCGCACCGCCCTTGCAAAGGATTGGTCAATGGTTTCGTCGCGCCAGAAGCCGGCGGCGCGCATGCGGCTGGCGTGGGCTTGAGGGTCCCAGGCGGTGGGGCTCATGAGGGGTCTGTCTCCGTGGCTGATGGGGTCTTGCGATACCGATCGTAGCGCCCCCGCATCGTCCCGCCTCAGAGACGCTCGACGATCGCCGCGGCGCCGATGCCGCCGGCACCGGCCACGGCCGCGAGGCCCAGCGCGCCGGGGCTGCCCGCTCGCGCCAGATCGGCCAGCAGGCGCACCAGGGCGATGGCCGCCGACGCGCCGATGGGATGGCCGCGCGCGAGGCCGCCGCCACGCCGGTTGATACCCGCGGGCGCCAGGCCCAATGCGTGGCAAAAGCTCAGGCCCTGCACCGCGAAGGCGTCGTGCAGTTCGACGGCGGCAAGCCGCGTGGCGTCATCGATGGCACTACGCCGCAGCACCTCACGCGCGGCCTGCTCGGCGGCCACCAGCGGCTGGCGCGGATCGCAACCCACCGACACCCCGGCCCG
Organism: Pseudomonadota bacterium; assembly: GCA_040387815.1. Classification (GTDB taxonomy): domain Bacteria; phylum Pseudomonadota; class Gammaproteobacteria; order Burkholderiales; family Burkholderiaceae_C; genus Ramlibacter. The sequence goes on along the minus strand of JAZKDA010000262.1, from coordinate 2,288 downwards.
CCAGGCCAAGGCGGCGCGCAGGCCCAGGCGCTGGCACGCCGCCGCGCTGACCAGCAGCACCAGGGCCGCCCCGTCGGCCTTGGCCGAAATCGTGAGCGCGCTCAGGCCCGACGCCGCATCGCCCACCACCCGCGGCAGGCGGGCGGCGCGGGCCAGGGTGATGGCGCGCGGGTACAGGTCGTGCGCCACACCGGCCACCGGCACGATCTCGCCGGCCAGCTCGGCCTGCGCGGCCACGGCCCGCTGGTGGCTGTGAACGGCGTAGGCATCCTGCTGCGCGCGGGAAACGCCATGGCGCGCCGCGTAGTCGGCGGCGGCCTGCAGCAGGTCGGGATCGCGCTCGGGGTCGGGCGCGAAGGCGGGGCGCTCGTACGCGACGGCGGGCTCCTGGTCGTTCAGCGGGCGGTGCTGGCGGATCGGCGCGCGGCTCCAGGCCTCGACGCCACCGGCCACCACCACCTCGGCCTGTCCGCTGGCGATCAGGCCCGCGGCCACCGAAACCGCATCGAGGCCGCTGCAGCACTGGGTGTCCACCGAGAGCGCCGCGCAGGCATCGGGCAGGCCGGCGGCCAATGCCAACACGCGCGCGGGGTTGCCGCCGGCGCCCAGCGCGTTGCCCAAGACCACCGCGTCCACGTCGGACGGCGCCAGGCCCGCGCGGGCCAGCAGGGCCAGCAATACCGGCGCGGCCAGTTCGTGGGGGTGCAGGCGCGCGAAGGCGCCGCCGCGCGGCGCGACGGCGCTGCGGGCCCAGCCGGCGATCAACGCAGAACTTGAAGGCATGACGTCGGGTCTTGCTGGTCCGCGCCGCGATGGTACGCGGCGAGCGCGCGGCCCAGGGCGGGGTGATCGGTCTTGCCGCCCGGCGTGAGCGGCCACACGCCGCAGGCGAACCAGCGGCGCGGCAGCTTGAAGGCTTCGAGCCGCTCGCGGCACCAGGCGCCGAGCGCGGCCGCGTCCAGCGACACGGCGTCATCGGCCGGTTGCACGATGGCCACCACCTGCTGGCCCCGCACCGGGTCAGGCAGGCCCTGCACCGACACCGCCGCCACACCGGGGTGCGCGGCCAGCACGGCCTCAACCTCTTCCGGGAACAGGTTCTTGCCGCTGGTGACCAGCATGCGGTTTTGCCGCCCTACCAGGCACAGACGGCCTTGCGCATCGATGCTGCCGAGATCGCGCACGGACAGCCAATCGCCATCGCGCAGCGCCGCGGTGGGATCGCCCTGCCCGCCCACGTAGTCGGTGAACAGCATGGGGCTGCGCACGTAGATCAGGCCCACGCCCTGCGCGTCGGGTTCGCGGATGTCGATGTCGACGCCCGCGAAGGGCTGCCCCACGGCCTGGGCCGAAGCGGCTTCCGAGGCGTCCATCCAGGCGATGAAGCTGGTCTCTGACGCGCCGTAGAACTCGACCACGCGCGCGTTGGGAAACAGCAGCCGCAGCTGCGATGTGCGCTCGCGCATCCAGCGCGCGCCGCTGATCATGACCAAGCGCACGCCCTCGATCGGCGGCAGCTGCCGGCGCTGGGCGTGCTCGAGCATCATCAGCAACTGGCTGGGCACCGCCACCACGCTGGGCGTGTGCCCCAGCGCCAGGGTGTCGAGCGCGCGGGCAGCGGAAAATTGGTCTTGCACCACCACCCCCGCCCCGCTCCACAGGCCGAGCATCATCCCGAACAGGAACAGCGAATGCGATACGCTGCCCGGCGCCAACACGCGGGTGGCGGCGTCGGGGCCGAAGGCCTGGGTGCAGGCGAGAAAGCTTTGCGTCCACGAGCGGTGGTGGCGCCGGAAGCCCTTGGGCACACCGGTGCTGCCCGAGGTGAAGCCGATGTAGAAAGCCGACGTCGGCTGCGCCCCACCCGTG
>JAZKDA010000262.1:0-409 GCA_040387815.1 Pseudomonadota bacterium | reverse complement strand
CCGTGGGCGCTGGCGCTTGGGGCAGGTGCGCGCGCACCGCGTCGCGTGTGGCCGGCGTCCATTGCGCATCGGCCACCGCCGCGCATCGGCCGCTGTCGATGATGCCCAGGAACTCGACCAGCGCGTCCAGCACGGCGCCAGTGGTCTCGACCCAGACCGTGGCGGGCGCGTTCGCCTCGTCCAGCCGGCGGGCCACCCGTCGCACCCGCGTGTGCAGCTGCGCGAAACTCAGCGTCCGATGGCCGTCGTCGAGCGCGACGACGTCTGGGCGCGCGGCGGCCCAGTGCGCCAGCGGCGCATGGACCAGATCGGCCGCGGCCGGCAGGGTCACGGGGTGATGCGGCCGCCGAATTGCCAGTCGGGCAGGCCGCGGGCGACGGTGTGAACGACCATGGCGCAAAGGCCGCAC
>JAZKDA010000261.1:1503-2452 GCA_040387815.1 Pseudomonadota bacterium | reverse complement strand
CCGACGGCCAGTTCAACGTGGTGTGGAAGACGCCCGGCCCGGTCAAGGCCAAGCCCTGGTCGCCCTTCATCGAAGGCAATGACAAGAAGAAGGACGAGCCGGACGGCAAGTCGAAGGTCTGATGCGCAGGACCTGATGCACCAACGGGGCCGGCTTCGTCCGGCCCTGGTGCCTGTAGAGTGGGCAGCGTGCTGTCCACCGTACAGGTTCCCTTCCGATGAAATTCATTCTATTTTTGCTGGCTGCGCTGCTCGCCCTGCCGGCCCTTGCGCAACCCGTTGGCGGCGCAGGCCTGGACTTCGCCGTGCAGGACGATGCGGCCGGCACGCTGCGGCTGCGCGCGATGCTGTGGCTGCCCGCTGCGCCGCCCGCGGGTGGCGTCGTGCTGCTGCACGGCGCCGGGGGTTGGAGTGATTTTCGCGAGGGTCACTACGGCCGACTGCTCAGTGGCGCGGGCTATGCGGTGCTGGCCGTCGATTCACATGGCCCGCGCGGTGTTCCGCAGACCATGAACCACATGCAGGTGTCGTTTGCGCAACTGGCGCGCGACGCCATGGCGGCGCGCCAGCAGCTGGTCGATCGCGGCGTGCCGGCCCGACGTATTGCCGTGCTCGGCCTGTCCAAGGGTGGCACCGGCGCGCTCTACGCGATGGATCGCTTCCTCACGCCGGCGCAGGCGGAACGCTTCGCCGCCGTGGTCGCCCTGTACCCGCCATGCCACGTGCGCGCGCGCACCGCGATGCCCACCGCGCCAGCCTTCATCGGACTCGGCGAAAAGGACGACCTGACCGGCGTGCAGCAGTGTCAGGACACGGCGGCGGCGCTGCGTGCGGCCGGCGGCAACGTGACGGTCAAGGTCTACCCCTCGTCGGCGCATGGCTTCGATGGCAACCCGGACAGCACGGTGTCGTTCTATGCCGGGCAGGCTGAGACCTTCACCCGTTGCAAT
>JAZKDA010000261.1:0-1493 GCA_040387815.1 Pseudomonadota bacterium | reverse complement strand
CCGCCGGGCGGCGCGGAGATCATGGCCGCGCTGCGCGCCACCTGCGTGCGAAAGGGTGCCAGCTTCTGGACCAACCCGGCGCAAAAGGCCGCCGCCGCCCAGGACATCGTCCAGTTTCTCGCCACCTCGATGCCCCCTTAGGCCCATGACCCTCACCCACCGTTTCCTGTCGATCGTCTTGGGCCTGCTCCTGGGCGCCAGCGCCCACGCCCTGACGCCCGAGCAGGCCAAGGCCATTGCCATCGGCGAGTCCGATGCCCGCGTCGAGGCCCTGGGCAAGGCCATCGCCACGGCCGACGACAAGACCGTCGCTTTCATCGAGGCCTTGTCGGGCGACGCGGTGAAGGTGGCCGGCGAAAAACTCTTCATCATCCGCGATGGCAAGGGCTTCGATCCCGTCACGGGCGCCGAGGCTGCGGTGCCCGAAGACGCCGAGGACGTGGTCAGCAACAACCTCATGCGGGGCGAGCTCGATGCGGCGCTGGCCCAGCTCAAGCTTTTTTCCAAGGACGAGAAGCAGCGCGCCGAGGCGATCAAGGTGCTGCGCAACGACACCGACGACTCGCGGCTGCCGCTGATCGAGAAAGCGCTGGCCGCCGAGACCAGTGCCACGCTGAAAGACCAATTGGGCCTGCTGCGGGCCTCGGTCCTGTTGAACAGCGCCGATAAGGCCAAACGCCTGGAAGCGGCGACGCTGCTGGCGCGCAGCAACAACCCCAACACCAAGACCTTGCTGATCGAGCGCATCAAGGTCGAGACCGAGCCCGACGTCAAGGCCACCCTCACCGCCAGCCTGCGCGCGGTCGATGCGTCGCTGGCATGGGGCGACAAGCTCGGCGCGCTTTTTTCCGGCATCTCGCTCGGCTCCATCTTGCTGCTGGTGGCCCTGGGCCTGGCCATCACCTACGGCCTGATGGGCGTGATCAACATGGCCCACGGCGAGCTGATGATGATCGGCGCCTATGCCACCTACATCGTGCAGGGCCTGTTCCAGAAATGGGCGCCCGACGCCTTCGACTGGTACCTGCTCGCCGCGGTGCCGGTGTCGTTCGCCGCGGCCGCCGCCATGGGTGCGATTCTCGAGCGCAGCGTGATCCGCTTCCTGTACGGCCGCCCGCTGGAGACGCTGCTGGCCACCTGGGGCATCAGCCTGATGCTCATGCAACTTGTGCGCACCGTGTTCGGCGCGCAGAACGTGGGCGTGGAAAACCCCAGCTGGATGTCGGGCGGCGTCGTCGTCTTCGGCAACCTCCAGCTGCCCTGGAACCGCATCATCATCATCGGCTTCGCCGGCGCCGTGCTGCTGGGCATGGCCTTCTTGATCGGCCGCACGCGCCTGGGCCTGTTCGTGCGCGGCGTCACGCAGAACCGGCCGATCGCCTCCTGCATGGGCGTCAACACCGCCCGCATCGACACCTACGCCTTCGCGCTCGGCTCGGGCATCGCCGGCCTGGCCGGTTGCGCGCTGAGCCAGATCGGCAACGTCGGCCCCG
>JAZKDA010000260.1:0-6200 GCA_040387815.1 Pseudomonadota bacterium | reverse complement strand
TCGACGAGATGCTCAAGCTGCTGCAGACCGGCCATGCGCTGGCCACCATCGAGCAGATCAAGCTGCTGGGGCTGCAGGAGGGCATCTACCCGCTGCTGTCGCTGGTGGTCGAGCGCGCCGCCCAGCCCTTCGTGCGCGCGGCGCTGCAAGACACCGACCGCCGCGTCGGCGAGGGCAAGCCGGTGGCGCCCAGCTTCCTCTTGGCCTGCGTGCTGTGGGCCGACGTGCGCGATGGCTGGGCCCATCGCCTGGCCGACAAGCGCCCGCCCTTCCCGGCGCTGCAGGACGCGATCGACGAGGTGTTCGACCGCCGTATCGGCGATGTCTCCGGCCGCGGCAAGCTGGCCGCCGACATGCGCGAGATCTGGATGATGCAGCCGCGCTTTGACAAGCGCGTGGGCAGCACCCCCTTCAGCCTGGTCGAGCAACCGCGCTTTCGCGCCGGCTTCGATTTCATGCGCCTGCGCGCCGACGTCGGCGAGGTCGACGTGGTGCTGGCCGACTGGTGGCAGGAGTTCAGCATGGCCAGCGACAGCGAGCGCGAGGACATGCTGGCGCTGCTGCGCGAAGAGCTCCACCAGAAGGGCGCGCGCCGCGTGCGCACGCCACGTCCGCAGGTCGAGCGCGCCGAGCATGCCGAAGGTGCTGAGGTAGCCGCCCGGCCACGTGACGCCGATGCCGGCGCCCCCCAGGACGGCCAGCCGGCCGACCCCGACGCACCGGCGCGCAAGCGCCGCCGTCGCCGGCGCAAGCCTGGCGGTGGCGAGGGCGCCGCCCCGGCTGCCGGCACCGAACACTGACCCTGGAACGCGCGGTGCACGAGCCCGTCACCGCCTACATCGCCCTGGGTGCCAACCTGGGCGATGCCCCTGCGGCGGTGCGCGCGGCGCTGCAGGCGCTCGACGCGCTGCCGCACACCCGTGTGCTGGCCCGCTCCAGCCTCTACCGCACGGCCCCGGTCGATGCGCAGGGGCCTGATTTCATCAACGCGGTGGCCGCCGTGGCCACGCGGCTGACGGCCCAGGCCTTGTTGCAATCGCTCCAGCAACTGGAACAGTCGGCAGGCCGCGAGCGCGCCTTTCCCAACGCGCCGCGCACGCTCGATCTGGACTTGCTTGCCTACGGCGACGCGCGCATCGACAGCCCGGCACTGACGGTGCCCCACCCGCGCATGGCGCAGCGCGCCTTCGTACTGGTACCGCTGGCCGAGATCGCCCCCGGTCTGGTGAGCGCTCAGCAATTGGCGGCGGTGGCGGGGCAGCGGATCGAGCGCTTGTAGCTGCGCTTTGCGCTGCGCCCGCTAGAACCAGCCCACCAGCCCCGATTGCTGCGCGTTCTGCGGGTTAGATCCCGCCTGCCGCACGCGCGCCAGGGCGTCGTCGGTGTCCAGGCCCAAGGCCTTGAGCACGCAGGCTGCGGCGCTGCCGGTGCGGCCGATGCCGGCGGCGCAGTGCAAAAGCACGGCATCGCCTTGCCTCACGGCAGCAGCCAACTGCACGATGCCCTCGCGAAAGCCGGCCATCTCCTCGGGCAGGCCGAAGTTGCGCATCGGCAGGTGAACCCAGCGAAACGGCAGCTCGCCGGTGATTACCGCCGCGTCATAGGCCGCGGATAGCTCGGCCAGCTCGGCGCGCGGGGTCAGGCACACGAGCTGGCCGATGCCGGCCCGCCGCGCCTGATCCAGAAAGGTCGGCCACGGGTCGAAGCGCCCCGGCATGGGCGACAGCCAGATGGATCCGGCGATGCCGGGCGGAAGGGATACGCGGCGCAGCAAGGACATGTCCGCGATTGTCCTGTGCTCACGGCCGGCTGCCACGCTGGCGTGCCACATCCAGCTCGCTGACGGGGCCGGCCGACTGGCCCCAGGCGTTTCGGATGTAGGTGAGCACGGCGGCCACGTCGGCGTCATCCAGCATCACCGCGAAGGGCGGCATGCCAAACGGCCGGGGGTTGCCCTCGGTAGCCGGAGGAAAGCCGCCGTGGATCACCGCCTGCACCAGGTTGGCCGTTTGCGGCAGCAGCACCGCGCGATTGCCGGCCAGCGGCGGATAGGCGCCCGGCACGCCCTGGCCCCGCTCGCCGTGGCATTGGGCGCACTGCTCGCCGTAGACGCGCGCGCCGCGCTCGGACACGACGCGCGCCGTCGTCGGCGCCTTGGCCGCGACCTCGGTCTGCGGGATGGCCTTGAGGAACACCGCCATCGCCCGCAGATCGGCTTCGCTCAGATGCTGCGTGCTGTGCAGGACCACCTCGGCCATCGGCCCCAGCGCACTGGCCGGGCCGGCGCGGCCGGTGCGCAGCAACTGCACGATGTCCGCCACCGACCAGTCGGCCACGCCCGCCTCGGTACGCGACGCAAGCGAGGGCGCATACCAGTTTTGCATCGGGATCATCCCGCCAGACAGGTCCATCAGGTTGCTGCCGCCCAGGGCGTCGCGCGCGCTGTGGCAGGCCGAGCAGTGGCCCAGGCCCTGCACCAGGTACGCGCCGCGGTTCCACTCAGGCGTCTGGGCCGCATCGGCCGGTTGTGCGCCGGGGCGAAAGTACAGGGCCCGCCACACCGCCAGCGCAGCTTGTGTACGGACCGGCCAGCTCAAGGTGTGCGCAAGGTTGTCGCGCTCCACCGGCGGCAGGCTTTGCAGGTAGGCGAACAGGGCGTCCGAATCGTCCCGGGTGACGCGCGTGTAGTTGGTGTAGGGGAAGGCCGGGTACAGCATGCGCCCGTCGCGCGAGCGGCCATGGTGCAGCGCGCGCCAGAAATCCTGCGCCGTCCATTTGCCCAGGCCGGTGCGCTGTGCGGGCGTGAGGTTGCTGGTGTAGAGGGTGCCAAAGGGCGTGTCGATCGCGCGGCCGCCCGCATAGGCCGGCCCGCCGCGCACGGTGTGGCACAGCGCGCAGTTGCCGGCCTTGGCCAGATAGGCGCCGCGCGCAACTAGCGTCGTGGCATCGGCGGTGGCCACTGGCGCTTGTGCCTGCACGGCATCGGCACCGGCCTCGCTCAAGCGCCACAGCCATCCGAACACCAGCACCGCCAGCAGCGCCAGCCCCGCGAGCACGAACCCCAGGCGCTTCACGGTGTGGCCCTCCCGGCGGGCAGCACCGCGCTGCCGCAGGCGATGGGCGGTGCGCGCTCCAGCCGGGCGGCTGGCTTGGCATCGGCCGGCACCGGCACGCTTGACAGCCACACAGCCACGGCGTTCAGGTCGTCCGGCGCAAGCCGCTGGGCGATGGCGGCCATGCAGTCGGGCGCGTGTGCGCTGCGCTGTCCGCTGCGCCAGGCGCCCATCTGGGCGCTGAGGTAGGCGCGGGGCAGTCCGAGCAGGCCGGGCGTGTTGGGTAGGACGCCGGTGAGGGCCGTACCGTGACACTGGGCGCACGCGGGCAGCCCGGTTCGGGCGTCGCCGTCCAGGGCGAGCTGGCGGCCGCGCGCCAGTTGCTCGGCGGGAGCGCGGCTGGGCGCCGGCGCGGTGTAGGGCAGATCCAGGCTGGCGAAATGCTGCGCGATCTCCAGCAGGTAGGCATCGGACAGGGGATCGAGCAGGCGCGTCATCAGCCCGTAGTGCCGACGCCCGTCACGAAAATGCAGCAACTGGTTGTAGAGGTACCCGACGGGCTTGCCCGCCAGCCGCGGATAAAACCCGTCAGGCGCCGCGCGGCCTTGCGCGCCGTGGCAGGCAGTGCACGCCAGCGTGCGCTGGGCCATGGTGTCTTCGAATGGGGCCCCGGGCGTGGCGGCGAAGGTGACTGTCGGGGCGAGGGCGGCGGTCCCCGCCAGCAATAGAGCGATCAGTGATTTCACGAGGTCGATGATGCCTTGTCGGCGATGTGCCTCAGCGTCGTTTCGCGGCGCACTGGGGTGGTGAGGCCGATCATAATCGCGGCACTTCATCCCCCCACATTCCCATGGCATCGAGCTTCTTCGCGCTTTTTGACGACATCGCCACGCTGCTCGACGACGTCGCGGCCATGAGCAAGGTGGCGGCCCGCAAGACCGCCGGCGTGCTGGGCGACGACCTGGCGCTCAATGCGCAGCAGGTCGCCGGCGTGCGCGCCGAGCGCGAGCTGCCCGTGGTCTGGGCGGTGGCCAAGGGCTCCTTCGTGAACAAGCTGATTCTGGTGCCGGCGGCGCTGGCCATCAGCGCGGTGGCATCGTGGGCGGTGACGCCGCTGTTGATGATCGGCGGTGCCTTTCTGTGTTTCGAGGGCTTCGAGAAGCTGGCGCACAGTTTTGCCGCCAGGCGTGGCGCCGACGAGGCGCATCACCGCGAACTGGTGCAGGCCCTCGACCAGCCCGCCACCGACGTGCTGGCGCTCGAGCGCGACAAGATCAAGGGCGCGGTGCGCACCGACTTCATCCTCTCGGCCGAGATCGTCGTGATCTCGCTGGGCACGGTGGCGGGCGCCACCTTCACGCAACGCGTGGCCGTGCTGGCGACCATTGCGCTGGCGATGACCGTGGGTGTCTATGGCCTGGTGGCTGCCATCGTCAAGCTCGACGACCTGGGGCTGCATCTGAGTCGCCGTGCCTCGGCCGTGGCCCGCGCCGCCGGCCGCGCCATCGTGCTGGCGGCGCCCTGGCTCATGAAGACGCTGTCGGTGGTGGGCACCGCCGCCATGTTCCTGGTGGGGGGCAGCATCTTGCGCCATGGCCTCGGGCCGGTGGCCCATTGGATCGAAGACACCCTGGCGCCGATGCAGGGCTTGGCAGCCACGGTCCTGGGGATGTTGGTCGACGGCCTGCTGGGTGTCGCGGCTGGTGCGGTGTTGCTGGGCTTGTGGTCGCTGGGCCAGCGCTTCGTCGGCCGAGCCCGCGCGTGACCGTGCAATCGGACGACTCGACGCTCGCCTGGGAAATGGGCGGGCAGGCCCACCAAGCGCGTTGGCGCTCCGAGGCCGGGTGGCCGCCGCCCGCCCGGGTGCGGGTCGCCGATGACCAGCTGCCCGCCGACGTCGCCTACCGACTCGCATGCGAGGGCACGGCGCTGCTGTGGCAGGGTGATTTCCAGAACGCCCGGCAGCTGTTGCAGGCGTTGGCGCGGCGCGTTGACCGCCCCTCGCGCAAACCTCAGGCGCCACCGGCCTCGGCGGGCGATGCCTTTCACCGGCACCGGCAGGCGCAGGGCCGGCGCGCCCGCGTCCTGGGCATGTTGCTGATCGCGCTGGCGCCCGACTACGCGATTGCGCTGCGCCGCGCACCCGATCTGCGCGCCGCCTGTACCGAGGCCTGGGGTCCGCCGGACGGCCAGCCCAGCGTCGCGTCGCTGCGTGAGCTGCTCGGGCTGGTGGGCGCGCACGAGTGGCGCAAGAAGGGCGTGGAGGTGCCGGCGCTCGGCCCCGCGCCGAACAACCGCATCCACCCGCACTACGGCGTGTTCTCGCCGGTGCGTGGCGAATACCTGGACCTCATCGCCCGCGCGCCGCTGCCGCCGGACCACCAGCTTGCCTGGGACATCGGGTGCGGCACCGGCGTGATCGCGGCCCTGCTGGCGCGCCGCGGCGTGGCGCGGGTGGTGGCCACCGACACCAGCGAACGCGCGCTGGCCTGCGCACGCGAGAACATCGACCGGCTGGGCCTTGCGTCGCAGGTGGCCTTGGTCAACGCCGACCTGTTTCCGCCGGGGACCGCGCCACTGATCGTGTGCAACCCGCCCTGGCTGCCGGCCAAACCCACCTCGGGGCTGGAGCATGCGGTGTACGACCCCGACGGCGCCATGCTGCGCGGGTTCGTGCAAGGCTTGCGCGGCCACCTCGCGCCTGGCGGTCAGGGTTGGCTCGTCCTGTCGGACCTGGCCGAGCATCTGGGCCTGCGCGGTCAGGGCGATGTGTCCGCGATGATCCACGCCGCGGGCCTGGTGATTGCCGAGCGGCATGACATCCGCCCGAGGCATCCCAAGGCGGCCGATCCGCACGACCCGCTGGCCGCGGCGCGTGCCCGCGAAGTGACCTCCCTGTACCGGCTCGTCGCCGCCTGATCCGCCTGATCTCGGCGGCCGCGCCGGCGCCTGGCCAGGCCCGCGGCGGTTCGTGACAGCGATGCACCTACAGACCAACCCGCTTTCGGCGCACCGCGCCGCACGGCGCGGGCGCCTAGCCTGCTGATCGCACCGCGCGTATGGCGGTCAAAACGGACAGGAGGTTTTCATGACGGTGGGTGACGACGGCACGAAGCAAAGGTCCGTGAAGGCGGCGGCGCGATCGGG
>JAZKDA010000259.1:0-1716 GCA_040387815.1 Pseudomonadota bacterium | reverse complement strand
TCAAGCCGGCCAACATCTTCATCACCGACGACAACAAGGCCGTGATGATCGACTTCGGCGCCGCCCGGGAAGTGCTGTCCAAGGAAGGCAACTTCATCCGCCCCATGTACACGCCCGGCTTCGCCGCCCCCGAGATGTACCGGCGTGACTCGTCCATGGGCCCGTGGACGGACATCTACGCCATTGGCGCCTGCATCTATGCCTGCATGCAGGGCTATCCGCCCAATGACGCGCCGCAGCGGCTTGAAAAAGACCGCCTGGCCCTGGCCCTGTCGCGCCTGCGCGGCGTGTATTCAGACAACCTGATCGAAGTGGTGGAGTGGTGCATGTCACTGGACCCGCTGTCGCGGCCCCAGTCGGTGTTTGCGCTGCAAAAAGAGCTCTCGCGTGAAGGTGAGCGCCGCTATACCAAGCTGTCGGTCGGCGAGAAGATGCGCCTGCAGTTTGACAACATGGTCACCGACACCAAGAAGAACGTGCGCAAGGCAACCGGATTCGGAGCGAAACTCAAATGAAATTCTCCGTGTTCCAGGTCAGCCGCAAGGGCGGCCGCGAAAAGAACGAAGACCGCATGGGCTACTGCTACACGCGTGAGTCCGGCCTGTTCGTGCTGGCCGATGGCATGGGCGGCCACCCTGAAGGTGAAGTCGCCGCGCAGCTGGCGCTGCAGACCATCTCGGCCCTCTACCAGAAGGAAGCGCGCCCCGTCGTCAAGGACATCACCGAGTTCCTGTCGTCGTCGCTGATGGCGGCGCACCACCAGATCATCCGCTACGCCAGCGAAAAAGGCATGCTCGACACGCCGCGCACCACGCTGGTGGCCGCCATCGTGCAGGGCACCACCGCCACCTGGGTGCATTGCGGCGACTCGCGGCTGTATGTCGTGCGCGACAACGAGCTGCTGACCCGCACCCGCGACCACTCCTACCTGGAGCAGCAAAGCGCCGGCGTGGTCCGCATGGACCGCATCAACCGCAACATCCTGTTCACCTGCCTCGGCTCGCCGACCAAGCCGGTGTTTGACGTGACGGGCCCCATCACCCTGCAGCAGGGCGACAAGATCCTGCTGTGCTCCGACGGCCTGTGGGGCAGCCTGAGCGACATCGACATCGTGCGCCACCTGTCCGGCCAGCCGGTCTCCGAGGCCGTGCCCGACCTGGTCGAGCAGGCGCTGCGCAAGGGCGGCGAGCACAGCGACAACGTCACCGTGATTGCCTTTGAGTGGGAAACACCCGACTCGTTCGAGTCCACCCGCGGCATATCCACCGACAGCATCAGCGACGGCGTCTTTGCCTCCACCATCCAGGCCGGCGTGCTCGAGACCATGGTTGAAGACCTGGACGACGCCGCCATCGAGCGCTCCATTGCCGAGATCAACGAGGCCATCCGGCGCTCGGCTGCCCGCAAGAGCTGAAGCACTGCCCCGGGCGCTCCACCGGCATCGTGTTGCACCGGCCTTTCATTTTCCTGCTTCCTTCCCAAAGACCATGACTGAATTCAAACGAAGCGGCGCGCGTGCCGCAGACCAGCTGCGCCCCGTGCGCATCACGCGCGGCTACACCATCCATGCCGAGGGCTCGGTACTCATCGAGTTTGGCGATACCCGCGTGCTGTGCACCGCGTCGGTTGAAGAGAAGGTGCCCGGCCACAAGAAGGGCAGCGGCGAGGGCTGGGTCACAGCCGAATACGGCATGCTGCCGCGCGCCACCCATACGC
>JAZKDA010000258.1:0-36364 GCA_040387815.1 Pseudomonadota bacterium | reverse complement strand
TCGTGGCGATCAACAAGGACGAAGAGGCGCCGATCTTCTCGGTGGCCGACTACGGGCTGGTGGCAGATTTGTTCACGGCGGTGCCGGAGCTGGTGAAAGCCTCCTGACGTCCAGATTTTTGCGAAAGATACCCCATGCACACGTCCATCATCCAACAGCTGGCCGACTTCACGGTCGGCACCGACATCGCCAGCCTGCCAGCGCGGGTCATCGAGGAGTGCAAGCGCGATGTGCTCGACACGATCGGCTGCGCGCTGGCGGGCATCGATCATCCCCGTTCGCGCATCGGCATCGAGGCCGGGCTGCGCATCGGTGGCCGCGGTGGCCCCGCCACCATCATCGGAACCGGTGAAAAAACCAGCGCCCACGGCGCCGCTTTCGCGAATGCCGAACTGATCAACGCGCTCGATGCGGACTCGGTGCTGCTGCCGGGTCATGTCAGCCCCTATGTGTTGCCCGGCGCTTTTGCCGCAGCCGAAGTGGGTCGGTGTTCAGGCCGCGCGCTGATCGCTGCGGTGGCTGCCTCGCACGAGATCTCCTACCGCTTCGGCGCCGCCATGAGCGGCTACCGGGACACCAAGGACGGCAAAGGCGCGGCCGTGGCGGTCGTCGGCTACAGCAGCACCGTGTTCGGTGCCACCGCATCGATTGCGCGGCTGCGTGGCTTGCCGTCCGACCGGGTGGCCAGCGCCCTGGCCATTGCTGCCGCGTCGGCCCCGGTCAATTCGCAGATGGCCTGGTTCATGCACGCGCCCACGGCCACCATCAAATACCAGCTGGCGGGCGGCCTGACCAACACCGCGCTCACCGCCGCCGACATGGGGGAACTGGGGCACCGCGGCGACGTGCTGATCCTGGACGACGAAGCCCACGGCTATCCGCGTTTCATCGGCACCTCACGTTGGTCGCCCGAGATGCTGACGCAGGGCTTGGGTGAGGACTGGCGTTTTCCGGCGTTCCAGATGTTCAAGCCCTATCCCCATTGCCGGGTGATGCATGCGCCGCTCGACCTGTTGATCGACCTGATCACGCAACACGACATCCGTGTGGACGAGATTGACAGCATCACCTCGTATGGCGAAGGGTGGGCCTACGTGCTGCCGTGCTTCACCAGCCGCGAGATTATCGAGACGCACGACGCGCAGTTCTGTTTTGCGCACGGTCTGGCGGTGGCGGCCCACCGCATCCCGCCTGGCCGGCGGTGGCAAGACCCGTCGGTCGTGTTCAACCCCTCGGTGCTGGCCTTGATGGACAAGGTCAAGCTCGAGACGCACCCGAGCTACTTCCAGTCGATCTCTGCCGACATCTCAAGTCGTCCATCCAGGGTCGAGGTTCGGGCCCGTGGGCAAACCTTCGCGGCCGAAAAGATGTTCCCGAAAGGCACGCCCTCGGCGGATCCCGAGACCTATATGACGACCGACGAGCTGGTCGACAAATTTCGCCGCTTTGTTGATGGCATCTTGCCCGCCGCATTCATCGACCGGGTGCTGGACGCTGTGCTCAACCTGGAGCGGGTGGAAGATTTCGGCCAGGTTATGCGTCTGCTGTCACCTGCACCCGGCACTGCGGCGGAACAATCGACCTTTCGAGGTAGCGCGAGCTGAACCAGAGCGCTTGGGTGCCTTGGCGGCAGGCGATGGGAGTGGCCGTGCGCCAAAGTACGGAACATGGATTCGGCAAGTCGATTTTGCGCCGCCGGGCCGCCTGAAAATTGCACGCAGCTCGAACTGGGCGCCGCCACCACGGAGACATTTCATGTTCCTTTCGAAACGACATCTCTTGCAAACCCTCGGACTGGCGGCGCTTTCGGCGGCCTTGCCGGCGCGGGCCCAGGTGTTCCCGGCTAAGCCGATCCGCCTGATCGTCGCGGCGTCCGCCGGCGCGACGGTCGACGTGAACGCGCGATTCATTTCCGAACGCCTCGCGACCCGATTGAAGCAGGCCATGCTCGTCGACAACCGCGCCGGTGCGGGCGGCGGCATCGGCAGCGACACCGTCGCCAAGGCGGCCGCCGACGGCTACACCTTGCTGTTCGCCGGCGTTCCGCATTTCACGACCCGCCTGCTGCCCGACTCGGCCCTGACCTACGATCCGGTCAAGGATTTCACGGCCATCGCCAAGGTGAGCAGCGCGTCCCTCGCACTGGTGGTGCCGGCAGACTCGCCCTACAAGACCCTGCGTGACCTGATCGGGGCCATGAAGGCCAAGCCTGGCGATATTCCCTATGGCACGGGCGGAAAGGGAAGCACGTCGCACCTGTGTGCCGTCCTGATGAACGACCTGACGCAGACCAAGGCCAAGCACGTCGCCTACAAGGGAAACACCCAGGCCGTCACCGACACCATCGGTGGCCAGGTGGCGTTCACCTGGCAAGGTTCGGGCGGCGTGCTGCCGCTGATCCAGTCCGGCCGGCTGCGGGCACTCGCGGTGAGCAGCCGTGCGCGCTGGAACTCGCTGCCGGACGTACCGACCGCACAGGAAGCGGGCGCACCGGGACTGGAGATGGCGTCCTGGATGGCGCTCTTGGGGCCCGCCGGACTTGCGCCGCAAGTCGCCCAGCAGCTGTCGGACGAAGTGCTGCGCATCGCTCGCACGCCCGACTACACGGAGTTCTGCGAGAAGCAAGGCATGTCGGTGGACCTCATGGACTACAAGGCCTTCCAGGCCGACATGCCGAACGAGTTGCAGAAATGGAAGCGGATCGTCGGTCTGGCGCACGCCGAATGAAACCCGCTGACAGCCTGCCGACGCATTCTTCGGCGAACTGTCCGCCCCTGGAGCAGGCCGTGGTGCGCCTCGTCCTGGAGACCCGGCTCGACGGCCTCGATGATGCGGCGCGCGCCGGCCTGAGCCGGCTCCTTCGCGACCAGTTGGCGCTGCAGGTCGGAACCTCGCAGGCGCCCTGGTCGCGCCAGGTGCTCGCGTATGCCAGCGCCCAGGCGCGCCCGGGCCGCAGCCGGGTGGTCGCCAGTGCGGTCACCCTGTGCGCGACGGACGCCGCCTTTGTCAACGCCGCTTACGGCCATGGGTTCGAGTACGACGACGCCCATGGACCGAGTGCCAGCCACCCCGGCAGCTGCGTGATTCCCGCCGCCTTCGCGATCGGCGAGGAGCTGGGGTCAACGCTTGGCGAGGTCCTTACCGCCATCGTCACGGGCTATGAGGTCTATACACGTATCGGGATGCTGGCAGCGCCCGACCTGCTGCGGCGGGGCTTTCACCCGCATGCCGTGCTCTCCACTTTCGGGGCCACCGCGGTCGCGGCCAAGCTGCGCAACTTCGATGCCGATACGACCTTGCATGCGTTGTCCATTGCGTTGAGCCATGCGTCCGGCACCACCGAGTACACCTCCACCGGCGGTTCGATCAAGCGGGTTCACGCCGGCATCGGCACGCGCAATGGCATGGTGTCGGCCGACCTCGCGCATGCCGGGATCACCGGACCGAGCGCCTTCCTGAGCGGCAACAAGGGTCTGTTTCGCACCTTCTTGCAGCGCGGTCCCGGCGATGATGCCGAGCAACGCTTCTCATTGAGCCAGCCCTTCGAGATCGGCAATGTCTGGCTCAAGGCCTACTGCGCCTGCTACTGCACCCACGCATACATCGATGCGATCCGCCCCTTCGCCGGTCGGCTCGCCGACATCGCCAGCGTGCATGCGCGCATCTCGCCAGCGTTCAACGTGGTCGTCGGCACCGCCAATGCCAATGCGTACCAGCCAAGGAACATCGAACACGTCCAGTTCAGCCTCCCGACGCAGATGGCGTTCGCGCTGCTCGGCCTTGGCAACGGCTACCGCGTCCACCGCGACTACCTCGACGGCAAGGTCGCCATGGCGCCGGTCATCGAGGCCGCTCGCCGGATTCACATTACCGAAGCGCCCGATCTCGAGCAGCGTTATCCGGGCAAATTCGTCGCAGACGTGAGCGTCACCCTGTGCGACGGGACATCGGAGCGCGTGTTTGTCGAAGACCCGATTGGCACCTTGGTCAACCCCATGACCGATGCTCGCCAGGACGCGAAGTTCATGGAACTGACCGCCGATGTTCTGGGCACGGCCCGGGCGGACGGCTTGCTCGCCACCCTGCGACGGATGGACCCGCGCGACAAAGCGACCGACGTGATGGCGATGTGTGCGGCCCCGCAAGGACGACCGGTCTCTTCGAGACAATGAGGTAAACACGTTCAAAATGAATGAAGATCTCGAACGCCTCGACGCGCTCCTGGCGCGCAGGCACAGCACACGTGCCTTCCTGCACCGGCCGGTACCGCGCGAGTCCGTCGAACGCGTCTTGGCCACGGCAAGCCGCACGGCCTCGTGGTGCAATTCCCAACCCTGGATGGTGCACATCGTCACTGGTGAGTCGCTGGAGCGACTGCGCGCCGATCTGGTAGCGCGGGCGCGCGCCGGCGCGCAGCCCCGGCCCGAACTGGATTGGCCGATCGAATACGCCGGCGTGTACCGCGAGCGGCGGCGCGACTGCGGCCGGCGGCTGTATCGCGCGGTGGGTGTGGAGACAGGCGACCGCGAGGGCTCGTCTCACCAGGCCCTGGAGAATTTCAGGCTGTTCGGCGCGCCGCACCTGGTGATCCTCACCAGCGCGCAACTCCTGGGAACGCACGGCGTGATGGATTGCGGTGCCTGGGTGTCGAACTTCCTGCTCGCCGCCAACGCCGCTGGCATGGGCGCCGTCGCACAGGCTGCGCTGGCCAGCTATCCCGACATCCTGCGCAGGCACCTGGACATCCCCGTCGACCGCCGCATCGTCTGCGGAATCTCGTTCGGCTACGAAGACGTGGAACACGCGGCCAACTCCTTTCGAACGGCCCGGGCACCTCTCAGCGAAACCGTCACCTGGGTGGGCTGACCGGCCGCCATCGAGGGCCCACCTCAGGGTCGCGCACCACGGCCTACTCCAGTGGAAGGCAGTTGGCGACGGTGTTGGAGGTCTGCGGCGGGGTGTTTACTCGGATCTCCTTCGTCGGCCGATCTCAGGCGGCAGCCTGCCCGAAGTAATGCTCGGCAATCTCGGGGTCGTCCGCCAGGTCCGCAGCCGCCCCTTGCTTGACGATGCGGCCCTGCTCCAGCACGGCGGCGCGGTGTGCCGTTTCCAGGGCCAGGCGGGCGTTTTGTTCGACCAGGAAGATGGTCATGCCGTCCTGGTTCAAGCGTTTGATGGCGCGGAACACGTCCGCCACGATCACCGGCGCCAAGCCCAGGCTGGGCTCGTCCAGCAGCAGCACCCTGGGGTGGCCCATCAGCGCGCGGCCGATCGCCAGCATCTGTTGCTGGCCACCGGACAGCGTTCCCGACAATTGCTCGCGCCGCTCCGCCAGGATGGGGAACAGCGAAAACACATGGTCGAGGTCGGCCTGAAAGGCCTTGTTGCGCCTGCCGGCCGCCTCGCAGCCAAGCAGCAGGTTCTCCATCACCGACAGGGGGGCGACCACACGCCGGCCTTCGGGCACCTGGATCACGCCCTCGCGGGCGCGCCGGTAAGCGGCGAAGGCGTTGATGTCGCGGCCATCGAAGCTGATGGCGCCGCTGGATGCAACGATGCCGGTGATCGCATTGACCAGGCTGGACTTTCCCGCGCCGTTGGGGCCGATCAGGGAAAAGATCTCGCCTTGCCGGACATCCACCGACACACCGCGCAGTGCGGTGATGCCTTGGTAGTGGACCTCCAGGCGCTTGACCTCCAGCGCGTTGGCGCCCGAGAGCGTGTCGATTGGGTGGGTCATGAATCAGCTCCCCAGATAGGCTTGGACAACCACGGGATCGGCCAGCACCTCTTGGGCCGCACCTTGTGCGATCAGCCGGCCCGAAGCCACCACATACAGGTGCGAACAGATCTGTGTCACGAAGCGCATGTTGTGCTCTATGAGCAAAATGGCCACGCCCTCGGCCGCGACCTCGCTGAAGATGTGCCCCAGTTCGGCCGCTTCCGTGTCGTTCATGCCAGCGACGGGTTCATCCAGCAGAAGCAGCTTGGGCTGCGTGGCCAGGGCGCGCATCATTTCAATGCGGCGCTGGTGCCCGTACGACAGCGTGCCCGCGCGGTGCTCGGCCAGGTGGGCCATGCCAAAGCGGCGCAGCAGGGCCATGGCCTGGTCGCGGTGGGCAGCCTGCTCGGCCCGTGCCGAGGGCAGGCCCAGCAGGTTGGACCAGAACCCCGACTGCTGGTGGATGTGAAAACCCGACAGCACATTGTCCAGCACCGTGCCCTCTGTCACCAGCCGGATGTTCTGGAAGGTGCGGGCCATGCCGGCGCGTGCCAGCGCGGGGGCTTCGACCTGCGACACGTCCTGGTTGTTGAACAGGATGCGCCCTGAGCTCAGCTTCAGGATGCCCATGATGAGGTTCACCACGGTGGTCTTGCCGGCGCCGTTGGGGCCGATCAGCCCGGTGATGGTGCCGGGCGGCACCGAGATGCTCAGGTCGTCCACGGCCGGAAGACCGCCAAAGCGGCGGCCGACGCCGTCGAGCAGGAGCGTGGGGTGTGCGGCGGCGTTCATGCGGCTTGCTCCTTGGCGCGCAGTGACACTTCGCGCTGCACCCGCTTGTCATGGCGCCACGCGGCCAGCGTGTCGGCGATGCCATGAGGCAGGTAGATGATGATGATCATGAGCAGCGCGCCCTGCACCACACCGCGGTACTCGGCGAAGAAGCGCACGAACTCGGGCAGCGTCGTGAGCACGGCCGAGCCCACCAGGGCGCCCCAGATCGACGTGGCGCCGCCCAGCACGCTCGCGGCCAGGGCATGCACCAGCATGCCAAAGCCGAATTCCTCGGGCGAGATCGAGTAGGAGTTGCAAGCATGCAGCGCCCCCGCCAGGCCTGCCAGCAGGCCCGAGAGGGTCATGGCCAGCCGCTGGTGGTAAGCCACGGAAATGCCCAGCGAGACGGCCACGGTTTCGTCGGCCCGGATCACGTCCATGGCGCGGCCCAGGCTGAACTTGCCCAGGCTCCAGGTCAGGGCGACGCAGATCGCTACGATCAGCATCAGCCAGCCGGTGGTGGCCACCTTGGGAATGCCCGAGATCCCCAGGACGCCGTTGGTCACGCTGTCCCAGTTCTGGGCAGCCGTCACCATGACCTGCACCAGCGCCAAGGTCGCCAAGGCCTGAAAAACACCGCGCAAGCGCGACAGCGGGAAGGCCATCAGCGCGCTGACGACACCGGCCAGCAGCATGCCGCAGGCAATCGCCAATGGGGCGAACCAGCCATGCGTGGTGATCAGGATGGCGGCGGTGTAGGCGCCAATGGCCGCATAGGCGGCCGTGCCGATCGAGAACGTGCCCGCACGCAATACGACCGCCTGGCTCATGGCCAGCAGCGTGTAGATCAGCACATGGTCGAGGACCGAGCTGTAGGAGAGAAGGTAGTCGATCATTGACGTTGCACCCGCATCACCGCTCCCGGCTTGCCGAACAGGCCCGTCGGACGGATCAGGATGATGATGAAAAGAATCACGAAGGCGATCGCGTCGGCGGCTGCGGAGGAGACATAGGCATAGGCCAATGTCTGCACCACACCGATGATCACACCGCCCACCAGTGAGCCGGCGATGCTGCCCAGGCCGCCCAGGATGATGATGACGAAAGCCCGCATCAGGAAAGGCTCACCCATCAGGAAATGGACGGAGTTGAAGGCCAGCCCGATCATCACGCCGGCAAATCCGGCCAGCGCACCGGAGATGAAAAACACCTGGATATTGACCCACTCCGAGTTGATCCCCAGCAGTTGCGCGGTGCGCTCGGCATGGGCCACGCAGCGGATGCGGCGACCCAGGCCGGTGTAATACAGCGCATAGATCAGTGCCCCGACCAGCACCACGGCGGAAACCACGATGATCAGTTGCAGCAACTGGATCTGCAGGCCAAGGAACTCGTAGTTCCTGACCGGGAAGGTATCCGCCGGAAATTGCCACACGGCCGTGTTCGATGCCTTCTGCGCCAGGGCCACCAGCGCGATGCTGGCGCCGATGGAGGTCAGGATGTAGGAAAACTCGGGCGCGTGCCGCCTCCGCAAGGGGCGGAACGCCAGGAAGTCCAGGACGACCGACAGCACGCCGCCGGCCAGCATGCCCACCAGCAGCGAAACGAAGAAGGGCGCGTGAAACTCGATCGCGACATACAGGCCCGCGAAGGCGCCCCACATGAACACCGTGCCGTAGGCCATGTTCAGGATGTGGTTGACGCCGAACAGCAGGGTGAAGCCGAGCGCGAACACCGCGAAGGTGCCGCCCACGACCAGGCCGTTGAGAAGCTGCTGGATAAGCATGGGGTCAGTCTTGAAGCGTTGGGGTGGCTGCCCCTGCTGGGTCGATCCGGCAGAGGCAGCGGCTCAATCGGCGCTACGCCTCAGGGCGCGGCAATGAACTTGCCGTCCTTGGCAAGCAGCACGATGGCGCCATAGCTGGGCACACGGTCCTTCTGGTTCCACACGCCCGCGCCGCCGACGATCGGTACGTCGCGCACCTTGTGGTAGGCGGCCAGCACCTTGTCACGCGTGGGGTTGGGGCCGGCTTCCTTGAGGGTGGCCAGCGCCACCTGCGCGAGCGAATAGGCCGACGCAGCCCAGTTGTCCGGCTCGGTGCCCCAGCGGGCCTTGTAGGCGGCCTCGAAGGTCTTGTTCAGAGGACGGCCCACACCGGGCACATAGTCCGACACCGCAATCGCGCCTTCACCCGCGGCGCCCGTCATGCCGAGGAACTTCTGCGACACCATGGCAATGGTGCCGATGAAGCGTACCTTGTCGGACAGGCCCGCCTGGCGCAGCTGCAGGATCATGTTGGCCGACTGTTCGCCGTAGGTGGCGAAATAGACACCGTCCACATCCAGGGACTTGAGCTTGGTTGCCAGCGGCAGGAAGTTGGAGTCGGCGCTGACCACCGCCTCCTCGGTGACGATGGTGCCGCCGCCGGCCTTGAAGGGGTCGCGAAAGTGGTTCTTGTAGTCGATCAGGCCTTCATTGGTGCGATCGAAGACGATCGCCACCTTCCGCACGGGCGTCTTTTCAAGGACGTACTTGGCCACCAGGGGGCTCACGACCGAAGGCGCCTGCTGGAACTTCAGCGTCCACGGGCCCGGCTTGAGGATGGCGTCGGTGGTGGCGAAGCTCAGGTTGGGCGTCTTCTTGTCGCTGAAGATCGGAGCCACTGCGACACCGTCGGCCGACGACGACGGGCCCAGCACCAGAACGGCGCGGTCGCGATCAATCGCCTGGTTGACCAGGTTGATCGCCTGCCCCTTGTCGCTGGCGTTGTCACGTTCCATCAAGTCGATCTTCTGGCCGTTGACGCCGCCCTTCTGGTTGAACTCGTCGACTGCCAGCCGGATGGCTTTCTGGTAGTTCGCCCCGGCAAACGCCGCCACGCCCGTGACCGCCTGGATCGACACCACCGGGATGTCCTGCGCCTGTGCCGTGGTGGTCACCGCCGTGGCAGCGAGCGCCGCCATGGCGGTGACGCCGGCTAGCCTGCCCAATACGCGTTGAATGTGATGCATGTCGACTGTCTCCTGTTGTGAAATGGGTTTTGATATGGGTGGGATGCTGGGAAACTCAAAAGATGAACACGCCTTTGCCTCCTGCCTGCCCGTCGAACACCCGGTAGGCTTCCTGCGCCTGCTCGAGCTTCCAGCGGTCGGTAAAGAGCCTGTCCACCTCCACACCGTGGTCGGCAATGAAGGTGACGCAGTCCTTCATGCTCGGCTCGGAGAACGTGTAGGAGCCGAGGATGGTGCGCTGCTTGCCGATGACGTCCTTCATGCCATCGACGTTGAGGTTTCCCCCCACGGCCACCAGCGCGATGCGGCCCCAGGGGCGGGTGCAGCGAACGGCCTGCTGCTTGGGGATGTCACCACCCGCGCAGTCCATGGCGCAGGTCGCGCCCAGGCCGCCGGTCAGCTTCAGGATTTCTTCGATGGTGTCGGTCTTGCTGCCGTCGATGACGTGGGCCGCGCCGAACTCCTTGGCTCGGGCCACGCGCTCGGGCGCGATGTCCACGCCGATCACCTGCGCACCCATGGCCGCGGCCAGTTGCACGGCCGACTGGCCGACGGGACCCAGGCCGAACACGGCCAGCGTGTCGCGCGCACTGAGGTTCAGGCGCAGGAGTGCGCCCCATGCCGTGCCCGTGCCGCAGGACACCGCCGCGCCCGTGGCGTAGGACACCTCCTCGGGAAGGTGCACCAGCGAGCTCACCGGGACCTTCATGTACTGGGCATGGCCGCCGTGCTTGATGAGGCCATGGATGTCGGCGCCATGGCTGCACATCTGAGTCCAGCCGCTGCGGCAGTGGTCGCAGTGGTTGCAGCCTTCATAGTGAAACACGGCAACCCGGTCGCCCACTTTGAAGACCCGCGGATCGACAGCCGAGCCAAGCGCAACGATCTGGCCGCAAGGCTCGTGGCCCGCGATGATGGCCGCGTCCTCGGACATGCCGCGCGAGGCGAGGTCCTTGAAACCCAGGGAGCGGATCACGTCGGCGGGCTTGTTGCGGTAGAAGTGCAGGTCACTTCCGCACATGCCCGAGGCCTTCATCTCGATGATGGCGTCGCCGGGGCCGGGCGTTGGGTCGGAGAAGTCGAGGATTTCGAGCTTCCGATCACCTCTGAAAACGACGCCGCGCATGTTGGTCTCCTTGCTTGTTGAAGTCTGGAATCAGCCTAGGTTGAAGTAGCTCGCCTTGGGGTACAGGAAGCTCTCCACGTGCTCCTTGCCGCCCTTCCAGCCATAGCCGCTCATCTTGGTGCCGCCAAAACCCACGGCCGGGTCGAGCACCCCGTAGCAGTTGACCCAGACGGTGCCCGAGTGGATGCCCTGCGAAACCTTGTGCGCGTTCGACAGGCTCTGGGTCCACACGCCGCCCGCCAGGCCGTAGGGCGTGTCGTTGGCGATCTGAAGTGCTTCCTCCACGGTGTCGAAGGGAATCACCGAGGCCACGGGGCCGAAGATTTCTTCGCGCGCGATCGTCATGTCATTGCGGACGTTGGCGAAGATGGTGGGCTCGACGAAGAAGCCCTGGGCCAGGTCGCCGCCCAGACGCTGGCCGCCCGCGACGAGCTGCGCCTCCTGGGTGCCCACATCCATGTAGTGCATGACGCGCTCCAGTTGGCGCTGTGAGATCAGCGGGCCCACCTGCACGCCGGGGGACACCCCGTTGCCGATCTGGATGGTCTTGGCAAATGACTTCATGCGCTCGACGAACTCGTCGTGAATGCCGCGCTGCACCAGGATGCGTGTGCCCGCAACGCACACTTGGCCGGTATTGCTGAACACGCCCATTGACGCGCCGGGTACCGCCTTGTCGAGGTCGGCGTCGGCCAGCACGATGTCGGGCGACTTGCCGCCGAGTTCCAGCTGCAGGCGCTTGAGGTTGCCCGCCGAGGCGCGCACGATGGCCTGGGCCGTGCCGACGGAGCCGGTGAAAGCCAGGCGGTCCACGCCCATGTGTTCGGACAGCGCCTGCCCGACATCCTTGCCGTAGCCCGTGACGACGTTGATGACGCCCTCGGGCACACCAGCTTCCATCATCAGCTCGGAAACGCGCAGCGACGAGAGCGAGGCATCCTCGGCAGGCTTGAGCACCGCCGTGCAGCCCGTCGCCAGGGCTGGGCCGTAGATCCACCACAGGCCCATGAGCGGCCCATTCCAAGGAATGATGCCGCCCACCACGCCCACGGGCACCAGGTGTTTGAGCGACATGAAGCCAGGCGCGATGGATATGGGCGTGCCGGTGGCCGAGCCTGCCACGGCAGTCTGCGAGGCGTAGAACTGCAACAGTTGCGACAGCCATTCCTTGTAGCCACGCGTGCGCACCAGTGGCGCGCCCATGTCCAACGTCTCGATGAGCGCGAGCTCTTCGAAGTGGTCCATGATCGCGTCGTGTACACGCAGCAGCAGCTTGCGCCGCTCGTGCGGTGTAAAGCGGCTCCACGGGCCCTCGAACGCCTTGCGCGCCGCCGCCACGGCCCGGTCCACGTCCTGCGCGTTGCCCTGGCCGAAACGGCACAGCAGTTCGCCCGTGGCGGGGTTGATGGCGTCGATGTGCTGGCCCGAGGCCGGATCGACCCACTGCCCGCCGATCAGAAGCTTCTTGGTGCCTTGAACGAAGGCGGGAGTGGCGAGTTGGTTCATGCGGTCCTACTGGTGTTCCTTGAGGATGTTTGACGTTGAGCGGTGGATGGACAAACGCTTGCAGCCATGGGATCAGCGGGCATTCGGGCTAGAAGCGCACCATGACCGACTTGGTCTGGGTGTACGCTTCGATGGATTCCTGCCCGAACTCGCGCCCCCAGCCCGACTGCTTGTAGCCGCCAAAAGCCATGGCGGGGTCGGCCTCGCCGAAGGTGTTGATCCACAGGCGCCCGGCCTTGAGCGCCTTGACCACTTTGTGCGCGCGTGAGATGTCCCGCGTCCATACCGCGGCCGAGAGGCCGTAGGTCGTGTCGTTGCCCTGTAGCACGGCGTCGTCCTCGTCTTTGAACGGGATGATCGAGAGCACCGGGCCGAAGATCTCCTCCTGCGCGATGCGCATGCCGTTCTTCACTTCGTCGAACACGGTGGGTTCGACGAAGTAGCCGCAGCCACTCCAGGCCTTGCCGCCCAAACGCAGGGCCGCGCCACCTTCCTGCCCCGCACCGATGTAGGACCACACGCGGTCTCGCTGCTTGGCCGAGATCAAAGGGCCTATCTTGGTGTCGGGCGCGAACGGGTCACCCGCCTTCCATTTGGCGGCCAGATGCGCGACGCGCTCGGCCACCTCGTCATGCACGCGTTCTTGCACGAACAGACGTGTACCGGCCGAGCACACCTGGCCCGAGTTGCCGCAGAAGGTCTTGACTGCGGCCTCGATGGCCTTGTCCAGATCGGCATCGGCGAAAACGACGTTGGGCGCTTTTCCGCCAAGCTCAAGGGTCACCTTCTTCAGGTTGGCGGTGGCATCGCGCACGACCTGTTTGCCAACCGCGGTGGAGCCGGTGAAGGCGATCTTGTCCACGCCCGGGTGCTGTGACAAAGCAGCGCCCGCCGTCGGGCCAAAGCCGGGCAGTACGTTGATGACGCCGGGCGGCAGGTCGGTGTCCTGCACCAGCTCCGCGAGGCGGATGGAGCTCAGGCAGGCCAACTCCGCAGGCTTGAGGATCACCGTATTGCCGCAGCACAGCGCATTGGCGAACTTGATGGAGGCCATCAACACCGGCACGTTCCAGGGAATGATCTGGCCGCACACGCCCAGCGGCTCGCGCAGCGTGTAGATCAGTGTGTTGCCGTCCGACGGTATCGTCGTGCCCAGCACCTTGGAGCACCAACCGGCGTAGTACCGGAAGATGTCCGCGCACGCGGTCACGGCGGCGGTGGCGTACCAAAGTGGCATGCCGTTGTCGAGCGTTTCGATGGCGGCCAGTTCGTCGCGGTGCTGGTCGATCCGGTCGGCGATGCGCAGCAGGGCGCGCGTACGCGCATGGGGTGATATGCCCGCCCAGCTCGATGATTCGAATGCGCGGCGCGCTGCGGCAACCGCCAGATCGATATCGGCGCTGGCGGCCTCGGCCACCCGACACAGCACTTGTTCGGTGGCGGGGTTGACTGACTCGAACGTCCGGCCGGAAGCGGCGTCTACCCAGCTTCCGCCGATCAGCAGGCGCTTGGAGCCGTGGTTGATCCAGGCCAGTGCGCTGCTGCGTGCGGCTTGCGCGGGGTGCGTCGCATCCATGCTCATCTTGTCTCCTGTGTCGCGTCGTGAGGTGGGATTGGCGCACCAAGGTAGGCGCGGTGCAACGCGTTTTCGCAGGTTGTTCCGTACAGTGAACTCCGGCCCCTGTTGCCCCGATGGACACCGATCACCCGACGGTGATGGCGCCCTCAGCCGCTTGGCCGATTTCTTCACCGCGAACCGTCGCTTCGCTTTTTTTCACTTGGCCCGCTCCGTTGATTGGCGGACGATGGCCCAGGCAAAAACAACTGCAGGAGACATCGCCATGCGCTCAACTTCTTCCATCAAGCGAGCGGCTGTTGCCATGACGGTCGCGACACTGAGCCTGGCGTGCGTGAACGCAAGTGCTCAGAATTTCAAAGGACCGATCAGAGTCATCGTTCCCTACGCGCCGGGCGGCGGTACCGACGTGCTGGCGCGGTTGCTGGGGCAGGGCCTTTCGAAGGAGCTGGGCCAACCGGTTCTGATCGAAAACCGGGCCGGTGCCAGCGGTCAGATCGGCACGCAGCTTGTTCAGACGGCCACGCCCAACGGCGCGACCCTGTTGTTCACGGTAGACCACTCGCTGATCACCGTGCCGTTGACGTCGCCGTCCGCCAAGTACGACGCTGTGGCGGATTTCACGGCCCTGGGCCAGGCCGCTCGCTCGCAGTGGACGTTGAGCATTCCTGTCTCCGGCCCCTACAAGGACTTTGCCGGGTTCGCGGCCGCAGCCAAGGCGGGAGCCGCGCAGCGCTCCTATGGTGTGCCCTTTGTCGGGGGTGCACCGACGGTCATCGGGGATGCACTGGCGCGGCAGTGGGGCGAGCCGATGGTGGCGGTGCCCTTCAGTGGTTCGGCGCCCGTCATCCAGAACGTCATCGCAGGCCAGATCCCGGCGGGCATCACGGGCATGCCAGAGGCGATGGCGGTCCACCGCTCCGGCAAAGCGCGGGTGATCGCGGTGTCGGGTGCGGCTCGCGCACCCTTGTTGCCTGATGTGCCGACCTTCAAGGAGCTGGGCGTCGATGGGCTGGAGTTCCACACCTTCCTGGGTTTCTTTGCACCCAAGGGCCTGCCGCAGGAGATGGCCGTGGAGTTCAATGCCGCGCTGCGCAAGGTCCTGGCGGAACCACCGGTGCTTGAAAAACTTGCTGGCATGGCCTTGCAGCCGGCCCCCACTACCCTGACCGAAGCACGTGAGGAGGTGGTCTCGATGAGCCGCTTCTGGCACAAGGCGCTGGACAGCAAGCGCTGAGCATGAGTTTTTGAAGTTGTTGGAGCTACATCATGATTTCACGTCGATCGATATTGCTGGGGCTTCCGAGCGCGGGCGCACTTCTTTCACAGGGCGTCCTGGCGCAATCCGCGTGGCCCGAACGCGCGATCAGGTTAATCGTTCCCGTGGCGCCTGGGGCGGGGACCGATGTGCTGGCGCGCCATGTGGCGATGGCCCTTGCCCAGCTCTGGAATGCCAACGTGGTCGTGGAGAACAAGCCCGGTGCGGGGGGTGCCTTGGGCACCGACCTGGTGGCCAAAGCGCCTTCCGATGGTTACACGATTCTTTTTACCTTCTCGGCCCACTACACCACGCCGATCGTCGAAAAAGCACCCTACGACCCGGTTGCGGATTTCGAGCCGATCGCGCGCCTGGCCAGTTCACCACTTTTCTTGCTCACGGCGGCCCAGTCGCGGTTCAAGACGGTCGACGACGTGCTGACGGCGTCCCGGCGAGCACCGCGTACTTTGACTTATGCGTCCGCCGGGCAGGGTACCCCCTCCCACATGGGCGGGGCTTTGCTGGAGTCTCTGGCCCAGATCGGGATGATCCACGCACCCTACAAGAACGGATCCCAGGCGATGATCGAAGTGGGTAGCGGGCAAGTCGATCTCGGATTTTCCGGTGCGGCGGCGCTGCCGCTGGTTCGCAGCGGGCGGCTGCGCGTCCTTGCGATCACCGCTTCGAGGCGGTCGGAGTACTTGCCCGAGGTGCCGACGATGAACGAAGCGGCTGGCCTGCGCGATTACGACCTCACGTCGCCCATCTGGGCCATCGCACCCAGGGGCGTTCCCCAGGCGATCGTGGGCAGGTTGTCCGAAGCATTCACCGCCATCACAGCGTCACCGGAGTTCAAGGCGTTCTGCGCCGCGCAGTTTCTGGAGGTCGACGCTCAAAATGCAGCGCAGGCCCGGGCCGCCGCGGCCACCGAAGCGGATCGCTGGCGGCGACTGGTGCAGTTGACCAAAGGATGAAAATGCCATGAGGCGCTCCCCAGGTGGACGCCTATGTGTGTCAGGTGAGGGCCTTCAGGACGGGGAGACCATGGAATGACCAGCATCTTCGATCGCCAGCGCGCTGACGCAACGGCTGCGGACGACATCGTGCGCGAGGAGTTGCATCACCGCCGCATTGATTTTCGCGGCTTCAAACGCAGCGATGGCTTGCTGGAGGTCCAGGCGCAGCTGACCGACCGCAAGACCCACGACTTTTCGCCGCCGAGCGGCGGGACCCAAGTGGCCGCGGGCGAGACCATCCACGACCACGGGTTGCGTGTGGTGTTCGGCGACGACATGGTGATTCGCGAAATGCACACCGCCATTCGCGCCTACCCCTACCCGGAGTGCCCGCAGGGCGGCCAAACGCTGCAGGCCTTGGTCGGTTTGCGCATCGGCGCGGGCTGGAACGCTGAGTTGCGCAAGCGCCTGCCCGCGGGCGACACCTGTACCCACCTGAAAGAAATGCTGATTCCGCTGGCCAGCGCGGCCTTCCAGACGGTGTATTCGGTGCGGCAGAACCAGGTGCGGGAGTTGGACGAAAGCGGCCGGCCCCGCAAGATCGACAGCTGTTACGCCTATGGCGCCGGGCGTTCGCTGGTCCAGCAGAACTGGCCCATTTTCTTTCGGCCATCGAAGCCGATGGAGTAGAAGATCCCAATGAATCCAAAGAAGCAAGGCCCCTTGGCGGGTGTGAAGATCGTTGAGCTGGGCGGCATCGGGCCGGGCCCGTTTTGCTGCATGTTGCTGGCCGACATGGGGGCCGATGTGATCCGCATCGACCGCCCGCCGGGGCATGACGGCGGGGCGCCGGTGGATGCGCGCTTCGAGCTGCTGCACCGCAGCCGGCGCAGCGCGATGATGGACCTCAAGAAGCCCGAGTCGATCGCCGCCGTGCTGCGCCTGGTGGGCCAGGCCGATGCGTTCATCGAGGGGTTTCGTCCTGGCGTGGCGGAGCGCCTGGGGCTGGGGCCACAGGTGTGCCAGGCACTCAACCCCCGCTTGGTGTATGGCCGCATGACCGGTTGGGGGCAGACGGGGCCCCTGGCCCAGGCCCCCGGACACGACATCAATTACATCTCGCTCACCGGTGTGCTCAACGCCGTGGGGCGCGCGGGCGAAGCGCCGGCCATTCCACTGAACCTCACCGGTGATTTTGGCGGCGGCTCGCTGTACCTGGCGCTGGGTGTTGTCAGTGCGATTCTTGAGGCACGAAGCAGCGGCCACGGCCAGGTAGTGGACGCGGCCATGGTCGATGGCTCCGCTTCGCTCATGACGCTGCTCTACGGGTTTCGTGCCGCCGGCTACTGGCGCGATGAGCGCGGCACCAATCGGCTCGATTCGGGGGCGCCCTGGTACAACGTCTACGAAACCCGTGACGGCAAGTACGTCAGCATGGCCGCCAACGAGGTGCGCTTCTACCGCGCCGCGCTGGAAGTGCTGGGCCTGTCCGGCGCAGCGTTGACCGACCAGCACGATCGCAGCGGGTGGCCCGCCATGCAGGCCACCTTTGCGGCTGTGTTCCGCACCCGCACGCGTGACGAGTGGGCGGCGCTGGCCGCCGGCACCGAGTCATGCATCACGCCGGTGCTGTCCATGGGCGAGGCGCCCCAGCATCCGCACCTGGTGGAGCGTGGCACCTTTGTCGAAGTCGATGGTGTGGTGCAGCCCGCGCCTGCGCCACGTTTCAGCCGCACCCCTGCCGCCATCCAGGGCGCACCGGCCCGCCCGGGCCAACACACCCGCGAGGTGCTGCGCGACTGGGGCTTCGCCGATGCCGAAGTCGACGGCTTGCTGGCGGCCGGTGCTGCGCGCCTGGCAGAGCGTGTCGCGTGAGCTCGACGATGGCTTTTCCCCGGCTGGGCGGCGCGCCGGTGGGCGATGCTGCCAGCGTGGCGCTGACCGTGACCCTTGCGGACCACGTCGTCACCGTGGCGAACACGGCGCTCGACGACCAGGACACTGAAGCCGCGCGCATTCTGTTGCTGGACAATTTCATCGTGTCCTTGTGGGGCGCCAGCCGTCCCTGGACACAGGAAATTGCCGCATGGACCCGGCGCTATGCCGGCACCGGCGCCAGCCCGGTGCTGGGCGGGCACTGGTGCACGGAGCCGAGTGTTGCGGCGCTCGTGCACGGCACGGCTGCGCACAGCTATGAGCTCGACGACACCCACGACGAGACACTGAGCCATCCTGGATCGGCCATCATTGCCGCCGCCTTGGCCGTGGGGGCGGACATCGGCGCCACCCAAGCTGATTTGCTGCGCGCGCTGGTGGCCGGCTATGAAGCCATGGCCTTGCTGGGCAGCTCGGCCGGCGGCATGGAGACCGTGCACCGGGGCTTTCACCCCACCTCGGTATTCGGCTCTTTTGGCGCCGCCACCGCCTGCGTGTGCCTGGATGCCTACCGGCGTGGCGCACAGGTTAGCCGGCAAGATCTGATCGGTGCCTGGGGTCATGCGCTGTCCCAGGCGTGTGGCGCGATGCAGTTCTCCGTCGAACCGGATGGCGGCGAGGTCAAGCGGGTGCATGCGGGGTTCGGGGCGCGCAACGGTGTGCTGGCCGCCGCCTTCGCTGGCATGCCTTCGGTGACTGCGCCCCTTCGGGTCGCCGAAGGCCAGTACGGTCTGGCCGCCCTGTTCGGCGGACCGCTGCGGCACGTGATACCCGCGCCGCGCCTGCAGATCCACAACATCAGCTTCAAGCCGTACGCCTGCTGCCGGCTGTTCCATTCCACCATCGATGCCTTGCGCGAAGCCACCGACGGGTTCAGTGTGCCGCCGTCGGCCATCGAGCGCATCACCATCAGCGGCCCCCAGCTCATTGCCGACCAGCACATGCTCGGTCAGCCACAGTCCACCATGGCGGCGCAATACAGTTGCCCCTTCATCGTGGGGGCCACATTGGCCTACGGCCCGGAGCGCTACGACGTCTATGGCCAAGACCACCTGCGGGATCCACGCATCCTGGACATCGCGAGCAAGGTTCGGTTTGAACTCAGCGAGGAGTTGACGCGAACCTACTACCCGCAGCACTTCGCCACGGGTGTCACGCTGAAGCTGGTGGATGGCGGCGAGCGGTCTTGCGTCGTGGTGGATAGCAAGGGCACGCCTGCCCACCCTCTGACGCGTGACGACATCCTGGCCAAGGGCAGCGGGTTGTGTGTCGGTGACGGGGCGCCGTGGGCCGATCGGCTGCAGGCCGACATCTGGGACGCTGGCCAGGGCGCGGCGGCGCTGGCGCTGGCAGTGGCCCGCCTGTCGACTCAGGTGGCCTCGCGTTGAGTCGCTCATCCCGGCACGAGCCCGGGCGGGGCTCGTGCCGCTCTCTCATACCGCCTCAACCTTCAATCGACGCGTGCGAGTTGCGGTGCAAGGTCAGGCCGCCGTCTACCGGCAACACCACGCCGGTGACAAAGGCCGACATGTCCGAGGCCAGAAAAAGCGCCGCATCGGCGATGTAACGCGGGTTTCCTTCGATGGGCAGGGGCTGCATCAGCGCGAACTTGTTCTGCGCCAGCATGCCGCTGCCCAGCGCATGCTTTTCCCAGATGGCCGTGCGGAATGCCCCGGGCACGAGGGTGTTGACCCGAATGCGGTGGCGCCCCAGTTTCAGTGCACTGTGCTGGCCGAGCATCAGCACAGCCGCCTTGGCCGTGCTGTAGGCCAGCGGGCCGGAGCCGCCGAGGCGCACGCCGGCACCTGACGAAGTCAGGATGATCGAGCCGCCTCCGCGCGCCTTCATGGGCTCGACCGACACCTTGATGGCCAGCATGCTGGCCGTCAGCAGCATGTCCATCGCCGCATTCCATTGCGCCGCGTCCATGTCCTCGATGTTGGCGGGCGTGCCCACGGTGCCGGCGTTGTGGTACATCACATCGAGCCCGCCAAACGCCGTCGTCGCGATGCTCACGGCCGCACGCAGGTCGCCTTCCTTGCGCACATCCGTCTGGATGAAACGCACCGCGTCGCCAAGGCGGGCCTGCAGGGCTTGGCCGGCCTCGGCGTCGATGTCGGCCACCACGACCTTGGCGCCCTGCTCGACGAACTTCTCCGTCGAGCTCAGGCCAAAGCCGGCGGCGCCCCCGGTGATCAGGGCGACACGGCCCTTCAGAAGCTGTGACATGCGAATGGCCCGTTACGGGGCGACGACGAACTTACCGTCTTTCGCCACCAGAACCAGGGCGCCGAAGTTGGGCTTGCGGTCGGTCTGGTTCCACAGCCCGCTGCCGCCGAGGATCGGCACATCGCGCAGCTTCATGAAGGCATCATGGACCGATTGGCGGCTCGGGTTGGGGCCGGCCGCCTTGAGGGTGGCCAGGGCGACCTGGGCCATGGAGTAGCCCACTGAGGCCCACACATCGGGTTCCGAGTTGTAGCGAGCCTTGTACGCCGCCTCGAACGCCTTGTTCATCGGGCGGTCGATGCCGTTCACATGGTCGGCCACCGCAATCGAGCCTTCGGCGGCCTTGCCGGCGATCGACAGGAACTTGGGTGAGGCCATGGCCACGGCGCCGATGAAGCGTACCTTGTCGGCGATACCCGCCTGCCGCAGCTGCACGATGATATTGGCCGACTGTTCGGGATAGGTGGCCAGGTACACCGCGTCCACGTCCATGGTCTTGAGCTTGGTCGCCAGTGGCAGGAAGTTGGAATCGGCGGTGACGATGGCTTCTTCTGTCACCACGGTTCCGCCGGCTGCCTTGAAAGGGTCCCGGAAATTGTTCTTGGAATCGATCCAGGCCTCGTTGGTGCGGTCAAACACGAAGGCCACCTTGCGTACCGGCGTCTTCTCCATCACATACTTCGCCACCAGCGCGCTGACCACGGCGGGCGACTGCTGAAACTTCATGCTGTAGGTGCCGAACCTCAGCACCGCGTCCGAGGTGGCAAAGTGAAGGTTGGGCACCTTCTTTTCATTGAACACGGGCGCCACGGCGATGGTGTCCGCGGTGGAGGTCGGGCCAAGCACCAGCACGGCCTTGTCCCGGTCGATGGCCTGGTTGGCAAGGTTGATGGCCTGCCCCTTGTCGCTGCCGTTGTCATGCTCGATCAGTTTGATCTTCTGGCCGTTCACGCCACCTTTCTGGTTGGCCTCGTCAAACGCCATGCGGATCGAGTTCTGGAAGACGACGCCGCCGTAGGCCAAGGCCCCGGTGGACGCTTGGATCGACACCACGGGGATGTCTTGTGCCTGGGCGGCGGCAGCGGCCAGCGCGGCCAGCGCCATGCCGGCGGCGAGCTTCTTGAAGCTGTACTCAAAGGGGTTCATTGAAATTGTCTCCTGGGTGTGAGGGTCACTGTCTGCGCGGTCATTCATTTGCCCGACAGCGGGCGCAACCTTATGCAGACCCATGGCAGGCGGCAATTGGCGATACATGAAGCCGCGATTCGAAAAGTTTGAATTGAAGCGGGAGCAGGCCGCGGATAGCCTCTTCGGCACCCTGGCGACAAGCGTCGCCGGAGCCCACGAACCCCAAGGAGACTTTGAGCATGACCACCGAATCCGCCGTTTTCCAGCAAAAGATCCAGAACCTCATCGACACCGAGGACATCAAGCGACTGATGGCGAGTTACTGCCACGGGATCGACAAGAAGGACGAGGCGCTGTTCATGGGCATCTGGTCGGAAGACAGCGTGTATGAACTGCCGCGCGGAGAGGCGGCCGGAGTCGAGGGCATCCGCCAGTTGGTGCACAAGGTGTGGCGCGAGGTGCCCAAATGCCACCACCACATCACCAACCCGCTGATCGACGTCACCGGTGACCGCGCATGCGCCAACACCGATGTCATCTATTTCAGGAAAACGGCCGACGGCGTCCTGCAGTTGCTGTCGGGCACCTATCGGTTTGACTTCATCAGAACGGCCGGCGCCTGGAAGATCAGCCGTCTGAAGTATTCGAGCTTCGAGACCGTCAGCCCCATCTTTAAAGAGAACATCAAGGGCTGACGCCGGCATGGTCAGCTACGATTACGTCGTGGTGGGCGCTGGCTCGTCCGGCTGCGTGGTGGCCCGTCGCCTGTCGGACGACCCGGCCCTGCGGGTTCTGCTGATTGAGGCCGGTGGCGACATGGACGCGTTCTGGGTCAACACCCCGGCGGGCATGGCCAAGCTGTTTGGCAGCGAGCGTTTCAACTGGCGCTTCAAGACTGCACCGGTACCCACGCTGGGTGGGCGGGTGGTGCAGTGGGATCGGGGCAAGGGGTTGGGGGGCAGCAGTTCCATCAACGGCATGATCTACATGCGCGGCCAGCCGCAGGACTACGATCACTGGGCCGCCCTGGGCAACGCGGGTTGGGGCTGGTCGGAAGTGTTGCCCCTGTTCAAGCGTTCAGAAACCAATGCCCGCGGCGGTGATACGTTCCACGGCAGCGACGGGCCGCTGTATGTCAGCGATCCGGCGGAGTTGCACCCGGCAGCCCTTGACTTCATCGCGGCGGCCGAAGCGGTTGGTATCCCGCGTTCGGCCGATTTGAACGCGCCGCCGCACCCGTCCGTGGGTTGCCGCCAATACACGATCCAGCAGGGGCGCCGGCATTCGGCCTACACGGCCTTTATCGAACCGGTGCGCCATCGCCCCAATCTGACGTTGCTGCCTCACAGCCATGTGACGCGGGTGCTGATGGATGGGGACCAGGCTATCGGCGTCGAAGTGTTGAGCGGGGGAGAGCGGCGGCGAATCCTGGCGGCACGCGAAGTGATCCTGAGTGGCGGCGCGCTGGCCTCGCCGCAATTGCTGATGCTGTCCGGCCTGGGAGACCCGGCTGCGCTGCAGCGCCATGGCATCACCACCGTGCGCGCGTTGCCCGGCGTGGGACGCAATCTGCAGGACCATTGGTACGCCTCCCTGGTGTGGCGCTGCACGCCGCGCAGTTCGGTCAACCACCGGCTGCGCGGGCTGCGCAAATACCTGGAAGGCGCGCGCTATGTTTTCACGCGTGGCGGCTACCTGGCGCTGGGCGCAGCCCCCGTCACCGCCTACGTGCGCAGCGAAGCCGATGGCGACGTCGACGTGCAGCTGTCTTTCAACCCCATGAGCTTTTCCGCATCGCCCCGTGGCGAGGTGGTGGCAGACGGGTTTGCCGGCATGTCAGCTTCCATGGTCTTGTTGTCGCCGCGTTCGCGTGGCCACATGGAGCTGGCGTCGAACGATCCGCTGCAAGCGCCGGTGTTCCACCCCAACTACCTGAGCGATCCGAGCGATGTCCGCCGGTCCATCGCCGGCATGCGCCAGCTGCGCAAGATCGTGGCGATGGCGCCCTTGGCAGAGCGTGTGGTCGAGGAGGTGAAACCCGGGCCGGCTGCCACCAGCGACGAACAGCTGCTGGACCACCTCAAGCGCGCCGGCGGCACCGGCTGGCACCCGGTGGGCACCTGCAAGATGGGCCAGGACGACCAGGCCGTGGTGGACGACCGGCTGCGTGTGCATGGCATCCGCCGCTTGCGCGTGATCGATGCGTCCATCATGCCCACCCTCGTGACCGGCAACACCAATGCGCCTTGCATCATGATCGGTGAGAAGGGCGCTGACATGGTCCGCGAGGACGCGCTGCCCGCGCGCGCCGTGGCGGATTGACGAACAGGAGACCTCAATGACCACCACACAGAACCTGCCTTCGCTGAACATGCCGCACCCGGACCGCCTGTATATCGGCGGGCAGTGGGTGTCGCCGTCCACCTCCGAAACCTTTTCGGTGATCAACTGCGCGACAGAAGCCGAGGTGGCGCGCGCGGCCATGGCGAACGAATCCGACGTGGCCGCTGCCGTACAGGCCGCGCGTGCGGCCTTTGACCACGGCCCATGGCCGCGCATGGCACCCGCCGAGCGTGCGGTGTATCTGGAAAAGATCGCCGAGCGCCTGGAGGCGCTGAACGACGAGTTTGCGCGTGGCTGGAGCATTGAATCCGGCGTGCTCTATCGCATCGCCAAGCCGCGCATCGGATTGTTCCTGAGCGGGGCGTTCCGTCAGTACGCAGCCATGGCCCACACCTACCCCTTCGTCGAGCCTGCACGCTCGGTCACCGGCCACAAGGCGTACCGCGTGCAGGAGCCCGTGGGCGTGGTCGCCGTCATTGTCCCGTGGAACGGGCCTGCGGGTTTGTTGGCCTATAAGCTGGCGCCCGCCTTGCTCGCCGGTTGCACGGTGGTCATCAAGAACACCCCCGAGACTCCCAGCTCGGGCCACCTGTTCGCGCAGATCTGCCATGAGGTGGGGCTGCCGGCCGGGGTCGTCAACATGGTGACTGCGGACAGGGCCGTTTCGGAATCGCTGGTGCGCAATCCTGGGGTCGACAAGATCACCTTCACAGGATCCACAGGCGCAGGCCGGCGCATCGGGGCCGTGGCCGCCGAGCGAGTGGCGCGCGTAACGCTGGAGCTGGGCGGCAAGTCCCCCGCGCTGGTGCTGGACGACTACGACATCGAAGCCGCCGCCAGGGCGCTGGGCGCGCCGTATTTCAGCTACCTCTCGGGCCAGGTCTGCCACAGCCTCACCCGCATCATCGTGCCGCGCGCAAAGCACGATGCAATGGTCGAGGCGTTGGCCGCCGCAGCCAATGGCATGGTACTGGGCGATCCCTTCGATGATGCGACCACCATGGGGCCGCTGGCGACCGCGACACAACGATCCGTGGTCGAGCGCATGGTGGCGCAAGGCGTGGCCGAGGGGGCGCAACTCGCGGCCGGCGGCATGCGGCCGCCCGGAATGGACCTTGGCTTCTTCTTCGAGCCGACGGTGCTTGGCCATGTGGATCCCCGATCCAGCATTGCGCAGCAGGAGGTTTTCGGCCCTGTTCTTTCCGTCATCGCCGCGGACAGCGAGCAGCATGCCATCGACATCGCCAACGATTCCATCTTTGGCCTGAACGCGGTGGTGTTCACCCACGACGGGCAGCGGGCCGTGCAGGTGGCGCGCCAGCTTCGCTCGGGCTCGGTGGGGCACAACGCCTCTCGCACCGATTTTTCGATCGGCTTTGGTGGTTTCAAGCAGTCCGGCATCGGCCGCGAGGGTGGGGTGGGTGGGTTGGACGCGTTTCTCGAATCCAAGACCATCGTGTTGGATCAGGCTGCGTAGACGCTTATCGCCGATCGGCGGAAAGGTTATGCCAAGCTGGTTGCATGGCGTATGATTTTTCCGCATGACATTCAACCGACTGCATTTCATCCGCCAGGTTGACCTGTTCACGTTGCGGCTGTTCCTCTCCGCCGTCAACGAGCAGCAGATCGGGCGTGCTGCAGTGCGGGAGAACATCGCCGCGTCCACCGCCACCAAGCGCATCCAGGATTTCGAAGAGATCGCAGGCGTGCCGCTGCTGGAACGCACGCCCAAGGGCGTGCAGCCCACGCCGGCCGGCGAGGTGATCGTGCGCTACATCCGCAAGCTGTTCTCCGATCTGGACGACATGCGGGCCGAGATTGAAGCCTTCAGCGAGGGACTGCGCGGCGAGGTGTTCATTGCCTCGGCGCAATCCATCATCGTGCCCTTCCTGTCGCGGGAGCTCGGCGCATTTGCGCGGGATTTTCCCAAGGTGGATCTGGTGTTGCGCGAGCTCGACAACGCCAGCATCGTCCAGGCGGTGGTGCAGGGCGATGCCGACATCGGCGTGTTTGCGATCGTGCCCAACCTTGACCTCAAGGACGTCCACACCGTCCCGTACCGCAACGACCGGCTGGTAGCGGTCGTACCCGACAACCACACGCTGGCTACACGCAGCGATGTGTCTTTCAAGGACCTGGTGTCAGAAAATCTGGTCGTGGTGACGGCCATGCATGCGGCGCTTTCGAATGCGGCGCGCCGACTGGGCGCCGAGTACCGGCCCAAGTACACGGTGCGCAGCATGGGCGTGGCCATGAGTCTGGCGAAGGCGCGCCTGGGCGTGACCGTGCAGCCCGAATGCGAGGTCAGCCTGGTCCAGCATGAAGGCGTGGTGGCCTTGCCCATTACCGACTCCTGGGCGCAACGCATCGTGCAGATTGCGACGCCGCGTGAGCGTGGCTTGAGCCCGGCAGCACGGGCCCTGCTGGAGCAGTTGATGAGCCAACCAGGCGACAGCGCCGACAAGGGCTGACATTCCTGCGTGTGAGAGAAGCGGCGACAGGCGCCACTTCGGCCCCGCCGAAGAGCAGTTTCGAAAATCGCAACTTGGTTTACAGGTCGGGTTTGACTAGCCTACGGGCATCAACCCCTGTGTGTTCACGACACGCAAAAGACCCCAAGGAGCAGATCGATCATGGCCAATTTCCTCGACGACTCGCAGCAGATGTGGCTCGACACGGTGAACCGTTTCATGGACAACGAGATCACGGTTGAATACATCCGCAAGTGCGACACCAACCGCGACTACCCCTATGAAGCTTACGAAAAAATCGCCCAACAAGGGTGGCTGGGTCTGCTTTTCAGCGAGGAAGAAGGCGGCGCCGGCGGCAGCATCTTCGATTACACGTTGATGGCCGAGGGTCTGGGCAAGTACGGCTTTGACTTTGCCGCCGCCATCCTGGTGCCCACCTTCACGGCCATGAACATCGGCAAGTACGGCACCCAGGCGCAGAAGGACAAATACATAAAGCCCTTCATCGAGGGCAGGATCCGCTTCTCGGTGGCGATCTCGGAGCCGGAGGCGGGCTCGGACGCGTCCAACACCAAGACCCGCGCTCGCCGGGACGACAACGGCGACTGGATTGTGAGTGGCCAGAAGCTCTGGTGCAGCGGCGCCGCCGCCAAGGACGTCGTCATCGCCATGCTGGTGCGCACCGACCCGGACAACAAGCACGGGGGCCTGTCGGTGCTGCTGATTCCCAACGACACGCCGGGCATGGTGATCAACAAGCTGCCCACGCTGTCACGCCATGCCACCGGCACGACCGAGATCTTTCTGGACAACATTCGCGTGCCCGCCGACGCCATGCTGGGCGACGAGGGCCAGGGCTGGAAGATCATCACCGAACACCTGGAACTGGAACGGTGCTCGGTGGCGGCGGCCTATGTGGGCAACGCCCAGGAGGCCGTCTCGAATGCCGTTCGCTATGCGCACGAGCGAGTGCAGTTCGGCAAGCAGCTGTGGGATTTCCAGGTGCTCAAGCACATGCTGGCCGACCGTCAGACCGAGGTCGATGCGGCGCGCCTGTTGTGCTATCGCGCGGCCAAGCTGGCGGCCGAACACAAGCCCTGCAGCCGCGAGGTGTCGATGGCCAAGCTGTTTGGCTCCGAGACGCTCAAGCAGTGCGCGCTGACGGGCATGCAGGTGCTGGGTGGTTACGCCAACCTGCCCGAGGCCGATATGGAGCGCTACCTGCGCGAGAGCATCCAGTGCACGATCGGCGGCGGCACTTCGCAGATCCAGAAAACCATCATCGCCAAGTCCATGCGGATCGGCTGAAACCCACCACGTACCGACCAGGAGTACCCCATGAGCACATTGATCAACAACCAGATCAACGAAACCTACGACGAACTGGAGGTTGGCAAGGTCTATCGTACCGGTGGCCGAACCATCACGGAAACCGATGTCGTCAATTATTGCGCGTTGACAGGCAACTGGATCGCCATCCACTCCAACACAGTCTATTCCTCGAAAACGCGCTTCGCCAAGCGCCTGGTGCAGGGTGCACTGACCTACTCGATCGCCACCGGGCTGATCCAGTTCGGCCTGGGCATCCAGGCGAACTACGGCATCGACAACATGCGCTTTCTCAAACCGGTGTGCATCAATGACACGGTCTTCGTGGTGGCTACAGTGATGGGCAAGAAGGAGAAGGACGACAAGTACGGTGTGACCAAGTTCCTGATCCAGGTGCTCAACCAGGACGGCGACGTGGTGCAGCAGGGGGAGTGGAGCCTGCTGATGCTGCGCAAGCGTGAAGACCTGGACGCGCTCATCGCGTCTTCGCTGCCTGCTGTCAAGGCTTGAGCCGCTTGGCCGAGAGGGACCCAACATGTCACGCCAACCGGTAGCCGCCATTGTGGGCGTGGGCGACGCCTACGCATCGCGCGCCGACCGCAAGGACCCGATGCAGCTGGCGGTGGAGGCCACCCACAAGGCGCTCGCCGATGCCGGCATCCGCAAGGACCAGATCGATGCGGTGTTCACTGGCCGCTCGCCCTGGGCCGACAAGCGCTCGCAGTGGAGCAACATCTTCATCTCGCACATGCACATGCCGGTGACCATCAACACCGAGCTGACCATGCATGGCACTGGCCTGACCGCGTCCGTAGCGATGGCCACACAGATGATTGCGGCCGGCCGCGCCGACTATGTGTTGTGCCTGCAAAGCGACGCCACCGAGCTGTTCGTGGATGCCGTGGCCATGGGGGCGGAGGCGGATGCGGATCCGCAGTTCGAGATCCCCTACGGCCCGATCATTCCCGCGCTGTACGGCATTGCGGCGCAGCGCTACATGCACGAGTTCGGTGTCACCGAGGCCGACCTGGCCGAGGTGGCGATGGCCAACCAGCGCTGGGGCGTGCATCACCCCCATGCGGCCAAGGCCCGATTTGGCCAAGTTGACCGCGAAAAGGTGCTGGCATCCCCCTATGTGTCCACACCGCTGCGGCGCTGGATGTGTTCCACCTGGGGCGGCGGCACCGGCGGCGCGCTGGTGGTCACCTCGGTGGAGCGGGCGCGTTCCGTGCCCGGCGCCGTCCATGTGATGGGCTACGGCAGCGCGTCCACGCACGAGTACCTGACCGACCGCATGAACATGCGCAGCTGCCGCTTCCCGGGCCTGGGCGCCTTTCCCAACCTGACCCACACTGCCACCGCCGAAGCCGCGCGTCAGGCCTACGCCCATTCGGGCCTGACGCCATCGGACATCGACATGACGCAGATCTCGGTGAACTTTGCGCACATGGGACCGATCGTGATGGAAGACCTGGGGTTTGCCGCCAAAGGCAAAGGCATCGACGTCTACCGCGAGGGTCGAACCGGCGTGGATGGCGATCTGCCCACCGATACCAACGGTGGCTGGCTGTCCTTCGGTCAGCCGGGCATTTCCTGCAACATGGAC
The DNA here is from genome assembly GCA_040387815.1 of Pseudomonadota bacterium. Lineage (GTDB taxonomy): Bacteria > Pseudomonadota > Gammaproteobacteria > Burkholderiales > Burkholderiaceae_C > Ramlibacter. The sequence goes on along the minus strand of JAZKDA010000258.1, from coordinate 7,393 downwards.
AGCTACGTGGAAGCTGTGCGCCAACTGCGCGGCAACGCGCTGGGGTTGGCGCCGGCGAAGCGGCCCAAGACGGTGCTGGTGCAAGGTGCCGGCGGCATGCTGGCCGCGGGCGGCGTGACCATTCTGGCCAGGCCCGACTGAAACCGCACCGATTGGAGTGACCCGTGAGTGACATCAATTACGTCGATGGCTGGCCCCAGCCCTACCCGCAACTCGATGCGGTGCCGTATTGGGCGGCGTTGCAGGAGCGGCGGCTGACCTATCAGCATTGCAGCGCCTGCAACCAAGCCGTGTGGCCTGCCCATTCGCGCTGCCCGCATTGCGGCGCGGACAGCAGCTGCCTGGCGTGGCGCGAATCTTCGGGCCGCGGCACCGTGTATTCCTTCAGCACCGTGATGCGGGGGCCCACCCCGGCGTGGGCGGCCATCGCACCCTACACGGTGGGTTTCATCGAAATGGAAGAGGGCTACCATCTGTTCAGCCAGATCAACGGTCAGCCACAGGACATGCGGATCGGCAAGCCGGTCAGCGTGCGCTTCGTTGCGCGCGGCGACCAGATGCTGCCTGTGTTTGACATGACCGACTGCAAGCCGGAGTAGATGACATGGCCGGTCCTCTCGACGGGGTGCGCATCCTTGACCTGACCTCGAACTTCATGGGGCCCTATGCCTCGCTGTTGCTGGCCGACATGGGCGCCGATGTCTGCAAGGTGGAGTCCCCGGCGGGCGACCCCACGCGGGGTGTCGGGCCCTGCCGCCATGCGGGCATGAGCGCGATTTTCCTGCACCTGAACCGCAACAAGCGCAGCATGGTGCTGGACTTGAAGCACCCCGAAGGCGCGCAGGCGCTGCGCAAGATGATCGAATCCACCGACGTGGTGCTGCACAGCCTGCGCCCCAAGGCCATGGCCAAGCTTGGCTTGACCTACGACGACGTGCGCAAGATCAACCCGCGCATCATTTACTGCGGCGCTTTTGGCTTTGGTTCGGGCGGGCCCTACGCCGACCGGCCGGCCTACGACGACCTGATCCAGGCGGCCGTGGGCATGCCGGTGCTGCAGGCGCGCAAGGTGGGGCCGCCAAGCTATGTGGCCACCGCCATCGCCGACCGGGTGGTGGGCATGGCCACCTGCAATGCCGTGGCCATGGCCTTGTTCTATCGCGAAAAGACGGGGCGTGGCCAATCGGTGGCGGTGCCCATGTTCGAGACCTTCGCCCACTTCGTGATGGGTGACCATTTGTACGGCCACACATTCGAACCACCGATTGGCGACTGGGGTTATGCGCGGATGATGAGCGCCGAGCGCCGTCCCTATCAGACCCAAAACGGCTATGTCGGCGTCAACATCTACACCGACCGCCACTGGCAGCGGTTTTTCCTGGCGGTGGGGCGGGCCGACATGGCCGCCGATCCCCGCTATGGCACCATCTTCGGCCGCACCGAAAACATCGCCTATTTGTACGAGTTCCTGGCGCGGACCTTCGAAACCAAAACCACCCAGGAGTGGCTCAGGCTGCTCAACGAGGCCGACATCCCCATCATCGAGATGAACACGCCCGGCACCCTGCTGAACGATCCGCACATGGTGGCGGTGAACTTTTTCCAGATGCAGCAACACCCCAGCGAAGGCTTGCTGCGCATGATGGGCATACCGCAGGAATGGAGCGAGAGCACGCCCGAGCAACGCTACCCGGCGCCGCGCCTGGGTGAACACACGGTCGAGCTCTTGATCGAGCACGGCCTGACGAAGGACCAGGCGCAGCAGGTGGTGACCCGTGGCGGCGGTCTGCAGGCGCCGGCAGTCGATGCAATGGAGGAGATGCCGACATGACAACAGATACCCGCTCGGAATTGCCATTGGCGGGTGTGACCGTGGTGGAGCTGGGCGACAGTGCGTCCGCTCCTTTTGCGGGGCACATTCTTGCCGGCCTGGGGGCGCAGGTGTGGAAGGTGGAGCGCCCGAGCGGCGATTCCTCGCGCGGCTGGGGCCCCAGCCAGTGGAAGGGCAGCGGGGCGGCGTTTCATGCCATCAACCGTGGCAAGCGTTCGATCTGCCTGGACATCAAGGATCCGGTGCAACTGGCCACCCTGCACGACCTGATCGAACGCCACGCCGATGTGTTCATCCAGAACCTGCGCCCCGGCAGCGCCACGCAGTACCACCTGGATGCCGATAGCCTGCGCCGCCGCAAGCCCGAACTGGTCTACTGCGAGGTGGGGGCCTATGGCCATGTGGGGCCCTTGAACCGTCTGCCCGGCTACGATCCACTCATGCAGGCCTTCTCCGGCATCATGAGCCTGACGGGTGAAGACGGCCAGCCGCCAGTGCGCGCGGGCGTATCCATCGTCGATTTCGGCACCGGCATGTGGTCGGTGATCGGCATCGTGTCCGCCTTGCTGCGGCGCGAACGCACGCACGCCGGTGCGACGGTGAACAGCTCCTTGCTGGAGACCGCGATCGCCTGGATGTCGATTGGCGTGGCCAACTACGCGGCCGATGGCGAGCCGGGCGGCCGCTTCGGCTCGGGCATCGCCTTCATCGTGCCGCACCGCGCATATACCGCAGCCGATGGGCACCTGATCATCAGCTGCGCGAACGACGCCCTGTTCGCCAAGCTGTGCCAGGCGCTGGATCACCCGGAATGGGCCACCGATCCAAAATTCACCACCAATGCCGCCCGCCTGGCCCACCGCCTGGAGATCGACACCCTGATTGGCGACCAACTGGCCAAGCATCCGCGATCGCACTGGGAGCAACACCTGGCGCGCTTTGGCCTGCCGTGCGCACCCATCCAGACCACCGCTGAGCTCTACAAACACGAGCAGACGAAGGCGCTGGGCATCCTGGGCAAGGCCAGTGAGGACGAAATCGCGCTGGTGGGCATGCCGCTGTCGTTCGACGGAAAGCGCCCGCCGGCCATGGATTCGGCGCCTGATATCGGGCAGGACAACAGGCGCTTGCGGCAGCTTCTGGGCTGACCGCCCGCAAACCATCAGGCCGACCCGAGGGCCGCGCCACAGCGGCGCAAGAGGGCGTGCGCCTGGCGCTCCAGTTCGGCGCGGTGCTCCGGTGCAGCGATGTCGATCATGCGTTGCACCCGGCGCGAAAGCGTTTGGCCGCGCAGATCGGCCACACCGTGCTCCGTGACAATCACACCGGCATCGCAGCGCGGCGTGCTCACAGGTCCCGACAGCTGGGCCACGATGCGCGACGCCCCCTTGGCGCTGGCGGGCAAGGCGACGATGGGCAGGCCGCCCTGGCTGCGCGCGGCACCGCGTAGAAAATCCACCGCGCCACCCACAGCGCCCACGTACACGCCAGCGGCCACTTCAGAATTGATCTGGCCGGTCAGGTCCACCTCCACGGCGGCATTGATGGCGGTGAACCGATGCAGCTGGGCGAGCACCTCTGGGTGGTGGGTGTAGTCGGTGCCGCGCAGCATGAAATGGGGGTTGTGATGCACCCAGCGTCGCAGGCGTTCACCCCCCATCAGAACGGCAGCCACCGCCACGCCGGTGTCGATGCCCTTGTGCGCATTGGTCAACACGTCGGCCTCTGCCAACGCGGCGATGCCGTCGCCGATCGCGCCGCTGTGCACGCCCAGGTCGCGGCGGTCGTGCAAGGCCGACAGCACCGCTTCGGGGAGTTTGCCCACGCCCACCTGCAAGGTGGCGCCGTCTTCGACCAGGGTCGCGATGTGCCGCGCAATGGCCTGTTCGATGGGGCCGGGCGGGCTGCGGTCGGGCTCCAGCAGCGGGTGCGCCGAGTCGACCAGCAGGTCGAAGTCGCTGGCCGTCAGATAGGTGCTTGCGTGGGTCCAGGGTACATCGGCATGCACCTCGCCGATGATCACGCGGGCCTTTTTCAAGGCGGCGGACAGGTATTCGTCCACCAGCCCGAGGCTGTAGCGGCCCATGCCATCGGGTGGCGGGACCTGCAGCAGCACGACGTCGGCTGGCAGCTGGCCCCGGTCGATCAGTTGGGGCAGGTGCGAATAGTGGCTGGGCACCACATCCAGCAGGGCGGCCTGTGCCAGCTTCTTGTGGGTGCCGCCTGCCGAGTAGCCGAAGAAGTCGAACACGTCCGCCTGCTCGGGCAACAAGGTGTCCGAACCGCCGATGCCCACCCACACCCGCAGCCGCCCGCCCTTGGCCAGGCTGTGGCGGTGGGTGGCCAGGGTGCGCGTCAGTGTCAGGGGCTCGGTGTTGGCCTGTCCCCACCAGATGGTGTCGCCGCCATTGATCAGCGGGGCCATCCGGTCGGCAAGCGCCGTAAGCTTCAAATCATTGGCGTATCGTGCGTTCACTCTGGCTTGATGTCCAGGCGCTTCCAGGCGTCCATTTCCTCGCTGATCTGCTTTGCGAACTGATCGGGGGAAGAGCGTTGCACGGTGCCGCTCAAGGTCGTTTCAATCTTCTTGCGGGTTTCCTCCTGGAGCACGACCGTCTGCAGGTCGCGGGCGACCCGGTCAACCACGGCGGCGGGCGTGCCCTTGGGCATCACCATGCCGGCCCACAGTACCGGAAGATAACCGCGGTAATTGGTCACCTCAAAAATGGTCGGAACGTTGGGCAGGTTGGCATAGCGCTGTTTGCTGATGGCGGCCAGTGGAACCAGTGCGCCCGAATCGACATGGGCCTTGATGGAGCTCGGGGTATTGATCATCAGTTGCGCGTCATCGCGCAGCAGCGCCATGTTCATCGCCCCGACGTTGTTGAAGTTCACCCCGGTGTAGTTGATCCCGGCAAACTGGTTGAGGATGGCCATCGAAATGTTGAAGATCGACGTCGGCCCGGTGCCGGAGAAGAACAAGCCCTTTGCATCGGCCTTGCTGAGCGCCACCACTTCGGCAAAGCTCTTGGCCTTTTTCTGGCTCTGCGCATTGGTCACAAGCACCGACTCATATTCGATCAGCTTGGCAATCGGCACCAGATCGGTTGCCGGATCAAAGCGCAGGCTCTTCTGTGTGTACTTTGGCAAAAAGGAGCTCTGGCTGGCCAGCAGCATGGTGTGACCATCCTTGGCTGCCACCACGGTCTCAGTGCCCAGAATGCCACCCGCGCCGGGCCTGTTCTCGACGATCACTGGCTGCTTCCAGATTTCTTCCAGGCGCGGCGCGATCAGGCGCGCCAGGGTGTCGCCGGAAGACCCAGCGGCTACCGCCAACACGATCTTGACCGGCTGGGTCGGCCATGCCTGCGCCCAGGACGTCTGGTGGAATATGCTGGCGAATGCCGCGGCAGCCAGCGTGGTGGAAAGCCGAAGCCACTGGCGGCGAGCCGTGGCGCTTAGATGCGTGTTCATTTCTGTCTCCTGCTGAAGCCGATTGACATACGACAGCGGCAACGGCCAATGTCGGGTCAGTGCGTTTGGCCATGGTCGTGAGGCACAGCAGCCCTGGCAAGGGTGAATCGACGCCTGTTCCGTACATTGAATGGTGTGGCGTCGGCAAGGCGATGGACCGGGTCATGGCTGATTCCGGCCGGACGCGAGCCGGCCGGGCGACCTGGCGCGTGCTGACCGGCCACAGGCCTGCCGTGTTGTCTCTTCTGCCGATGCACGCCACCTCGGCATGCCGCTTATGATCGTATGATATGGAAGCATACGAAACGCCCGCGGCGAAGGAGAAGTATGACGATTCGCGACAAGGCCTACATCGTCGGTGCCTACGAGCACCCGACTCGCAAGGCCACTGATATATCGTTGGCTCAGCTCCATGCGGATGTGGCCAAGGGTGCGCTGGAGGACGCCGGCCTGTCCAAGGACGAGGTCGATGGCTACTTCTGCGCCGGTGATGCGCCCGGACTGGGGCCGCATTCCATGGCCGAGTACATGGGCCTGAATCTGCGGCATGTCGACAGCACCGACATCGGCGGCAGTTCCTACCTGGCGCATGTGTCGCACGCGGCGCAGGCGATCGCCATGGGCAAGTGCCGGGTGGCCTTGATCACGCTGGCCGGCCGACCGCGTGCCGAGGGCATGGCCGTCGGCACCCGGCCCTTCATTCCCGACGCGCATGTGAATGCGCCTGACATTCCCTTCGAGTTCCCCTACGGCTTCACCACGGCCAACCAGTACGCCATGTGCGCGATGCGCCACATGCATGAATACGGCACCACCTCCGAGCAGCTGGCCTGGATCAAGGTGGCGGCATCCCACCACGCCCAGCACAACCCGCATGCCATGCTGCGCGAGGTGGTCACGGTGGACGACGTGCTCAACTCGCCCATGATCGCCGACCCCTTGCACAAGCTCGACTGCTGCGTGGTCAGCGACGGCGGCGGCGCCCTGGTGGTGACCACGCCGGAGATCGCGCGCAGCCTGCGCCGGCCCCTGGTGCGGGTGATCGGCGCAGGCGAGCATGTCAAGCACCTCAACGGCGGCCACATCGATTTCACCACCAGCGGGGCGGCTGTATCGGGCCCGGCGGCTTTTGCCGAAGCGGGGGTCAAGCCGTCCGACATCAAGTACGCCTCGGTCTACGACAGCTTCACCATCACCGTGCTGATGCAGCTGGAGGACCTTGGTTTCTGCAAGAAGGGCGAGGGCGGCCGCTTCGTGTCCGACGGCAACCTGATCTCCGGCGTGGGCAAGCTGCCTTTCAACACAGACGGTGGCGGCCTGTGCAACAACCATCCGTCCAACCGCGGCGGCATGACCAAGGTGATCGAGGCCGTGCGCCAGTTGCGCGGCGAAGCGCACCCGGCCGTGCAGGTTCGTGGCTGCGATCTGGCCGTGGCGCAGGGCATCGGCGGTTTTCTCGCCACGCGCCACGGCAGTGCCACCCTGGTCATGGAAAGGGTCTGACATGTCCGCCACCGAAACGCCCGCGCTCGAGCGCAGCATCCCGGCGCCCAAGCGCCATCCTGACACCCGGCATTTCTGGGAAGCGGCGGACCAGCGGCGCCTGCTGTACAAGCACTGCGGCGCCTGCGGCAAGCCGCATTTCTATCCACGCCCGCTGTGCCCCTTCTGCTTTTCCGACGCCACCGAGTGGCGCGAGGCCAGCGGCGGGGCCACGCTGTACACCTATACCGTGATGCGTCGGGCCGACCCACCGTATGCGATCGCCTTCGTCACGCTGGACGAGGGGGTTTCCATGATGACCAACATCGTCGACGCCGATTTCGATGCGCTTCGCATCGGCCAGCGCGTGCGCCTGAAGTGGCAGGCCGCGGAAGACGGCACACCCGTGGCGATGTTCGCGCCGGCCTGAGCGAAAAAGCCCACCACCCCGGGGTGGCGGGCTCGGATCCGGGCCGACGGAGAACACCATGGGACTCTTGACCTTCAGCATCAACGTCACGCTGGACGGCTGCATCGACCACCAGGAAGGCATCGCCGACGACGAGACACACGCCTTCTTCACCCGCCTCATGGACGAGGGCGGGG
>JAZKDA010000257.1:0-3673 GCA_040387815.1 Pseudomonadota bacterium | reverse complement strand
CAGACCCATGCCTCGCTGGTCAAGCAGTACCAGGCGCTGCTGGCCACCGAGGGCGTGGCGCTCGAGTTCACGCCCGAGGGCATCACACGGCTGGCCCAAATCGCCTATGACGTGAACGAACGCACCGAGAACATCGGCGCGCGGCGCTTGTCGACGGTGATGGAACGCCTGCTCGATGAGATCAGTTTCGACGCCACGCGGCTGTCCGGCCAGACGATCGCCATCGACGCCGCCTACGTCGACGCCCGGCTGCAGGAGCTCAGCCGTAACGAGGACCTGTCTCGTTACATCCTCTGAGCCGGCGGCTCAGCCTTGAGAGTTCACTTTCAGTACGTTCTCTAAGTGCTTCATTTTGAAAGGTTTTCCCGGAGATTAACCGGAGGAAAGCCTTCTAAGTGATTGATTTCATTGAAACTTTTCGCGAGCAGCTGCCTTGCGCTCCTGAGTTTTCCTGCTAAAGTGGGAATAAGTGCAGATTGGTGGGAAAAAGTGGCCGTTTTCCCCCGGCTCTGCAGGTTTCCACCAGGACAACACAGCCGTGTTCCAAGGCGCTTCCTCACTCACGCTCGATACCAAAGGTCGGCTTTCCATGCCGACCCGGCATCGCGAAGTGCTGAGCGCGACCGCCGGCAACCAGCTCACCCTGACCAAGCACCCGCACGGCTGCCTGATGGTCTTTCCCAGACCCGAATGGGAAAAATTCCGCGACCGTATCGCAGCGTTACCCATGGACGCCCAGTGGTGGAAGAGAATCTTCCTGGGCAACGCGATGGACGTCGAAGTCGACGCCTCCGGCCGCGTGCTGATCTCGCCCGAACTGCGGGCCGCCGCGGGCATCGAGCGCGAGACCATGCTGCTGGGCATGGGCAACCACTTCGAGCTCTGGGACAAGGCCACCTATGACGCCCAGGAGGCCAAGGCGATGGCCGGTCAGATGCCCGATGTGTTCAAGGACTTCTCCTTCTGACGGCCGCTGGACTAAACGGTGGACAAGCAATGGCAACACACCACTGTCCTGTTGAACGAAGCGATCGATGCGCTCGTCACCAGGCCGGACGGACTCTATGTCGACGCGACCTTCGGCCGCGGCGGCCATTCACGACTGGCGCTCTCCAGGCTGGGGCCGCAAGGCCGCCTGGTCGCCTTCGACAAGGACCCGGAGGCGATCGCCGAGGCCGCCACGATCCACGACGCGCGTTTCTCGATCCGCCACCAAGGCTTTGCCGACCTGGGCGAGTTGCCGCCGCGCAGTGTGTGTGGCGTGCTGATGGACCTGGGCGTGAGCTCTCCCCAGATCGACAACCCCGGACGGGGTTTTTCTTTTCGCCACGACGGCCCGCTGGACATGCGCATGGACACCACGCGCGGCCAGAGCGCGGCCCAGTGGCTGGCAACGGCCGAACAAGGCCAGATCGCGCAGGTGATACGTGACTATGGCGAAGAACGGTTTGCTGTTCCGGTTGCAAAGGCGATTGTGGCTCGCCGACAGGAACGGGGCCCTCTTGCAACCACCGCCGAGCTGGCCCAACTCGTGGCTGGCGCGGTCAAAACCCGCGAGCCGGGCCAGGACCCTGCAACGCGCACATTTCAGGCTCTTCGGATTTTCATCAACGCCGAGCTTGAAGAGCTGCAACAGGCGCTAGAGGCCAGCTTGAACATCCTCGAACCCCAGGGCCGGCTCGTGGTGATCAGCTTCCACTCGCTGGAAGACCGGATCGTCAAGCAGTTCATCGCCCGGCATTCGCGCGAGGTGGTGGACCGCCGCGCGCCGTTTGCCCTGGGCGCGCCGCTGAAGCTGCGCGCACTCGATCGCATCAAGCCTTCGGCCGCCGAGATCGCGGCCAACCCGCGTTCGCGCAGCGCCATCATGCGGGTGGCGCAGAGGACCGAGGCATGACCCGCCTGAATCTCGTGCTGCTGCTGGCCGTGATGGCCAGCGCGCTGTACCTGGTGCGGGTGCAGTACGAATCGCGCCGCCTGTACATGGAACTCGAGCGTGCGCAGTCGGAGGCGCGGCGCCTGGACACCGAGCGCGAGCGCCTGTTCGCTGAAAAGCGCGGCCAGGCTACGCCATTGCGCGTCGAGCGGTTGGCCAAGCAGCAGTTGCAGATGCGTCCGGCCTCGCCGGGCATCACCCAGTACGTGAGCCAGGCCTCATCCCCGTCCGCGGCGCCAGCCAGGCAAGGGGCGGCGCCATGACCCGCAGCGTCATGTACACCTCCAGCCCGCTGCTGGCCAGCCGCACGCCGGTCTGGCGCAGCAAGTTCATCGTGGCCTGCATCGCCCTGGGCTTTGTCGTGCTGGCCGGACGGGCGGCCTGGGTGCAGGTGTTCGGCAACGCCTTCTTCCAACGCCAGGGCGAGGTGCGTTTCGCGCGCACCCTGGAGCTGCCCGCCAACCGCGGCCGCATCCTCGACCGCAACGGCCTGTTGCTGGCCACCAGCGTGCCCGCGCCCAGCATCTGGGCCATTCCGGAGGACATGGAGCGCGAGCCGGCCAAGCTCGCCAAGCTGGCCAGGCTGCTCGGGATGCCTCTGGCGGATCTGGAAAAGAAGATCGGCGACGAAGAAAAGACCTTCGTCTGGCTCAAGCGCCTGGTCGACGAGCCGGTGGCCAAGGAGATCATGGCTCTGGGCATCAAGGGCGTCTACGAGCGCAAGGAATACAAGCGCCAGTACCCCGAGGGCGAGGCGGCGGCGCATGTGGTGGGCTTTACCAACGTCGAGAACCTGGGCCAGGAAGGCATGGAGCTGGCCTTCGAAAAGGAGCTGTCCGGCCGCCCCGGCTCACGCCGCGTCATCAAGGACCGCCTGGGCCGCATCATCGAGGACGTGCGCGAGCAGACGCCCCCGGTGGACGGGCGCGACCTGCAGCTGTCCATCGACAGCAAGGTGCAGTTCTTCGCCTTCCAGCGCCTGCGCGACGCGGTGCTGGAACACCGCGCCAAGGGCGGCAGCGTCGTGGTGCTCGACGTGCGTACCGGCGAGGTGCTGGCCCTTGCCAACTACCCCACCTACTCGCCCGACAAGCGCGTGAACCTCACCGGCGAGCAGCTGCGCAACCGCGCGCTCACCGACACCTTCGAGCCCGGCTCGACCATGAAGCCGTTCATCATCGCGCGTGCGCTCGAGCGTGGCCTGGTCACGCCCGAGACGCCGATTCAGACGGCGCCCGGGCGCCTGACCATCGGCGGCTCCACCATCAGCGATGCCCACCCTCACGGCATGCTCACGGTCAACGAAGTGATCCAGAAGTCGAGCAACGTGGGCACCGTGAAGATGGCCATGCAGCTGGCGCCGCGCGAGATGTGGGAGACCTTCAGCGAGGTCGGCCTCGGCCAGCGCCCGCAGGTGCCGTTTCCGGGCGCGGTGAGCGGCCGGCTGCGTGCCTACAAGACCTGGCGCCCGATCGAGCAGGCCACCATGAGCTACGGCTACGGCCTGTCGGTCAGCCTGTTCCAGCTGGCCCGTGCCTACAGCGTGTTCGCCCGCGACGGCGAGCTGGCGCCCATCACCATGCTCAAGTCCGACGGCGGCGCGGCCCCGGGTGTGCGGGTGTTCGATGCGCGCCATGCTGCGGCGGTGCGCCACATGCTGCACATGGCCACCGGCCCCGGCGGCACCGCGCCCAAGGCGCAGACCATGGGCTACTCGGTCGGCGGCAAGACCGGCAC
>JAZKDA010000256.1:0-4436 GCA_040387815.1 Pseudomonadota bacterium | reverse complement strand
TCTTCGGCACGCCCACCATCTCCGACGGCATGGCCATGGGCACCGAGGGCATGAAATACAGCCTGGTCAGCCGCGAGGTCATCTCCGACTGCATCGAGACCTGCGTACAAGGCCAGTGGATGGACGGCGTCGTGGTCGTTGGCGGTTGCGACAAGAACATGCCCGGCGGCCTGATGGGCATGCTTCGCGCCAACGTGCCGGCCATCTACGTCTACGGTGGCACCATCCTGCCGGGCAAGTGGAAGGGCCAAGACCTGAACATCGTCTCGGTGTTCGAGGCCGTGGGACAGAACGCCGCCGGCAAGATGAGCGACCAGGAGCTCAAGGACATCGAGCAGCACGCCATCCCGGGTACCGGCTCGTGTGGGGGCATGTACACCGCCAACACCATGTCCTCGGCTTTCGAGGCGCTGGGCATCTCCCTGCCCTACTCGTCGACCATGGCCAATCCGCACGACGAGAAGATGAACTCCGCCAAGGAGTCGGCCAAGGTGCTGATGGAGGCCATCAAGAAAGACCTCAAGCCGCGTGACATCGTCACCCGCAAGGCGATCGAGAACGCGGTGGCGGTGATCATGGCCACCGGCGGCTCGACCAACGCGGTGCTGCACTTCCTGGCCATCGCCCATGCCGCCGAGGTCGAATGGACCATCGACGACTTCGAGCGCGTGCGCAAGCGCACCCCGGTGCTGTGCGACCTCAAGCCCAGCGGCAAGTACCTCGCGGTGGATCTGCACAACGCGGGCGGCATCCCGCAGGTGATGAAGGTGCTGCTCAAGGCCGGGCTGCTGCACGGCGACTGCATCACCATCACCGGCCAGACCATCGCCGAGACGCTGGCGGACGTGCCCGACGCCCCCCGCGCCGACCAGGACGTGATCCGTCCGATCACCGCCCCCATGTACAAGGAAGGCCACCTGGCCATCCTCAAGGGCAACCTCTCGCCCGAGGGCGCGGTCGCCAAGATCACCGGCCTGAAGACGCCAGTGATGACCGGCCCGGCCCGCGTGTTCGATGACGAGCAGTCGGCGCTCAAGGCCATCCTGGACGGCAAGGTCAAGGCGGGCGACGTCATGGTGCTGCGCTACCTGGGCCCCAAGGGCGGCCCCGGCATGCCAGAGATGCTGGCACCCACCAGCGCTCTGATCGGCGCCGGCCTGGGTGAAACCGTGGGCCTGATCACCGACGGGCGCTTCTCCGGCGGCACCTGGGGCATGGTGGTGGGGCATGTGGCGCCCGAAGCGGCGGCCGGCGGCAACATTGCGCTGATCCAGGAGAACGACAGCCTGACGATCGACGCCCACCAGCTGCTGCTGCAGCTCAATGTGTCAGACGCCGAACTCGCCAAGCGCCGCGCAGCCTGGAAGGCCCCGGCGCCGCGCTACACCCGCGGGGTACAGGCCAAGTTCGCGTTCAATGCCTCCAGCGCAAGTACGGGCGCGGTGCTGGACAACTACTGAAACCTTGGGCGGGCTATGATTTTTTCTTGTCGCCCATGTGCACGTGCTTGCGCATGCGGGCGACCCGCCGCGCTTCCTCGCGCTCGGTGGCGCGCTTCTTGGTGAACCCGGTCGCGTCGGCAATGGCCCACCACACGGCCGCAATGGGGAACGGAAGCAAGATCCCCCACCAGGGCCAATCAGCGACGGGAAGCACGCCTGCCAGCTTCAGGACCACCAGGACGACGCCGATAACCATCAGATACATGAATCGCCTCTTGCCGACGTATTTGTTGCTTCCACGGGGAACCCGGGCCGGGGCGGCCATGTCAACCGGGTCACTACAATGGCGTTAACTGTAAATCAACTGAAGAGGATTCCCGCATGAAACGAGCCGTTTTCGCGTTTGCCGCCACGGTGCTGTTCGCGGTGCCCGTCTTGGCCGATCAGGCCCTGGCGACGGCCAAGAACTGCATGGCCTGCCACGCGATCGACAAGAAGCTGGTGGGTCCGTCGTACAAGGACGTTGCCGCCAAGTATGCCAAGGACAAGGGCGCCGTCGACAAGCTGGCCGCCAAGATCATGAAGGGTGGCTCGGGTGTGTGGGGTCCGGTTCCGATGCCGGCCAACGCGCAAGTCAATGAGGCCGAGGCCAAGAAGCTGGCCGCCTGGGTGATGGTCCAGAAGTAAGAACATCCATGCGAGCGCACGGCGCCGCAAACGCAGGAAAACCCGCCGCCGGCGGGTTTTTTTGCGCCTGGCGCAACGGGGTGCCTCAACGTGACAACCAAGCATGGAACAGGCTGCTCAGCTGCTCCAGTGGCCCGGGACTGGATGGAACCGCCGTCACCTTGGACGGCTCGTCACCCTCGTCGGCCAGTGCCGTTTCAGCCGCAACCAGATAGGCCCGGAGCCATCCCGCAACCTCGCTTTTCAAGCGCGGATGCGCGTCGAACGGCCGCGCTGCGCCCGGGGCGCCCCCCGTGACGGCCTCAAGTTCGGCCGTCACCATGGTCTGCATCGCCTCGACGCCCGCCTGATAGGCATCCAGCGCCTTCGCACCGTCACCGCGTCGACCGGTTCGCAGCTGCGCGGTGGCCTCGATCACCAGACGGTAGAGGGCCTCGAATGCCCGATGGAGGGCCGACTCATCCCGCAGGGCGGCCGCGGCGGACGACTCCTGCGGCCCACCCGCGACGGGGGACCGCGGTTCGTCCTGCGCCTTGCTCTCGGCCATGCGGCCGCGAGGCTCGAAAACCTTGGCCAGCAGACCCTCCCGGGCGGCCGCAAGGAGCCGGGCGCAGGGGTAACCCTGGCACAGGGGCAGGATGCGGCCCAGCGCACTGGCCGTGTCATCCAGGGACAGAGCCGATTCGGCAATGGCCCGCAGATCCTCGCGCGCCGGTGCGCGCCCGTCGGCGGCCTCGATTTCCCAAGCCAGCACCAGCAGATCGGCCCCCTCGCGCGAAGGCAGGTCCGCGTCGAGGATCCGCTGCGGGTCGCCGCCCACCCGCAAACCCAGCGCGATCCACCGATCGGGAACATCGTCTTGCGCCAGCTCCGCGCTCCACGAAGCCTGGCTCTTATCGGTCGATTGCAGGCGGGCCGTGAGTCCGTGAGACGCCAGTTGCGATCCCACGGCCAGGCCGACCGCCAGTTGTCGCCGTGGGTCCAACGAACCAGAAGCCGCGTGAAGCAGCAGCCACTGCACGGTCTTGGTGTGGGCGCGGGCCGGCACGCAAAGGTGGCGCACAACGCCACGGCACAGGGCGCCCAATTGCGCCGGAGTCAGCCGGTGTTCCAGCTCGCGCACCAGCGACATGGCCTGTTCGCGGCTGTCGAACGCAGCGGCGCCGGCCAGGCCTTCGAGCATCCCGAACACTGCCGGCGCCAAGGCGGCCGGCGGAATGCGCGTGGCCTGGCTGGCGATGAAGTGCCGCACCTCAAGCCTGGCAATCGCCGCGCCGGCGGCGCTGTCGGGTTGCAGCGCCCGGATGGCGCCGCGAAACAGCGAGGTGATCCAGTCAGCGCACTCGCCCCAGTTGGCCGACTGGTACAGGCGCTGGCGCAGCAGTTGCAGTCCGCGATCGGGCGCCTGCATGGCATCGATCCCGCCCAAGGCCGCCTGGACCATCGCGCTGGGCAAAGCGATCCGCTCGGCCCGGTTGAGCGCCGCGGAGGACGGGATCATGTCCAGCAGCGGACCGGCAACCTGGTCGATGGCTGCATCGCCGCCGCCCAGCGCTTCCTCGACCTCTGCGATGACCTGGCTCAACACGCCCGGGCCGCGGCTGGAAGCGGCGCACATGCGTTCGAAATTGGCGACGAACGGCCTGGCAATGGCCTCAAGCTGAGGTGCGTGGATCCGGCGGCCGCCGGATTGCCGATGGGAATGGCTGAGGACCAACTTCTTGAGGGACGCCGCCGCCTCATCGGTGATGCCGTTGGAACAGAACAGGTCGACCGCCTTGCGAACCTGCGCCTCCGAAGGCAGTGAACCCTTGTGTTCGCGCGGATTGCGCAACGCCACCGCCGGCCCCGCCCCCAGCTGCTGGCGCAGCTCCCGCCCCGTTCGAAGCATGGGGGATCGCTTGGCATCTTTGGTCTCGTAAGCGCTGCGCTCCGGATCCAAGCTGGACTGAGCTCGCCCGTGAATCTTGCTGTACATGGCTACCCCCTCGCGCTGCCGCGCCTTTGACACCGCGATGCAATGTCGACGAAGGTTCGCACTGTATGCCGGCGATGTTTTCCGAGCCTTGACGCCGTGACGCCCGACCGTGAAAAAAGCCCGCAACACGGGCGGGCTTCGAGGACGCGGCGCGGCCTGGCGGCCGCCGCACGGATCAGTGGGCTTCGGACAACTGATCGAGGATGGCCGGGTTCTCCAATGTCGAGGTGTCCTGCGTGATGGCTTCGCCCTTGGCGATGCTGCGAAGCAGGCGGCGCATGATCTTGCCGCTGCGGGTCTTGGGCAGGTTTTCGCCGAAGCGGATGTCC
>JAZKDA010000255.1:25887-32895 GCA_040387815.1 Pseudomonadota bacterium | reverse complement strand
TCAAGAACTGGCGCATGGTCAAGGTGGCGACCACCAAGGCCCAGCGCAAGCTGTTTTTCAACCTGCGCTCCATGAAGCAGGGCTTCAAGGACGACGCCGACGCCCAGACCCACCGCGACACCCTCACCGACGCCCAGATCGACACGATGGCCCGCGACCTGAACGTCAAGCGCGAGGAAGTGATCGAGATGGAAACCCGCATGTCGGGCGGCGACGTCATGCTCGACCCGTCCCCGGGCGATGATAACGACGACGGCTTCGGCCCCATCGCCTACCTCACCGACGCCAACCACGAACCCACGGCCGTGCTGCAGGCGCAGCAGCGCGACGTGCTGGCCACCGACGGCATTCCCGCCGCCCTCGAACAGCTCGATCCGCGCAGCCGCCGCATCGTCGAGGAACGTTGGCTCAAGGTCAACGACGATGGCTCGGGCGGCATGACGCTGCACGATCTGGCCGCCGAATACGGCGTCTCGGCCGAACGCATCCGCCAGATCGAAGTGGCCGCGATGAAAAAGATGCGCAAGGCGCTTGCTGCCTACGCGTAAAGCGCACACCGTTGCGCGATCGCAATAGCCCGGCGTGTCCGGGCTTTTTTGCGGCAACAATCGCACGGTGAGGAAGAACAGGATGGGATTGTGGGCGGCGCTGCTGGCCCTGTGGCTGGCGGCTGCCATGGCTGCGGCGGCCGCCGTGGCGACGCCGGCGCCATTGGCCCCCACTGTTTCGACCGATTCGCTGGCCCTGGAGGGGCGTAGCCTGGCCTGGATCGATCCAAGCGCCAACCGCACCATCGACGAGATCGCGCGAGCCGGCAACAGCCTGCCGTGGGAGCTCCTGAAAGACGGCCAGAAGTACCGCACGGCCGACCAGGCCCTGTGGATCCGCTTCGATGCCACACTGCCCGTAGGCAGCCATTGGCGGCTGGTGATGATGCACCCCGCGGTGGACCTGATCCGCCTTTATTACCTGGGCCCGGACGGGCGCTGGGTGACACAGCAAGCCGGAGAAGACCTCGCCCAGACCGAATGGCCCTTGCCGGGGCGGGTTCCGATCCTGGCCTTGGCGCCCGGCACTGGCGAGACGGTGCGCTACTGGATCCGCATCGAGCGCCATCGGCTCGATTTCAGCGTTCCGCTGCGGCTGTACGCCCAAGCCAGCTTGCTCCAGTTCCGTGACGGCGAACAGCTGGTGATGGGCGGGTACTTCGGCGTGGTGCTCCTGCTGCTGGCCGGCGCCCTGATCGCCGCCTTGCTGTTTCGCGATCGCGCCCTGATCGCTTTCGCGATCTACGTCACTGGCGCGGGCGCCTGGCAGTTCGTCAACCTGGGCCTGGCGGCGCAGCATTTATGGAGCGATCCGAACTGGACCTACCTGGCGCGCTCGATCGCGCCCGGCCTGGCCGCCGCGGGGGCCCTGTGGTTCATCAAGGTCGTGACGGAGCCGGCGCGCTTTTCGCGCGTGCTCGACTTCATCTGCGGCGTGCTGATTGCCGGCCTCCTCGCGGCGGTGGCGACCAACGGCTTTGTCGGAACCCGCGAGAGCAACATGCTCGTGCTGATGCTGATCGCTGTCGAGATCCCGCTGGCCATCGTCCTGCTGGTATTGCTGTGGCGCAAGTCGGTCGACGTCTACCAGCGGGTCTTCGTTGCCGGCTTCATGCCGCTGGTGGCGGCCGCCACCGTGCCGGTGGCCCACGGCCTGAGCCTGATTCCGAGCAGTGCCCTCAACCGCTACGGGCTGATCGTCGGCACGGCGATTCAGATGCCGGTGCTGTACTACGCACTGACCCGCCGTGCCGCCCGGCGCCGAGAGACTGGCGTTCGCGCCTCCGAGCTGGCCCACACCGACGCCCTGACGGGCCTGTGGGACCGCGCCACGCTGCTGGCCCGGATGGACGACGCGGTCAAGCGCGCGGTCAGCCAGCGCCACCAGTGCGCGCTGCTCGGTGTGCGCCTGACCAACGTCGGCGCCATCGAAGCCCAGATGGGCCGCGATGTCGCCGATCGCGCGATGATCGTCGCCGCGTCCATCCTGCGAAGCGTGGCCACCGACATCGACCTGGCGGCACGTACCGCCAACGCCGACTTCGCCCTGTTGCTGGACGGCCCGACCTCGGCGCAGGCCGCGCTGGCACGCGCGCAGCAGATCGTGGCGCGCGGTCTGCAGCACACGCCGGTTCTGCCGCAGTCCACCGAGCTCAAGTTCCACGTGGCCGTGCTGGTGCTGCCCGACCACGAGCTGGACGCCACGCGCTGCGCGAAATGGGTGGATGACGCGCTCGGCGCCATGCGCGCGGACCCCAAGCGGGCGATCCGTTCGCTCAATTTCTGATTCCCGTCCAACCGGCATTTTCAAGAGGAACCCGCATGTCCCAGAATCTTTCCCGCCGCTCGATACTGGCGCTCCCCCTGGCTGTCGCCGCCGCTCAGACCGCACAACTGGCACGCGCACAGCAGCGGCCCCGGGCCGCCGCGCCCGCCGCCTGGCCGACCCGGCCGGTGCGCCTGGTGGTCGGTTTTCCCGGCGGCTCCTCGCCCGACATCACCGCCCGCACCATCGCCGAGCCGCTGTCGCGCCTGCTGGGCCAGCCGGTGGTGGTGGAAAACCGCGTCGGCGCGGGCGGCAACATCGCCGCCGACCTGGTGGCCAAGTCGACCGACCAGCACACCCTGGGCTTGATGATCAACGGCAACATGACCATCGCCAAGCTGCTCAATCCGGCCGTGCCCTACGATCCGCTGAAAGACCTGGCCCCGGTCAGCCTGATCGGCAGCGCGCCGCTGCTGCTGGTGGCGCCAGCCAATGCGCCGGGCGCGAACGCGCTCGACTTCTTCGTCGCCGGGCGAAACGCCGGTGACAAATGGAGCTACGGCACGCCGGGCGTGGGCACGGTGGCCCACATCGGGATGGAGCTGCTCAAGTCCAAGACCAACATCGCCCCGGTACATGTGCCCTACCCCGGCAACCCGCAGGTGATCAATGCCATGCTGGCCAGCCAGATTCATCTCGCGCTGCTGCCGATCGGCCTGGCGCTGCCCCAGGTGCGCGCCGGCAAGCTGCGGGTGATTGGCGTCACGTCCTCGGGCCGCAGCTCGCTGGCGCCCGAGTACGCCAGTCTGGACGAACAAGGCGCCACGCGGGGCTTCCAGCTCGAGATCTGGAACGCGATCGCCGCGCCCGCGTCGATGCCGCGCGCGCTGGCCACCCGCTTGTCGGGCCTGATCAGCGAAATCGTGCGCAGCGCCGAGGTTCGCCAGAAGCTGTTCCAGCAGGGTTGGCAGGTGGCCGGCACCTCGGCGGAAGGCCTGGCCAACCGCATCAAGGCCGACACCGCCCTGCTGGGCGGCGTCATCGCGATGCGAGGCATCAAGGCGGAGTGAGTCACCGGGCCTTTGGGGCGGCCCGGCGGCCAGGCTCAAAGGGCCATCGCCCACCCGGCCAGCGCGGCACCCGCCACCACGAGCACCGGCGACACGCGGCCATAGACCAGCAGCCCGAAGGCCGCGAGCGCCAGCGCGAAGTCGGTCTTGGAGCCGATCGCACGGGTCCACACCGGGTCGTACAAGGCCGCGCCGAGCACCCCCACGACGGCGGCATTGATGCCGCCCATCGTCCGCTGCACCGTGTCGTGCTGACGCATCGATTCCCAGAACGGCAGCGCACCGACCACCAGCAGGAAGCTGGGCACGAAGATGGCCAGCAGCAACGCGATGCCGCCCGGCCATCCGCCCAAGGGGCCCGGCATCACGGCGCCGAGATAGGCGGCGAAGGTAAAAAGCGGGCCCGGCACGGCTTGTGCCGCTGCGTAGCCCGCCAGGAAGGTGTCGTTGCCGACCCACCCGCTGGGCACCACGCCCGCCTGCAGCAGTGGCAACACCACATGGCCACCGCCGAAGACCAGAGCACCGGCCTGGTAGAACACGGCCGCCGCCGACGCCACCAGCGAACCCGTGGCCGCGGCCACTGCCGGCAGCAACACCAGCAGCGCGGCAAACACCAGCAGCGCGAACGCCCCAGCCCGCTTGCCGACGCCGTAGTCACGATGCTGCGCCGGCGGCAGGTGGCCCAGCTGCAAAGCCCAGCGCCCCACCAGCCCACCCAACGCCATGGCGGCCATCTGGCCCAAGGCGGTGGGCACTGCCAGCACGAGCAAGGCCGCCGTGACCGCGAGGCCCGCGCGAAGCCGGTCCGGGCACAATGACTTGGCCATCCCCCAGACGGCCTGCGCCACGATGGCCACAGCAACCACCTTCAGGCCATGCACCGCACCGGAGGACGCCAGGCCGGACCATTCGGTCACCCCGTAGGCAAAGGCGATCAGTGCCGCGGCCGACGGCAGGGTGAAGCCAAGCCATGCGGCCAACGCGCCGAGCCAGCCGGCTCGCCCCAGACCCAGCGCCATGCCCACCTGGCTGCTCGCCGGGCCGGGCAGGAACTGGCACAAGGCGACCAGGTCCGAGTAGCTCTGGTCGTCCAGCCATTTCCTGCGCTCGACGAACTCGCCACGGAAGTAGCCCAGGTGCGCGACCGGCCCCCCGAAGGACGTCAGGCCCAGCTTCAGGAAGGCCAGGAAGACCTCGAAGACGGAGCCTCTTGCCGCGTCGTCCACGGCGGGGTTCACTTGAGCAAGATGCGAAGGTCGTCGGCCAAGGGCTGCGGGCCGGTGCCGTAGCGGGTGTACAGCCGCAGCCGCCCCTGCGGGTCGTACACGTAACTGGCGGCCGAGTGGTCCATGGTGTAGCTGCCGGCTTTCTTGCCCTCGACCTTCTTGTAGTAGATCTTGAAGTCCTTGGCCACCGCGGCCAGCTGCTCGGGCGAACCGCGCAGCGCGATGAAGCTCGGATCGAAATTGGCCAGGTAGGCGCGCAGCAGCTCGGGCGTGTCGCGCTCGGGGTCGACCGTGACGAAGATGCCCTGCACCCTTTGGCCATCGGCGCCCAGCAGGCGCCGCACCTCGGCCAGCTCGTTGAGCGTGGTGGGGCACACATCGGGGCATTGCGTGAAGCCGAAGAACACCACCACCGCCTTGCCCTGGAAGTCCTTGAGGCTGCGCATCTGGCCGTTCTGGTCGGGCAGATTGAAATCCTTGGCGTAGTCGGCGCCCGAGATGTCCACGGACTTGAATTGCAACGCGTCCGGCGAGCAACCGAGGAGGGAACCAGTGGCCAGGGCGGCAAGGCCCCCGAGCGCGAGGCGGCGTTTCATGGTCACAGCAGGGTCACAACAGATAGTGGTCGAGCAAAAGCGCCGCGAACAGCGCGCTCAGGTGGATGAGCGAGAAGCGGAAGGTGCGCCGCGCCAGGGCGTCGGAATAATTGCGCCACAACGCGAAGCCGTAGGCGCAAAAACCGGCGCTCAACACCACGGCGGCCGCCAGGTACAACCAGGAGCTCATGCCGATGACGAAGGGCAGCAGGCAGGCCGCGAACAGCACGAAGGTGTACAGCAGGATCTGCAGCCGCGTGAACTCGTTGCCGTGGGTCACCGGCAGCATGGGCAGGCCCGACTTGCGGTAGTCCTCCACCCGGTACAGGGCCAATGCCCAGAAGTGCGGCGGCGTCCACAGGAAGATGATCAGGAACAGGATCAACGCCTCCGGGCCCACGTCACCGCGCAGCGCGGCCCAGCCCAGCACCGGCGGCATCGCGCCCGAGGCGCCGCCGATGACGATGTTCTGCGGCGTGAGCGGCTTGAGCACCACGGTGTAGATGACGGCGTAACCCACAAAGGTGGCGAACGTGAGCCACATCGTCAGGGGATTGACCCACTGGTACAGGATCCAAGAGCCCAGGCCCCCCAATACCGCCGAGAACACCAGCGCCTGCAGGTCAGACAGCTGGCCGCGCGCGGTGGGGCGCCAGGCGGTGCGCTTCATGCGCGCGTCGATGCCTTTTTCGATCACGCAGTTGAAGGCCGCCGCGGCGCCGGCCACCAGCCAAATGCCCACGCAGGCGATCAGCGCCAACCACAGCTGTCGGCCGTCGGGCAGGCCAGGGACCGCCAGCACCATGCCGATCAGCGCGCAAAACACGATCAGCTGCACCACCCGCGGCTTGGTCAGCGCATAGAACTGGGCTACGACGTTCACGACAAGGCTCCCTGGCCGTGGCGGCCTCGCGCTGGCGCGGCCTCGGGCAGCGCGCGGGCGGACCGGCTGTCGCACCAGGCCCAGGTGAGCACCACCACCAGGGCCGCCGCGCCGCCCGTGTGCGACACCGCCGCCAGCAGCGGCCAGCCCAGGACCACGTTGCTCAAGCCGGTGGCGAACTGCCAGAGGACGGCCACGGTCAGCCAGCGCGCCTGGCGCGCCAGGCCGGCGCGCCGCAGCCCGAAGGCCAGCGCCAGCAGCACCGGTATCAGCAGATAGGCCATCAGGCGATGGGCGTAATGGATGGCCGTGAGCGCGGCGAAGGTGATGTGCTCGCCCTCACCCGTCTTGCCCAGGGCGCGCCACGGCTCGAAGCCTTCGCGCCAGGCCATCTCGGGCCACCAGCTGCCCTGGCAGGTCGGGAAATCGCCGCATGCGAGCACCGCGTAGTTGGTGCTGACCCAGCCACCCAGCGCCAGCTGCAACCACAGCAAGGCGGTGGCCGCCGCCAGTGCCACACGCAGCGGCGCGGCCATGGCCAGGGGCCTGCGCTGGCCTGCCGCGGCGCCGCCTTGCGCTTGCGCATAGCTCACCGCCTGGCGGCACAGCAGCGCCAGCAACACCAGCCCGCCCAGCAGATGCAGCGTGACAATGGCCGGCTGCAGCTTCATCGTCACCGTGAGCGCGCCGAAGGCGCCTTGGAGGCACACCCAGACCAATGTGACCGTGGGCCACCAGGGGCTCAATGGCAGTTCGCGCCGGCGGGTCCAGCTGGCCACCGCCAGGGTGAGGATCAGCACGCCCACGCCGGTGGCCAGGTAGCGGTGGACCATCTCGATCCAGGCCTTCGAATGGGTGACCGGGCCGGTCGGCATGGCCGCCTGCGCCTGGCCGATCTGCGCCTTGGCGCCCTGCGG
>JAZKDA010000255.1:0-25877 GCA_040387815.1 Pseudomonadota bacterium | reverse complement strand
GTAGCAACCGGGCCAGTCGGGGCAGCCCAGGCCGGAGTCGGTCAGGCGGGTGAAGGCGCCGAACAGCACCAGGTCGAAGGTGAGGAACAGGGTGAGCAAGGTGAGCGCCGCCAGCCGGCGGCCGAGCGGCGCCTGGCGGTTGCGCAGCCAGACCCACGCCAAGGGGCCCAGCGCCACCGCGATCCCCAGCAGCATCAGGCGTGCGACGGGGGAAAAGTCGTAAAGCGCGACGGCCTCGTTCATCACGGACGCCCCGCCTGGTCCCAGCTGGCCGATGCACGCAGCAGGCGTTCGAGGTCGGCCTTGGCCTTCGCGCCGCTGGCGCGGTCAAGGCCGGGCGGAAAGCGCATCATCCAGTGGCCCTGGGGGTCCACCACGTACAGGTGCTCGCTCAGCTTGCCGCCGGCCACGGGCGCCAGCCACTGCGCCAGGGCCTGTGGGTCGACCCGCAACACCGTGGCCTGGCCCAGCCCGGGGCGCAAGGCCTCGCGCACCGGGACGGCGTCGTCGACCAGCCAGACCCAGTCAAGACGGTCCTTGTTCTTGCCCAGCGCCTCGCGCAACTGGCGTTGCAGGTACAGGTGCTCTTCGCACCGGCTGTCGCAGGCGCCGCCAGCCACGCTCACCAGCAGCCACTGGCCCTTGAGCGAGGGCAGCGCAATACGCCCTCCGTCGAGTGCGGTCGCCTCGATCGCGGGCAGGCTGCGCCGCGGCTCGATCAGTTCGCCGAAGCTGCGCCGGTCCTCGGGCCGCACGACGTAATAGGTGAAATAGGAGGCGATGACGGGGGCGGCGCACACCAGCATGACGATCAGCATCTTGAGCCGGCCGGTGCGGGTGCGGCGCGCATCGGCACCCGCGGCCTCGGCGGGGCGCGGCAGCGAGTGGACGGTGAGGTCCAGCGGCTGGTCAAGCACGCCGGGACGACCTTCGGCGGGGGCCGATGAATTGGAACCAGACATAGAGAATGAAAATCAAGCCGCCGAGGGCCCACCACTGGAATGCATAGCCGAAGTTCTTGTCGGCGGCAGCGGCGGGGATTGGCCAGTCGCGCAACAGCCCCTCGGAGGGCTGGCCCGTCTGCTGCACCGAACCGTCGATCAGCGGCAGGCCGGTTTCCTGGCGGAAAGCGGCCAAGTCGAGATTCTGCCGGATGAGGCCGGCCTCGTTGCCCCCGAACTCATAAAGCTTGGCCGGCGCGGGGGCGATCCGTCCCTGCACCACCACTTCGCCGGCCGGGGTCTGAACCTGCGGCAGCTGCGCCCGATCAACGAAGTTGCGCGGCACCCAGCCGCGCTCGACCAGCACCACCGCGCCGCCGGCCGACGCGGGCGCCAGCCGCAAGGGCGTGACCACATAAAACCCCGGCCGGCCGCGCATCTGGCGGTTGTCCAGGTACACCGTGTGCCGTGCCAGCCAGTGCCCGCGCAGGGTGACCGGCCGATGCAGCAGCTCGGCCGATGCGGCGCCGCCCAGCAGCGCATCGTGTGACAGCGGTGGCAGCGCCTGGCGCGCGGCGATGGCCGCCTGCAGGGCCAGCCGCTGCTGCCCACGGCCCCACTGCCACTGGCCCAGGGCCGCGGCCGTGGCGATGCCCAGCAGGGCCGCGATGCCGATCAGCCAGCCGCGCCACCGCGTGCCGGTCGTCACGGGATAATCCCTTGCATGAAAGTGTTCCTTGTGGTCCTGGCGTTCGTCGCCATCATCGGCAGCCTCGGTGCGGCCCTGTACTTCATGATGCGCGAGGGCGAAGGCGACAAGCCCAAGACCAACCACATGGCGCGTGCGCTGGCGTTTCGGGTCGGCTTTTCCATCTTGCTGTTCGTGTGCATCCTGGTGGCCTGGAAACTGGGCTACATCCGTCCGACGGGCATTCCGCTGCGCGGCTGAACCAACCGCACTCGCAAAGAACAAGGGCCGCTTGCGCGGCCCTTTGTCATTGCTGCGGGGTCAGAGCCAGTAGACCAGGATGTAGAGACCGAGCCAGACCACGTCCACGAAGTGCCAGTACCAGGCGGCGCCTTCGAAGCCGAAATGCCGGTCGGCAGTGAAGTGGCCCTTGCGCAGGCGCAGGGTGATGAACAGCAGCATCAGCATGCCGACGAACACGTGGAAGCCGTGAAAACCGGTGAGCATGAAGAAGGTGCTGCCATAGGCGCCCGAGGTGAGCTTGAGGTTCAGGTCGGAGTACGCATGGAAGTACTCATAGCCCTGGACGATCAGGAACACCAGGCCCAGCAGCACGGTGGCCCACATGAAGGCGAGCGTCTTGCCGCGATGGTTCTCGCGCAGCGCGTGGTGGGCGATGGTCAGGGTGACGCCCGAGGACAGCAGCAGCGCGGTGTTGATGGTCGGCAGCCAGAACGGGGTCATGGTCTGGAACGGCTCGATGATGCCGGCCGGTGACGCGGTCGCACCCGCGGCGACGCTCGGCCAGACGGCCTTGAAATCGGGCCACAGCAGGCTGTTCTCGAGGCCGCCCAAAGCCGGCACCGAGTGGCCGCGCATCCACCACAGCGCGGTGAAGAACGCGCCAAAGAACATCACCTCCGAGAAGATGAACCAGCTCATGCTCCAGCGGAACGAAAAGTCGATCTTGCGGCCGTACAAGCCGGACTCGCTCTCGCGGATGGCGTCGCCGAACCACTGGAACAGCACGAAGGCCAGCAGCGCCAGGCCGAAGTACAGGGACCATTGGCCCCATTCCACGCCGTTGATCCACTGTCCTGCGCCAAGGATGACGAAAAACAGGGCAAGTGCGGCGAACGCCGGGTGGCGCGACGGCTGGGGCACGTAGTAGTGCGGCGTGGTGCCGGGTGCGCTGGTACTCATCTTCACTCCTGGTTCCGGATAACTTCTGATACTGAAAAAATCAACTGACGACCCAATGCACCAGCCCGATCAGGCCCACCACGAACAAGGCCACGGCCACCAGGGCCACGGCGATGATGTGAAACGGATTGAGCCGCTTGAGGTCGCTCTGGTAGGCGCGGTTGCCGCGAATGCCCAGAAACGCCCATGCCACGGCCTTGACGGTCTGGAACACCGTACCCTTGCGCTGTGCGGCCATATCCGATGCGGCGCTCACGAGCGCGCCTCCTGTGGCAGCGTCGGGACCGTGAGCGCGGCAGGCGCCTGCGCGGTCGGCGCGGCGGGCGTGCGCGAACCCACTTCGAAAAATGTGTACGACAGCGTGATGGTGGTCACGTCCTTGGGCAGCTTGGGATCGATCACGAAGGCCACCGGCCATTCCTTCTTCTCGCCGGGCTCGAGCGTGTACTGGGTGAAGCAGAAACACTCGAGCTTGTTGAAGTGCGCGGCCGACTGGCGCGGCGCGTAACTGGGAATGGCCTGCGCCGACATGCGCCGGTCTTGAACGTTCTGGAACTCGTACATCACCGTGGTGAGCTCGCCCGGGTGCACCTTCAGCGTGCTGTGGGCGGGACGAAACTGCCAGGGCCCGCGTGCATTGGCGTCGAACTCGACGGTGATGGTGCGGCTGGTGTCGACCTGCGTGTTGGCGGGCCGGGTGGCCGAGGCACCGCCAGGCACCTGCCGCTCGCCCAGGGCCAGGATGTTGATGCCCGTGAGTTCGCAAATGTGCTTGTAGAGCGGCACCAGCCCATAGCCGAAGGCGAACATGCCGGCCACGACCACGGCCAGCTTGCCCACCATCCGCATGTTCTCGCGCGCGACGCTCACACGGCCTCCTTCAGGAACTCAGCAGCCAGGCCTTCGCGACGAAGCCCATGGCGAAGGCGAAGGCCACCGAAGCCAGGATCAGGCCCAAGCGCACGTTCGACTTGCGTTGTTCTTCGCGGCTGCGCGTCATGGTTTGCATCTCGTGTTTCGGGTCAGTGCACCGTGCCAGGATTCTCGGGCTGCACGCGCGCATCGAGCACGCGGGTGGCGGTTGCGTCCAGGCGGGGCGGCGTCTCGAAGGTGTGGAAGGGCGCCGGTGACGGAACTTCCCACTCCAGGCCCTCGGCGCCCTTGCCGTCCGCATCGTTCCACGGACGCTGAGGCGCCTTGGCACCCTGGCCCCGCATCACGGGCAGCACCACGAACAAGAAGAAGTACACCTGTGCCACACCGAAGAAGAAGGCGCCGACCGAGGCCAAGGCGTTGAAATCGGCGAACTGCATGGCGTAGTCGGCATAGCGGCGAGGCATGCCGGCCAGGCCCAGGAAGTGCATCGGGAAGAAGGTGACGTTGAAGGAGATCAGCGACCACCAGAAGTGGATCTTGCCGCGCGTCTCGTTGTACATCACACCGGTCCACTTGGGCGACCAGTAGTAGAAACCGGCGAACAGGGCGTACAGCGAGCCGGCCACCAGAACGTAGTGGAAATGGGCGACCACGTAGTAGGTGTCCTGCAGCAGCAGGTCGATCGGGGCCATGGCCAGGATCAGGCCGGTGAAGCCGCCCATGGTGAACACGAAGATGAAGCCGACCGCGAACAGCATCGGCGTCTCGAAGGTCATCGAGCCCTGCCACATGGTGGCGATCCAGTTGAAGATCTTCACGGCCGTGGGCACCGCGATCAGCATGGTCGCGTACATGAAGAACAGCTGACCGGTCACCGGCATGCCGGTCGTGAACATGTGGTGGGCCCACACGATGAACGACAGGATGGCGATCGACGAGGTGGCATACACCATGGAGGCGTAGCCAAAAAGGCGCTTGCGGGCAAAGGCCGGGACCACCTGGCTGATGATGCCGAACGCCGGCAAGATCATGATGTAGACCTCGGGGTGGCCGAAGAACCAAAAGATGTGCTGGAACATCACCGGGTCGCCACCGGCGGCCGGGTTGAAGAAGCTGGTGCCCAGATGGCGGTCGGTCAGCGTCATGGTGATCGCGCCTGCCAGCACCGGCATCACGGCGATCAGCAGGTACGCGGTGATCAGCCAGGTCCAGGCGAACATGGGCATCTTCATGAGCGTCATGCCCGGCGCGCGCATGTTCAGCACCGTGACGATGATGTTGATCGAGCCCATGATGGACGAGGCGCCCAGGAGGTGCAGCGCGAAGATGCCCATGTCCATCGAGGGGCCCATCTGCAGGGTCAGGGGCGCGTACAGGGTCCAGCCGGCGGCGGGGGCGCCACCGGGCACGAAGAACGACGCGGCCAGCATGATCGCCGCGGGAATCGTCAGCCAGAAGCTGAAGTTGTTCATGCGGGCGAAGGCCATGTCGGCCGCGCCGATCTGCAGCGGGATCATCCAGTTGGCGAAGCCCACGAAGGCCGGCATGATGGCGCCGAACACCATGATCAGCCCGTGCATGGTGGTGAACTGGTTGAACAGTTCCGGGTTGACCAGTTGCAGACCGGGCTGGAACAGCTCGGCGCGAATCAGCAGCGCCAGGACGCCGCCGATCATCAGCATGGTGAACGCGAACAGCAGGTACAGGGTTCCGATGTCCTTGTGGTTGGTCGCGTAGACCCAGCGGCGCCAGCCATGCGGGTGGTGGTCGTCGTGGGCGTGGTCGCCGTGGCCAGCCGCCTGGCCGTGGTTGTCGAGAACTGCGCTCATCTTGGATTACCTCAGGAATTACTTGCCGCGCTGCGCCAGCACCTCGGCCGGCTGGACCACCTGGCCGGTCTTGTTGGACCAGTGGTTCTTGGTGTAGGTGACCACGGCCGCGATGTCGGTGTCGGACAGTTGCTTCCATGCCGGCATGGCGTTGCGGCCATTGAGCATCACCTGGATCTGCTTGGCCTTGTCGGCATCCAGCACGAGGGCCGATCCGTCGAGCGCCACGATCGGGCCGGCGCCCTTGCCGTTGGGCTGGTGGCAGGCGGCGCAATTGGCGGCGTAGACCTTCTCGCCACGGGCCGCGATGTCGGTCAGGGTCCAGACCTTGGCCGGGTCGTCCAGTTTCGCGGCCATCTTCTTTTGCTCGGCGCCGACCCACACGCCGTAGTCGGCGGCGGACAGCACCTTCACGTGGATCGGCATGTAGGCGTGCTCCTTGCCGCACAGCTCGTAGCAGTTGCCGTAGAAGTCGCCCACCTTCTCCGCGCGGAACCAGGTGTCGCGCACGAACCCGGGGATGGCGTCCTGCTTGACACCCAGGGACGGCACACCCCAGGCGTGGATCACGTCATTGGCAGTGGTGATGATGCGGATCTTCTTGCCCACCGGCACCACCAGGGGGTTGTCGACCTTGAACAGGTAGTCGTTGGGCAGCGCGGCGCCCTTGGCACCCTTGTCGGACAGGTCGCGGTGGCTGGCGTCCAGGGCCGAGAGGAAGGAAATGCCGGCGCCTTCGCCGTTGAGGTAGTCATAACCCCACTTCCACTGGTAACCCGTGGCCTTGATGGTGAGGTCAGCATTGCTGGTGTCCTTGGACGCGACCAACAACTTGGTGGCCGGCAGCACCATCAGGATGACGATGACGAAGGGGATCAGCGTCCAGACGATCTCGACCGTGACCGATTCGTGGAAGTTGGCCGGCTTGGCGCCGCGCGAACGCCGGTGCTTCCAGATCGAATAGAACATCACCGAGAAGACCAGGATGAAGATCACCGTGCAGGCGATGAGCATGAACCAGTGCAACCAGGATTGCTCGGCGGCGATGCGCGTGGCGGCGGTATGAAGGTTCAGCTGGCGGACGGCGGGGCCACCCGGCAGATC
This sequence comes from Pseudomonadota bacterium, assembly GCA_040387815.1. Lineage (GTDB taxonomy): Bacteria > Pseudomonadota > Gammaproteobacteria > Burkholderiales > Burkholderiaceae_C > Ramlibacter. The sequence continues at coordinate 19,236 of JAZKDA010000255.1, read as the reverse complement.
CTGGACCTGGGCCAATGCGCCGCTGGCAGCGCCCGCGGCGGCCAGGAGCGCAGCCGCCTTGTGGGAAATGCTCTTCATCATTTTCACTTCGTATCTACCTCAATGACAATCCGCCCGCCGGTTCCAGGACCACTGGCGCGCCCCGCAGCCAGATGACAGCGGCCGCTCACACGGTCAACGCGCGATTGTAGCGTGGGCAAAAGGGCGCTCAGCGGGGCGCACGGGCGCCATGCAACAGCTCCTTCATGTCGCGCAGCGACACGGCGCTCTCGGCGCCCATGCGCACCCGCGGAGCCGGCTTGAGGGCGTGGCCATAGATGATCTCGAAGCGCAGCGCCAAGCGGCCGTCGGAGCCGGCCAGCCGGTCTTGCAAGGCCTGCCGCAGCCGCTCGCGCCAGCCGCGGCCTCGCAGCGCCGCGAAACGCGACGGGTGCAGGTTGGCGCCGAGCTCGCGCAACTCGGCCAGCAACGCATCCGCATCGGCCCAGGTGAGCGTGATGCGCTCCATGTCCATCACCGGCTCGGCGAAGCCGGCGTGCACCAGCATGTCGCCCCAGTCGTGCATGTCGGTGAAATCGCTGGCCGGCGGCGGCCAGCCGAGCGCCGCGTACACGGCCCGCAGCTCGGCCAGGGTGTCCGGGCCGAGGCAGGAGAACATGAGAAAACCGTCGGTCGCGAGCGCCCGATGCCACTGGCCGATCAGTGCCTGCGGGTCGGCAGCCACGTGCAGCGCCATGTTGGACCACAGCATTTGTACCGCCGCGTCGGGCGCCGCGCCCAGCACCTGCCGCTTCGCCGTGGCCCAGCGCTTCCACCAAGGAGGCGCCAGGGCGCGGTCGGCCAGCGCCGCGCGCGCCGGTTCGGTCTCGATCGCGATCGACGCGGCCCGCGGATACTGCGCGGCCACCAGCGCATGGCCCTGCAGGCCGCCGCGCACCGGCTCCCAGTCGGCCCAGGCGGCCGGTTGCAGGCGGATCCACTGCAGGCGCTCGGCCATGCGCCTTGCCACCTCCTCGTGCAACCAGGGCGAACGCGCCGGTGCGCGGCGCTGCCACCGGGCGGCGGCATGGGGGTCGATGCTGGGGGGGAGCGGGGTGGACATGAAGGGCTGCCAGTATATTGAGGCGCTCATGTACCGGGCCTGGAACCATTTTCTCGCCACGCGGCTGCCATCGCGCTGCGAGGTCTGCCATGCCTGGCCGGCGCGGCCGGTGTGCCAGGCCTGCGTGAGCCGATTCGCCCCGCCGGTGGCGCGCTGCCCGCGCTGCGCGATCGCCCTGCCGGCCAGCGGCGCCGCTGGGGGTGCTTGCGGCGCCTGCCTGCGCCAGCCCCCCGCCTTCGACGAATGCCATGCGGCGGTCGACTACGCCTATCCCTGGGCCGGCCTGGTCGGGCGGTTCAAGTTCGGCGGTGAGCCCGGTTGGGCCAGGACCCTGGCGGACCGGATGCGCGAGCACGAAGGGATGGCGCGCGCGCTGGACGCGGCCCAATTGGTGCTGCCCCTGCCGCTGGCGCCGCGCCGCCTGGCCGAGCGCGGCTTCAACCAGGCCCTGCAGCTGGCGCGCCACCTGGCCCCCGGAAAGGTCGATGCCCACCTGCTGCTGCGGGTGCGCGAGACCGCGCCCCAGTCGGCCCTGGACCGCGTCGAGCGCCTGCTCAATGTGGCCCAGGCCTTTGCCGTCGACCCGCTGCGCGCCCACCACGTGCAAGGCCGCGACGTGGCCCTGGTCGACGACGTGATGACCAGCGGCGCCTCGCTGGACGCCGCGGCTCGGGCGCTGCGCCAGGCGGGCGCCGGCCGCATCACCGCCCTGGTCTTCGCCCGCACCGCCGCCCCTTCGCACTAGGACCGCTCCATGTTCCACATCGTTCTGGTCGAACCCGAGATTCCGCCCAACACCGGCAACGTGATCCGCCTGGCGGCCAACACCGGCTGCGCGCTGCACCTGGTGGAGCCGCTGGGGTTTTCGATGGAAGACCGCCTGATGCGCCGCGCCGGTCTGGACTACCACGAGTGGGCCGACGTGCGCCGCCACGCCCATTGGCAAGCCTTGCTGGACGCCTGCGCGCCAGCGCCCGAGCGCATGTTCGCGCTCACCACGCAGGGCAGCCGGCCCGCGCACGCCCTCGCCTTCCAGCCCGGCGACTGGTTTGTGTTCGGCGCCGAATCGCGCGGGTTGGCTCCCGAGCTGCGTGAGCGCTTTCCACACGCCCAGCGCTTGCGCCTGCCGATGCGGCCGGGCCAGCGCAGCCTGAATCTTTCGAACGCGGTCGCGGTGACCGTGTTCGAGGCCTGGCGGCAATGTGGATTCGGCGGCGCGCTGCCCTAGACTTGGACGCAAACGCGCGGAGCCCACCATCGAACACGCACCGGCCTGGCTGACCCACAGCCTCATCTACCTCGGCGCCGCCGTGCTGGCGGTGCCGATCGCGCGCGCCCTCGGGTTGGGCTCGATCTTGGGCTACCTGGCCGCCGGCATCGCCATCGGCCCGGCCGGGCTCGGCCTGGTGAGCAATGTGCAGGACATCCTGCATTTCGCCGAATTCGGCGTGGTGCTGATGCTGTTCCTGGTCGGCCTGGAGTTGGAGCCGAGCCGCCTGTGGACGCTGCGCCGGCCGATCTTCGGCGGCGGCTCGGTGCAGGTGCTGGGCTGCGCGGCGCTGCTGTTCGTGGCGGCGCTGGCGGCCGGCGTGTCCTGGCGGGTGGCCCTGGTGGGCGCGCTCGGGCTGGCCCTGTCGTCGACCGCGATCGCGCTGCAGGTGATGGCCGAACGCAATTTGCTCAATACGACATCCGGGCGCGCCGGCTTTTCGATCCTGCTGTTCCAGGACGTGGCGGCGATTCCCATCCTGGCCTTGCTGCCGCTGTTGGCCGTCGGCGCCGGCGACGAGGCGATGAGTGGGGGCGCCCGCGCGCTGGAGGCCCTGCGCATCGTGGGCACCATCGGCGCCATCGTGGTGGGCGGCCGGCTGTTGCTGCGGCCGGTGCTGCGCTGGATCGCGCGCAGCCGCACACCCGAGATCTTCACCGCCGCGGCGCTGTTGCTGGTGGTGGCGATCGCCGCGCTGATGCAGTGGATCGGCCTGTCGATGGCGCTGGGCGCCTTCCTGGCCGGCGTGCTGCTGGCCGAGAGCGAATACCGGCGCGAGCTGGAGACCGACATCGAGCCCTTCAAGGGCCTGTTGCTCGGCCTGTTCTTCATCGCGGTCGGCATGAGCATCGACTTCGCGGTGCTCGCCGCCTCGCCCTGGAAAATGCTGGCCGTGGTGTTGGCGCTGCTGGGCCTGAAGGCGCTGGCGATTGCCTGGCTGGCCGCGCGCATCGGGGTGCCGCTGCAGGAGCGCCCGGTGTTCGTGGTGCTGCTGGCGCAGGGCGGCGAGTTCGCCTTCGTGGTTTTCCAGACGGCGGTCGGCGTCAAGGTGATGCCCGCCGAGACCGCCTCTTTGCTGGTGGGTGCGGTGGCCATCTCCATGCTGCTGGGCCCGCTGCTGCTGGTGGCGGTCGACCGCTGGCTGATGCCGCGCTGGGCCAAGCCGCGCACCCTCAAGGAAATCGACGAGCCGCAGGACGCGCCGGTGATCATCGCCGGCTTCGGACGCTATGGTCAGATCGTCGCGCGCCTGCTGGCCTCGCAAGGGATCGCCAGCACCTTGCTGGACCACGACGCCGACATGGTGGAAGCGGCCCGCACCTTCGGCTCGAAGGTGTTTTACGGCGACGCCCGGCGGCTCGATCTGCTGCGCATCGCGGGCGCCGACAAGGCGCGCGTGCTGGTGGTGGCGGTCGACGATGTCGACCAGTGCCTGGCCATCGTCGACCTGGCGCGCGAGCATTTCCCGCACCTGGAACTGGTGGTGCGCGCCTACGACGTGCCGCACTGGAACAAGCTGCGTGAGCGTGGGGTCAAGTGGGTCGAGCGGGAGGTGTTCGAATCGAGCGTGCGCAGCGGCCGCGCCGTGCTGGAGGTGCTGGGCGTCGCGCAAGCCCAGGCCGAGCGCCATGCCGAGCGCTTCCGCGAGCACAACCTCGCGCTGTTCGAGCAGATGTACGCGCGCTACCAGGACAAGGACCGCGCCGGGCTGATCGCCGTCGCGCGCCAGGGCCGAGCGCAGTTCGAGCGGCAGATGGCCCAGGAGCGCGCCGAGGCGGGTGCCCAGACCGCGGCTGCAGCCGCCGCGCCTGGCGCAAACGACGACCCACCCGCCCCAAGGAGCGACAGCGCCTGAGCGGAAAGTCGGGGTTGGAACAGCCGGCGCTTGTGGCCGGCGCGTGGATGGATAACATAGGCGATCGGCCCAGCCTGTCTTGCCGGAACTCCGGTGAGAATGGCGCCAATTTGCCGAGCCCACACGCCATGTCCTGCATCGCCCCCGATCCCCGACGCGCCGCGCGGCAGCCGTCGCCCAATCTCCTGCTGGTCGACGACGACCCCATCCACCAGCTGGTCGGCCAGCAACTGCTGGAGCGGCTGGGCGCCCGGGTCGAAATTGCCCACAACGGTCAGAGCGCGCTCGAACGCGTCGGCCTGCGCCACTTCGACCTGGTGCTGATGGACATCCACATGCCGTTGATGGACGGCGTGACCGCCACCCGCGCGATTCGCGCCTCGGGCCTGCGCAAGCTGCCGATCGTCGCCATGACCACCCGCGCCGATTCCGACGACGAGCGCGAGTACGCCAGGGCCGGCATGAACGACCTGGTGCCCAAGCCGGTGGACGCGCGCCACCTGGCGCGGGCGGTCGCGCGCTGGCTGCCGCCGGCGCCGCGCCGCCCGCCAGCGCCCGACGCGCTGGAGCCGCCCATCGCCAATGCCTGCGGGTTGCCGCATGGCATTCCTGGTCTGGACGTCTCGACCGCCTTGGGGCGCATGCCGGGGCGCACCGCGCTGTACCGGGAAATGCTGCAGCGCTATGTGTCGAGCCAGGCCCGCCTGCCGCTGCAACTGCGCGAGGTGCTGGCGCGTGGCGACCTGCACACCGCCCAACGCATCGCGCGCACGGCGCGCAGCCTGGCCGGCACGGTGGGTGCCATCCAGGTCCAGGCCGACGCTCTGGCGCTTGAAAACGCCTGCGCCCAACGCCGCACGCTCGCGCAAATCCAGCTCGCGCGCCAGTGCCTCGAAGAAAGCCTGCACTCCCTGATCGAGCAGCTGCTGCCGCAACTGGCTCAGTCCGACGGCATCCTCGCTTAGGGCCGCAGGGGCAGGCGCAGCGACAAAATTGCGTCGGCTGCGTCCCCGGCCGTCACCGCGAAGCCGAGTTGGCGGGCCAGCGAGGCCATCGCGGTGTTCTCCGTGCGGCACTGGCCGACCAGCTCGCGGGTGCCGCGCGCCCGCAGGTGCCGGATCATCTTTTCCATCAAGGCGGTGCCCAGGCCCCGGCCCTGCCAGTCGCCAGCGATGATCAAGCCGAATTCGGCCGTCACGTTGTCGGGATCGCAGGAGGCGCGCACCTCGCCCACCACCCGCTCGTCGCCGCCCGCCTGTGCCGGCGGCGCCAGGGCGATGAAGGTCATCTCGCGGTCGTAGTCGATCTGGCTGAAGCGGGCCAGCTCCGTGCGCGGCACCTCGCGCCGCGCGGTGAAAAAGCGCAGGCGCAGGTCTTCGGCCGAGGCGCCGGCATAAAACGCGCTCAGGCGCTCGCCGTCTTCCGGACGGATCGGGCGAAACTGCAGCGAGGCGCCGCGCAGCTCAATGGTCTCTTCCAGCTGGCGTGGGTAGGGCATGACCGCCAGCGGCGCCACACTCGCTCCCGGCAGATGCACCCGGATGCGCCCGTCCAGCGCCAGCACGCCGCCCTGGTCGACCAGCAGGGGGTTGATGTCCAGCTCGGCCAGCGTGGGCAGGTCGCAGGCCATCTGCGACACCCGCAGCAGCGTGTCGATCACCGCATGCCGGTCGCCGGCCGGGCGGCCGCGCCAGGCCGCCAGCAGCGGCGCCAGCCGGGCCCGGGTGACGAGTTCGTCAGCCAGCAAGGCATTGAGCGGCGGCAGGCCCACCGCATGCTGGGCCTTGAGCTCCACCTCCACCCCGCCGGCGCCGCACAGCAGCACCGGGCCGAACACCGCGTCGGCGGCCACGCCCACGATCAGCTCGCGCGCACCGGGCCGCTGGGCCATGGCCTGCACGGTGTAACCCTCGATGCGCGCTTGCGGATGCGCGGCCAGCACCCGCTCGCGCATGCGCTGGGCCTCGGCGCTCACCGCCTCGGGCGTGGCCAGCCCCAGCACCACACCGCCGATGTCGGACTTGTGCAGCACGTCGGGCGAGCGGATCTTGAGCGCCACCGGAAAGCCGATCTCCCGCGCCACCGATGCCGCTTCGTCGGCGCTGGTGACGGCGCGGGTGGCGACGATGGGAATGCCATAGGCCTGCAGCACCTGCGCGGCCTGCACCGCGTCCAGCCAAGGCTGGCCGGCCGCCCGGGCGGCGTCGAGCACCGCCAGGGCGCGCGCTTGCGCGTCCGGCGGCACCGGGGCCGCGTCGGCCGGGCACAGCTGCTGCAGCAGGGCCTGGGCGCGGGCATGGTGCACCTGCTGCAGCCAGGCGGCCGTGGCCGCCTCGGGCGTGTCATGGCAGGCAATGCCGCCTTCGGCATAGATGGCCCGGGCCGGCGCCACCGCGCTGCCGCCCAGCCAGCAGGCCAGTACCGGCTTGCCGCGCTTGCCTTGCAGCAGCGGCAAGGTGTGGCGGGCGATCTCGGGCGCCGGCACCAGGGCCGTGGGCGCGTGGATGAACAGCACGCCGTCGGCTTCGGGCGCATCCAGCAGCACCCGAAGGGCGGCCTCGTAGCGCTCGACCGGCGCGTCGCCGATGATGTCCACCGGGTTCGAATGCGACCAGGTAGCCGGCAGGCAGGCATCGAGCGCGGCCAGGGTGGCGGGCGACAGCGGGGCCAGCGTGCCGCCGGCCAGCACCAGGGCGTCGGTGGCCAGCACGCCGGCGCCGCCGCCGTTGGTGACGATGGCCAGCCGCTCGCCGTGCAGCGGGCGCCGGTGAGCCAGGGTCTCGGCCGCATCGAACAGCGCCTGCAGCGTGTCCACCCGCAGCATGCCGGCGCGGCGCACCGCGGCGTCGAATACCGTGTCGGAGCCGGCCAGCGCCCCGGTGTGCGAGGCGGCGGCCTTGGCGCCGTCGGGCACCCGGCCGCTCTTGACCACGATCACCGGCTTGTTGCGCGCCGCCGCGCGCGCCGCCGACATGAACTTGCGCGCATGCTTGACCGATTCGACATACATCAGGATCGACTGCGTACCGGCATCGCAGGCCAGCCAGTCGAGCACGTCGCCGAAATCGACGTCGGCGCTGTCGCCCATGGAGATGAAGTGGGAAAAACCCAGGCCGCGCGGCGCCGCCCAATCGAGCAGGGCGGTGGCCAGCGCGCCCGACTGGCTGACGAAGGCAATGGAGCCGGGCTTGGCATTGGCCGGCGCGAAGCTGGCGTTGACGCCCAGCCCCGGCACCAGCAGGCCAATGCAGTTGGGCCCCAGGATGCGCAGCAAGTGCGGCCGGGCCGCATCGAGCATGGCCTGTTCCAGCGTCGGCCCGCCGGCGCGGGCGGGCTGCTTGAGCCCCGCGCTCAGCACCACGGCGGCGCGCGTGCCGCGCTCGCCCAGCGCGCGGATCAGCCCGGGCACGGTGTGGGCGGGGGTGCAGATCACCGCCAGATCGGGCACACCGGGCAGGGCCGCCACGTCGGGCCAGGCCGGCACGCCGCCCACCTGGGCATGCTTGGGGTTGACCGGCCACACCGGCCCGGCAAAGCCGCCCTGCAGCACGTTGTGCAGCACCACCGCCCCCACACTGCCCGGGCGGTCGGAGGCGCCGATGACGGCGATGCTGCGGGGCTGGAAGAGGGAGTCGAGGTTGCGGATGGTCATGAGATCCTGAACTGAGGCGGGCTTGCGCAGACCCGCCACAGTCTATGACCACCGCATGACGGCGGTGTTGCGATCGGTCAACGCTTGGGGTCGGCCGAAGAAGACGATGAGGACGAAGAGATGCCGCCCGCCACCGGCGGCTTGAGTTCGTCGGCCAAGGCTTGGAGCTTGCGCCCGGTCTCGACGTAGGGCGCGGAGTTCAGAAGGCCCAAGGCAATGTCCAACGCGTCCTGCAAGCGTTGGCGCACCACCTTGCGTGCGGACAGGGCCTGGGCTGGCGTCCGCACCGTGTCCGTCGTGCCGGTGAGCGAGCCGTATTGCCAGCCCCGGACGATGGCACAGACGCAAGAAGCGTCGAGTTCCTGAAACGCGGATTCGGTCATCAGGTTCGACAACAGCGTGTCCGAGTAGCTGGCACCCGACTTCACGCTGTCCCATCCCTTGGCCAAGCCCATGGAAAGCCGTTCCACCTGGGCCGGCCCCAGGATCCGGGCCGCCGTCAGCAGGCTGGTGGCCGCCGCTTCATGCCCGCGGCTTGCGGCGAGCCGCGCGCCCTGCGCCTTTCCATCAGGTGGCGGCGTCACGGCGGCAAATCCCCGCACCAGGGAGGCGGCCGCCTCGCTCAGGTACTCGCCAGGCAAATCCTGGGCTTGTGCCGCCTGCGCGAGCGAGGCCAGCCCCTCGGCCAGCAACGGCGCCGCACCACTGCCGCCCTTGGCCACTTCGAGGAACAGGGCCTGGCCCATGGCATTCGGATTGCCGTCGCGCACCCACACGAGCGGCAGCAATCTCGGCCCCGGATCCGCGCCGAGCGCCTTGCTGACACTGGCGATGCTGGCCCGGTAGACCGTAACGGCCTCATCCCAGGTCCAGTTCTTCCCCCCGGCCTCACGGGCGCCGGCCCGCATGGCTTCGACCTGGGTGAACAGAGCGGCCGCCACGGCCGGCGCCGAGAAGCCGTCGCCATGGAGCTTGCGAAATTTCGCGATGACGCCGTCGAAGATGGCTTCCAGCTTCTGGCGCGCGACTGCCTCCTTGTGCAGACCGACGACCTTGTAGACAGCCGTCATCTCCGACATCAACACGGCGAGGTCTCTGGCCTTGAGGGCCGGCGGCGGCGAGCCGGCAGGCATCGGCAGCTGCGCCTTGCGCGCGGCGAAGGACTTGCTGTCCGGATCCGGCGCCGCCGCCTCCTGTTGGACCAGCGCTCCTGCGGCGGGCCGCGTCGCGGCGGTCTGCGATCCGGCCGGCAGCAGCGACACCGCATGCTGGCCCAAGGCGCCCGTGCGAACGGCGTCGCCCTGGCCCGGCCCGGCGGCCTGGCTCTTGTCATCTCGCTTGGCGGGACTGTGCACAGCCCCATCCTGGATCGACGAACGGCGGGAACCGGTGGGCTGGGTCATGGCGGATCCTCGTAAAACATGAGACTGCTGTTGTGTAACGCGCGCGGGACCGCGGTTCCGCGTTCACAAGCCACATGGGCGGACCAGGCGCTTGATCGGCCACCGATCTGGCCTACAGTTCGACCGGAGAGAATCTCCCGCATGACCGCCTCCACCCCTTCCCCCCTGCCCCACCACCTGCGCCTGCGCCGCATGGGCATAGACACCTACCAGGAGCCGGTGCTCTACACCCACCGCGAGTGCCCGGTGTGCATGTCGGAAGGCTTCGAGGCCCAGTCGCGCGTGGAAGTGCGCCTGAACGGCCACGCCATCGTGGCCACCCTCAACGTGGTCGACGGCGACCTGCTCGCGCCCGGCGACGGCGGGCTGTCCGAGGCGGCCTGGCGGCTGCTGGGCGCCAAGGACGGCGACCAGGCCAGCGTGCGCCATGCGCCGCCACTGGAGTCGCTGGGCCATGTGCGGGCCAGGGTCTATGGCCGCCGGCTCACCGCCGCCGCGCTCGACGCGGTGATCCACGACGTGGCGGCGGGCCGTTACTCCGACCTGCAGCTGGCGGCCTTCGTCACCGCCTGCGCCGGCGACCACCTCGACCTGGACGAGACCATCGCTTTGACCCAGGCCATGGTGAACGCGGGCGACCGCATGGACTGGGGCCCCGGCATGGTGATGGACAAGCACTGCGTGGGCGGTCTGCCGGGCAACCGCACCACCATGATCGTGGTGCCCATCGTCGCCGCCCACGGCCTGCGCATGCCCAAGACCTCCTCCCGGGCGATCACCTCGCCCGCCGGCACCGCCGACACCATGGAGACCGTGGCGCCGGTGGCGCTGGACGTGCCCGCCATCCGCCGCGTGGTCGAGCGCACCGGCGGCTGCATCGTCTGGGGCGGCGCGGTGCGGCTGTCCCCGGCCGACGACATCCTGATTCGCGTCGAGCGGCCGCTCGACCTGGACAGCCAGGGCCAGCTGGTCGCCTCGGTGCTGTCTAAGAAGGCTGCGGCCGGCGCCACGCACGTGGTGATCGACATGCCGGTGGGGCCGACCGCCAAGGTCCGCAGCGCCGAGGCGGCGCATGTGCTGGCCCGCCAGTTGGTGCGCGTGGGTGAGGCGATGGGCCTGCACGTCCAGGTGCGCCAGACCGACGGCCAGGCGCCGGTGGGCCGGGGCATCGGGCCGGCGCTGGAGGCGCGCGACGTGCTGTCGGTGCTGCGCGGCGAGTTCGGCGCGCCGCGGGATCTGGCCGACCGGTCGGTCTTCCTGGCGGGCGAGTTGCTGGAGATGGCCGGCGCGCCGCGCGGCCAGGGCCTGGCCCTGGCGGCCGCCACCCTGGCCGATGGCCGCGCCTGGCGCAAGTTCCAGGAGATCTGCGAGGCCCAGGGGGGCTTGCGCGCGCCGCCGGTGGCGCCCTTTAAGCGCGACATCACCACCGCGCGCAGCGGCTTCGTGCTGGGCATCGACAACCGGCGCTTGGCGCGCATTGCCAAGCTGGCCGGCGCGCCCAAGGTGGCCTGCGCCGGCATTGACCTGCATGTGCGCGTCGGCGATTTCGTCGAGCGCGGCCAGCCGCTGTACACCCTGCATGCCGGCGCGCCTGGCGCGCTGGATTACGCCGCCGAGTACGCCCTCACCCAAGCCACGACGGTTCATGTCGCGGAGGACGCCTGATGCTGATACTGGCCATGCCGGGCAACACCGCCCTGGCGAACGAACTGGCAAGCCGCATGACGCAGCACCCCGGCACCGCGGCGGCCGAGGTGGTGGCGCACCGCTTTCCCGACGGCGAAACCCTGGTGCGCATCGACGCGCCGGTGCAGGGCCGCACCGTGGTGCTCGCCTGCACACTGGACCACCCCGACGACAAAACCCTGCCCCTGCTGTTCGCGGCCGATGCCGCGCGCGAACTGGGCGCCACGCAGGTGGGGCTGGTGGCGCCCTACCTGGCCTACATGCGGCAAGACCACCGCTTCCACCCGGGCGAGGCGGTCACCTCGCGCAGCTTCGCGCGGCTGCTGTCGGCCAGCTTCGATTTTCTGGTGACGGTCGATCCCCACCTGCACCGCTGGCGCAGCCTGGACGAGATCTACACCCTGCGCTCGCGCGTGGTGCCGGCGGCCCCGGCCATCGCGGCCTGGGTGCGTGACAACGTTGAGCGGCCGCTGCTGGTGGGGCCGGACTCCGAGAGCGCGCAGTGGGTTGCCGAGGTTGGGCGCCTGGCCCAAGCGCCCTGGACCGTGATGGCCAAGACGCGGCGCGGCGACCGCGACGTGAGCGTGGTGCTGGATGCGCCGGCTGACGCCGCCGGCCGCACGCCGGTGCTGGTGGACGACATTATCTCCACCGGCCACACGCTCATTGCCGCCGCGCAGGCGCTGCAAGAGGCCGGCTTGGGCCAGCCCGTGTGCATCGGCGTGCACGCCCTGTTCGACGAGGCGGCGCACGCGCGCATGCGCGCGGCGGGCATCGCGCGGGTGCTCACCTGCGACTGCATCGCCCACACCACCAATGCCACCGCCGTCGCGCCGGCCCTGGCGGCGGCGGTGGCGGCGATGGCGGGCGCGGGCTGAACCGGCGGCCCGGCCCGCGCGGCGCGGGGGCGCTCAGCCCAAGGACGAGGACTGCGAGGTGGCTGTGGTCGTCGACGAGGACTGCATCGACGATGGCGACGCGGTTTGCGGCACGGCGACCTGGGCGCTGGCTTTGAGCAGCTGGCGCTTGATGGCACGCTGGGTATCCACGTTCTGAGCGGTTCGAGCGCCGGCACCGGCATCGGTCAATTCGGCCGGCAAGTGCGTGTCAACCGCAGCTTCGATGGCCGCCAACACCTCGCGCATGACAGCGTCGGCCTGTAACTCCAGCGCCAGCCGTGCTACACGCAATCCGGCTGCGACGCGCCCGACCTGCTCCACGCCGACGCCGGCGACTAGCGCCGAGCTCAGGCAGCGGGACATGACCTGCACCCGCGTGGGTCGATCGGCCGCCACGGGATGTTGGGCCGCGACCTGGCCGGTGCGCACGACGGCCGCCGCCAACGACGCGGCGTTGAAGTTTTTCGCGTTCTTGCCCAGTGCGCCCAGCAGGTCGTCAACGCTGCGGTACACGTCCGCAAAACGCGCCGTGGCCGCGACGAGCGCCGGCGAGGTGCGGTGCGTCAGCGTGGGAATGCCCAGGCGCGCGCTCCGTTCATCATCCACGACGTCCTGGCTCTTGACCTGGGTCCAGGCGTTCGCCGCCCCGGCCAGTCGCTCGTCCAGGGCCGACACCACCGCCTCCAGCCCCTGGGCTACCCAGTCGGTGCTTTTGTTGGCTTGGGAGGCAACGGCGGCCAGCGCCTCCAGGGCCGACGTCCAGTAAGAGCCGTGAATCAGGCCTTGATCGTCGGTCTGGGCATCAAACCACGCGCGGATCAGCGCGTCGGGCTGACCGGTCTGCGCCAGCAAGGGGTTCAGCAGGTCGACCATGTTGGCGCTGGGCAGGCTGCGCATCGCCTGCAGGGCCGCGCCCAGCACCGGGTTGGCGGCCGACGGCTGCGCTTCGTGCTTGCCGTCCTTGACAACAGGCGCCAGCCTGGCTTCGACACTCTGGAGCATCGCCACCGCGGCGCGGTCCAGATCGACACCGCCGGCCACACGGGTGGACAGCAGCTTGGCGAATCCGCTGCGCATCGCTGCGATGTCCACCTTGGCGCCGTCGAGGACCAGCGCCACCGCGCCGTCCACCGACTGTTCCGGCTTCAGCGGCGTGAACGCACCGGACGGCAGGACGGCGGCGGGCAGCGGCTTGTGGTCCTCGGGCGGCGTGGCTGACTGGCGGCGCTGGAACCCGCCGGCCGGCGGCAGGAGCGCACGTTCAGGCGTCGAGACCATGGACGGCCGCAAACCGACCATGACGTTGACGGGCTGCGCCGGCGCTCGCGGCTGCGGCTGCGTGTCGGGCGGTTGCGCCGCGAAGTTGAAGGCGGAGGAAGAAGAGCGCAGGTGGGTGGGCGAGTTGCTCATGATGCGTCAGTGCGGATGGAAGATTCGAGAACGGGGGCCGGCATCGGCTGCGCCGAGGACGAAAGCGTGGAGGCCGGTTGGGTGGTGGCGAACTCAGCGCGCGCCCGCGTGCCCCCGGGTCAAGCGTCAGCGCAGGGTCGAGATTGACGACGACTGCGATGAGCCGCCCACCTGGGCCGCCTGTGGCTGTTGCGGGGCCACCAACTGGCCATGCGCGGCAGTGGCATTGAGGGTGCCACGCCATACCAGCCGCTCTTGCGCGTCCATCGTGATGCCAGCCAGCGCGGCGTCGTTGGCGCCGGACAGCGCCTTGAGCAGCGCTTGTCGCTCGGCAGGCGCCGTGAACACCTCGAAGGCGCCATTGCGAAGGCCCGCCACCACGGCGGCGACCTGCTCGCGCGTCGCGCCCGGGGCGGCCAAGGCGGACCGGATCAGCGGCGTCGCCGAATCGGCGAATTGCGCAGCTTCGTTCACGAAGCAACGCTCATGGCGGGCGGTGGCCTGCTTGACGATCTGCTCAATCGTCGTGGGCGAGAAGTCGCCGGCCCGCAGGCAGATGTGGTCGCGCATCTGGCTGTAGGCCTTGGTGGCGTCCTTGTAGGCCTGGCTCCTTCGTTCAATCTCGGCGTCCGTGTCATCGGAAGTGTCGAAGAACGAAAACAGGCTCAGGGTCTGCTGCTCGCGGCCAAACTGCGCCATGTTCAGCTTGTGTTCCGCGTAATCGAGGTGCGCACCGAGGTGGTCTGCCAGTCCACTCAAGGCCTGGCGCACCCATTCGTCGCTCTTGCCTGCCGCACGACCCTGGCTGGCGATCTGTTCGACAACCATGCCCACCGTCTTGCTGTCCACCGCAGTGGCCGGCGACTGCGCACGCAGCGCCGCTGCCACCAGCGGCCGCACGGCGGTACCGTAAACCAGCAGGTCGTTCAGCAGGGTGACGGGGGAGAGCTTGAACACCTCCTGGCAGACCTTGAACAGGGCCGAAGTGGCCATGTCCAGGGTGGACGTCGCCGGGGTGCCGGGCCCGGCCGGCAACCAGGCGCTCTGGTCGAAGTGGCGCTGCGCCGCCTTCATGAACTCGAGCGCGAACGCGGGCCCGCCCGCCGCCTGGGCCGTGTCCGAGCGCGCCAGCGCGGCCATCTTGGTGGTGAGGGTCTTGCGCGCCGCTTCCATCAGGTCGCCCGGCTTGCCAGCCTGGGTCATCTGGAAGGAAATGGGGACGCGGGTGACCATGCCCAGCGTCTCGCACTCGTTGTCGACCAGCTGCATCAGCGCGCGTGCCTGCGCGGAAGTGGCGCCGGGCATGATGTCGGCGGCCTTGCCACCGGCCACCTGGTGCGCGCCGACACCGGCCTTGCCATCTTGTTGCGAAGAAATTGGGGCGCGCACTTCGTCGGCGCCAGACGGCCTGACCGGCAAGGCCAGGGACGATGACGACGACGATGACGACGACGGCGGGAGCCGCACCGGGCTGCACATGCGCAGGCCGGTCTGCTTGTGGATCCGCGCCGGGTCGGGTGTCTGCTGCTGTTTGAGGTAGCTAGGAGGCGGCGGGCCGGAGCCCGCAAGCTCAGGCTCGGCACGGGGCACTGCCGGCTGCGGCTGAGGCTGCGTCTGCGTCTGCGTCAGCGGCGGCGCAGAGGAACGAACAGAAAACGGGTTGTTGCTCATGGATGGATCTGTGGGGTGCGGTGAAAGTGAATGGGGCCAAACACAGGGTTTAGCTGGAGGAAGACGAAGACTGGGTGGTGGTCGAAGAGGACTGCGACTGCGACTGTGACTGTGACTGTGACTGCGACGGCGCTTGCGCTTGCGCTTGCGCTTGCGCTTGCGCTTGTGGCACGGCCCCTGGCGTGACTGGCTTGATCATGAGAGCCTTGAGGGTCCGCTGGGTGTCGACATTCACGGGCGAACGCACGACCGCGCCACCAACCTCCGCCTGGGGTGGGATGCGCCGGTCGACGGCGGTCTGGATCGCGGCCAGCATGTCGCGCAGGACCGCTTCGGGCTTTTCGATCGGGGCCAGGGTCAACCGGGCCTCGCGCATCGCGCCGGCGGCCCGGCCGACATCCTGCAGACCCACCGCCTTGGCGAAGGCCGCGTCCAGGAAGCGGGGCACGGTCTTGGCCGAGCGCTGGGGGTCCAGATCTTGCCCCGGGGAATGCCGGGCGGCGATCTTGTCGCAATGCACAACGGCCACGCCCAGTTGCGAGGCATCGAAGCGCCCCGCGTGCTCGCACAGCGCGCCCACCAAGGCCTCGGGGCTTTTCTTGGCTGCGTCGAAGCGCTTCACGGCCGCGGCCCGCTGCGCAATGATCGCGGGCGTCAGAACGGTGGGGATGCCCAGGTTGTCGTTCATCGCCTCGTCGACGACGTTACCGAGCACGGCTCGAGTCCAGGCTTGTTCCGCCGCGGTCAGGTGATCGTCCAGGGCCGACACCGCGCCGTCCAGAGCCTGCCCCACCCAATCGGCACCCTTGTTTGCCTGCTTTGCGGCCTTGTCCAGCACCTCCAGGGCCGCGGTCCAGTAGGCGCCATTGATCTCGCCTTCTGCGTTGGTCTGGGCATGAAACCAGGCGCGCAGCAGCGCGTCAGGTCGGCCGGATTGCGCCAGCATGGGCAGCAGGACTTCGTCCATGTCGACGCTGGGCAGGCCGCGCAGGGCATGAAGGGCCGCGCGCAGCACGTTGTCGGCGGTGTCGGTGGTGGCGACCTCGCCTTGGTGCTTGCCATCCTTCATGCCGGGCACCACCCGGACTTCGATGCTTTGCAGCAAGGCGGTGGCGACCTGTCGGTACTCCGCCCCGGCTTCGACCCGCGTCGACAGCAGCTTAGCGAAACCTTCGCGCATCGCCGCCACGTCGGTCTTGGCGCCTTCAATCACCAGCGCCACCGCGCTGTCCACCGACTGCTCCGGCTTGAGGGGCGCGAACACCACGGCGGGCAGGCTGGCACCGGGCAGCGCCTTGTGTTCCTCGGGCGGCGCGGACTGGCGCCGCTGAAACCCGCCGGCCGGCGGCGGGAGCGCGCGTTCAGGCGTCGAGACCATGGACGGCCGCGAACCGACCATGACGTTGACGGGTTGCGCCGGCGCTTGCGGCTGCGCCTGCGCGGCGTCCGGTTGCACCGTGAAGTTGAAGGCGGAGGAAGAAGAGCGCAGGTGGGTGGGTGAGTTGCTCATGATGCGTCAGTGCGGGTGGAAGATTCGAGGACGGGGGTTTGCACCGGCTGCACCGAGGACGAAAGCGTGCTGGCCGGTTGGTTGGTGGTTGTGCTGGTCGCGGCGATCGTGTTGATGGTCTCGTTGTTGCTGGTGGTCGTGATGGAGGACGCCTGGGGCTGCAAGGCGCCGTGGCTCGCGCTGGCCTGGGGCAGCAGCCCGGTGCGAACGCACTGGCGCAACGTGGCCTCGCGCCCTTGGACGCGCTTGGCGTGGTGCTTGCTGGCCCAGGTGACCAGGGCATCGAGCGCAGCGGTCACCGTTTGCGTGTGCTGTTGCGGGTCGACAGCCACCTCGGACTTCGATTCGGCCTTGGCCTTGTCCGGCCGCTCACCGCCTGCCGCGAGCAAGCCCGCATGGCAGCCGGTCAGCACGGCGGCCCACTGACGCGAGCGGCTGTCGGTATAGCCCAGCAGGCCGTCGAGCAGGCGATGGGCCAGGCCCCGGACCACTGCGAGCGGATCGGCCTTGTGCCCCATGTGGCGGGCCAGGCATGTTGTGGCACCCTCAATCTGCTCGGGTGTGAGGCGGTGCAACTGGTGACCGAGGCAATCGATCAGCGCGTCGCAAGCCGCGATGCGGTCGCCGCCCGAGGACTTGCTGTCGCCGCGGCTCAAGAACGCCGCCAACTTCGACTTGCTTTCGCTTTTGGGCGGGCCGGTGTAGGCATCCAACAGTCCGGCGAGCACGGCGTCCAGCCACGACGCCGGCACATTGCGATTGACGGTGGCCAAGAGGCCGGAGACCAGCTTGGCCATCTCCTTCGTGCTCGGCGAGCCGGCAAACCCGTAGCTCAGCCAGGCACTCATCATGGCGCGGGTGGCGCCCAGGTCTTGCGCATGACCCTCGTCGGCCTGTGCGCTGCAAGGCAGACTTTCGATCACATGCCATTGGAGTTCCGGGTTGTCGAACCACACAAAGCGGGAAACCGCGGCCTGCATCGCGGCCGTGAAGACATCGATGAAGCGCTGCTCATCGGTGGCGCGCGCGTGGGCCTGCACCCCACCGGCCTGCGGTGGCAGCGCCACGATCAGGTCGTGGGCTTGGGCGATGGCTTTGAACAGCGTCAAGACGGCCGCCGAGGCCGAGTCCGCATCGGCCGGGACCCGCTCGAGGACGGCGTGGAAGGCCGCAAAGTCGGCGCCGCGCCGCCCTTTGTTCAAGGATTCGAGCGTGCTTTGAATCGCTTGCGTGGCGCCGCCCAAGGGCAGGTCTGGCGACGGATCGCTGCCCGAGGCCTCAGGGGTGACGCCGGTGAACCCGGTGGGCTGCGGCGATGGGGACGACGATGCCACGTCGAGGACGGGCTGTCGGCTGGCGAAGGAGGATCTGGAAACGCAGGACATAAGGGCGAATGCGCATGCGTAACCGGCCGCACAAGGCAGGTTCCACGGCGCAGCCGCCAAGGTGTCGTTTCAGCCGGGAGGCGTCAGGCTTGTCGGGGCTACGTGCCCTTTCATGCACCAGCGAAAAAGCCATCCCACACCAGCTTCAGGCCCGTCAGCAGCATGCCGACATAGATGAAGCGGTAGAACAGCGTGGCGTCGATGCGCCGCGCGATGCGAACGCCGGCCAGCACGCCCAGCGGCGCCAGCGGCAGCAACACCAGCGAGGTGGCCATGTTTCGCATGTCAAGCAAGCCCAGCCAGGCGTAGGGAACCCATTTGCTCAGGTTCACCGCGAAGAAGAACACCGCCATGCTGGCCGCGAACACCGACGGCGACAGGCGCATGGGGATGACATAGGCATTGACCGGCGGACCGCCCGCATGGGCGATGAAGCTGGTGAAGCCCGCGGTGGTGGTCAGCAGCGCTCCGGCCCAGCGCGGCGGCGGCGGGCTGTCCGGGCGCGGCGGAAAGAACACGCGCTGCGCCAGAAACAGCAGCGTCGCCACCCCCACGATGCCCGCGACCAGGTTGGCATTGAGCAGCTTGAACGAGATCGTGCCCACCACGGTGCCCAGCAGCCCGAAGGGCACCAAAAAGCGAATGAGCGGCCAGTCGAAATGCCGGCGCCAGGCATGCAGGCCCAGCAAATCCATCACCAGCAGCACCGGCATCAAGATGGCGGCGGCCTGCGGCACGGACACGACCAGGGCCATGATCGGCACGGTGAGCGAGCCGAAGCCGGCGCCGAAACCGCTCTTGCTGATACCCAGCATCAAGACGGCAGGGATGGCGACCGCATAAAACCAGGGGTCGGTGATGAGGGGAAAACTCAAGGGGAACGCTCAGGCGGTTCGGTCAGGGGATTTACGCGGGATGCGGACGGCGCGGCATGCCACGAGCGTACGCGGCCCTGCATGCTAACCTCGCCCGATCATGTTCAACCCCTCCCAGGAAGACGTGCGCCGCTTCTTCTGCGGTGTGCACGCGAAGACCCGGGCCGGTCAGCCGATGGACGCGCTGGAAACGCTGGCCAGCCAATGGCTGCTGGAGCACCCCGAGTACCACCCCGACCTGGCCGACGCGCAAGCCGCGGTCGATCGGGCCTATGACGGCGCCAACGGCCAGACCAACCCCTTTTTGCACTTGTCCATGCACCTGTCGATCAGCGAGCAGTGCTCGATCGATCAACCGCGCGGCATCCGCCAGGCGGTCGAGTTGCTGGCCGCCCGGCGCGACTCATTGCACGATGCACACCATGAGGCGATGGAATGCCTGGGCACCATGCTCTGGGAAAGCCAGCGCGCCGGCCGGCCGCCGGACGGGCAGGCCTATATCGACTGTGTGCAGCGGC
>JAZKDA010000254.1:0-12595 GCA_040387815.1 Pseudomonadota bacterium | reverse complement strand
CCATCAGCTTGACCAGGGTGGAGAGGCAGTCGCCGCTCATCACGCTGTCGGCGTCGAGCACCACCATGTAGCGGTAGTCGCGGCCCCAGCGCCGGCAGAAGTCGGCCACGTTGCCGGCCTTGCGGTGGGTGCGGCGCTCGCGCAGACGGTAGTAGACCTCGACCTGTTCCTCGCCGGGTTGGGCTGCGCGTTGCGCCGCCAGCGCTTCGCGCAGCTGGGCCCAGGCGGCGCGCTCGGCGGCGACGATGGCGGGGTCGCTGCTGTCGGACAGCACGAACACGTCGAACTGGCGCGCGTGGCCGGTGGTCGCCATCGACTCGCAGGTGGCGCGCAGGCCGGCGAAAACGGTGGCCACGTCCTCGTTGCAGATCGGCATGATGATGGCCGTGCGCACATCTTCATCGAGCGTGTGGTGGCGCACCGAGCGCGCCGAGAGCGCATGCGCGTCCCCGCGCAGCGTCACCCAGAACCCCATCAGGGCGGTGGTGAAGCCGGTCACCACCCAGGTGGACAGGATGGCGAACAAGGTGATCTGCCCATAGCGCAGCCAGGCGCTGTCGTAGTCGGGCTGGGCCTTGGCGAACAGCAGGGTGGCCAGGGCCGCGCTGAGCAGCGTGAACAGCAGGAAGATGGTGCGGCGCTTGGCGGCGGCGCGTTCCCATGTTGTGGGGCCTGGATCCCCGCCTTCGCGGGGATGACGGGCACCTTCGTCATTCCCGCGAAGGCGGGAATCCAGCGCGAGGACCTTCGAGGCGCCCACACCCGGCACCCCCGCCAGCACCCCGGCCGCGATGCTTTTCCAGAACCCCCGCCATGGCGTGGGCGGCATCGAACCGCGATGGATCGGCGGTGCCGTCACCGCATTGGGATGGCGCTCTTCGCGCAACGCGCTGCGCCGCGGCGTGGCGTCGGGCGCGGCGGCGGGCAAGCGATGCGAACCGCCGGTGTCGCCGTCGGCCCAATGCTTCAACGGGGGGTGTCGGGAAGAATGATGTGCGTCCATGTTTCGGTCAGGCTGTCGTTGCCGTGCTGTAGATAGGCGCGCAGCTCCACCGGCTGCGCGGGATCGAGGGGGCGCACCCGCAGGGCCATGCGCCAGCTGCGGGTTGCGGGATTGAAATAGGCCTGCTGCTGCTCGATGCGGCCGTTGGCATCGGCGCTGGCCACGGCGCGCACCGGCGCGTCGGCCGGCAAGGCGGCCAGGGCCGGGCCGGCAAAGTCGACGACGTACTTCACCTGGCCGGCGGCCTCGGCCGCATCGCGCAAATAGCCGAAGCCGCGGCGCGACTGCACCGTCCAGCCCGACGGCGGGCGCTGCGGGGCGTCGCCCTGCCAGGCGATTTCGTAGGCGAACTCCAGCGGTTGGCCGGGTGCGGGCAGGCGCGCGGGCACCCAGTAGGCGACGATGTTGTCGTGGGTCTCATCGGGCGTGGGCAGCTGCACCAGCTCGACGCGGCCCGGGCCCCAGTCGCCGATCGGACGCACCCAGGCACTGGGGCGGCGCTCATAGCGCGCTTCCACGTCCTCGTAGCTGGCGAAGGCGCGATCGCGCTGCATCAGGCCGAAGCCGCGCAGGCTGCTCAGCGTGAAGCTGTTGACCAGGACGCGCGAGGGGTTGAGCAGCGGCCGCCAAAGCCATTCGCCTGTGCCGCTTTCGATCAGCAGGCCGTCGGAGTCATGCACCTCGGGGCGGAAGTCGCCGCTGCGCGGCTGGTTCTCGCCGAACAGGAACATGCTGGTCAGCGGCGCAATGCCCAGCGTGGCGATGGGCGCGGCGCCGCGCCGCGGGAACACACGCGCGCGCACTTCCATCAGGGTCTGTGGGCCAGGGCGCAGGACAAAGCGGTAGGCCCCCGTGACGCGTGGCGATTCGAGCAGGGCATGGACCACCACTTCGCGCGCGCCGGGCGCGGGGCGCTCCAGCCAGAACTCGGTGAAGCGGGGAAATTCTTCTCGCGCGCCGCCCACCGTGTCGATCGCCAGGCCGCGCGCCGACAGGCCGTACTGCTGGCCGGCGCCGAGCACCCGGAAGTAGCTGGCGCCCTGGAAAGCGGCCAACTCGTCCTTGTACGCGTCGCCATTGAGGGGGTAGTGCAGCCGAAAGCCCGCAAAGCCGAGGTCGCCCCAGGCGTCGGGGTCGACCGCGTTGCCGCCGTAGTCGAAGTCCGCGCGCTGGTACGAGATGGGACGAACGCTGCCGTCGGGGCGGATCTCGTTGACTCGGACCGGTTGCGGCGCGTACTTGCCGCGGTGGAAGAACATGCCCTCGAACGGCAGCCCGGCATCACGCCAGAGCGCGCGGGCAGGGCGAAAACGGATGTCGCGCAGGGCGTCGTAGTCGAGGCCGGCCAGGCCGGCGGGAAGCGCCGCCGCAGGCTCGGCCCAAAGTGACTGGGCCAGGCCGCGCGCGCGCTGGCTCAGGGTGTCGAAGTCAAACCGGGGGGTGGTGGCGGCACCGACCTCAGTGGCTGCGGCGCGCGGTAGCGGCTGGGCGGCGGCTTGCGGGGCGAATGCCGCGACCACGAGCGGCAGCAGCAGCGCAAGCACAAGGGGAGGCAGGGCCAGTCGCGGGAAGGGCATGCCTTCCTAGTGCAAACCCTGTGCCACCCAAAATGTTCTTACGAATCAAGGGCTTGCGGTTGACCTCGGGCGGTGCGGCCGAAAAAGGCTCGGTTGAGCTAGGGAAAACCCTGTGTTTTGTCGCCGTGCGGCGACGCGATGGCTTCACGCGTCCGCGTTGCCCCCTTCGCCCCCCTGTCGCTGATCGGCGACAAGGCCCTGTGAAATGGCGACACCGTCGCCCTTGAAGTGCCCGGGCGTGAGCTCGTTCTTTTGCAGCAGGCGGTAGAACTCTGTGCGGTTGCGGCCGGCCAGGCGGGCGGCGTCGGCCACGTTGCCGTCCGTCAACTTGAGCAGGCCGACCAGGTAGTCGCGCTCGAAGCGCTGCTTGGCCTCGGAATAGGTGAGCACTTCCACACCGGGCACCCGCAGCGCCCGCTGGACCAGGCTCAGCGGGATCAAGGGCGTGGTGGACAGGGCGCAGACCTGCTCGACCACGTTGAACAGCTGGCGCACATTGCCGGGCCAGGGCGCGGCGGCGAGCGCCTTCATGGCCTCCGGCGCGAAACCCGAGAGCCGGCGCTTGTATTTGGTGGCCAGCTTTTGCAGGAAGTGGTTGGCCAGGAGCGGGATGTCTTCGCGGCGCTGACCCAGGGTGGGCAGCGACAGGGTGACCACATTGAGCCGCCAGTACAGGTCTTCGCGAAACTGCCCGGTGGCCATGGCGGCTTCC
The DNA here is from genome assembly GCA_040387815.1 of Pseudomonadota bacterium. Classification (GTDB taxonomy): domain Bacteria; phylum Pseudomonadota; class Gammaproteobacteria; order Burkholderiales; family Burkholderiaceae_C; genus Ramlibacter. The sequence goes on along the minus strand of JAZKDA010000254.1, from coordinate 9,303 downwards.
AGGTCGCGGTGGGTGGCCGAGATGATGCGCACGTCCACCGGGATGGACTGGCTGGAGCCCAGCGGGCGCACGGCGCGCTCTTGCAGCACCCGCAGCAGCTTGACCTGCAAGGCGGGCGGCATGTCGCCGATCTCGTCCAGCAGCAGCGTCCCGCCGTCGGCCGCCTGGAACAGGCCCTTGTGGTTGGCCACTGCGTCGGTGAAGGCGCCCTTGACGTGTCCGAACAGCTCGGATTCGAGCAGGGCCTCGGGGATGGCGCCGCAGTTGACCGCGACAAAGGGCTTGCGCGCGCGCGGGCTGGCGCGGTGGATGGCGCGGGCCAGCACCTCCTTGCCCGAGCCGCTGTCGCCGCGCAGCAGCACCGAGGCGTCGGAGCCGGCGATCAGCCGGGCTTCGGCCAGCACCTCGGCCATGCGGCTGGATCGGCTGATGACCTCGGCGCGCCAGGCCGCATCGGCCGGCACGCTGGCCGGCGCCGGCCCGGCCAGGGCCAGGGCCTGGTCGATGCGCTCGAGCAGCTCGCGCGGGTCGTAGGGCTTGGTCAGGTAGCCGAACACGCCGCGCGCGGTGGCCTTGACCGCGTCGGGGATGGTGCCGTGCGCGGTCAGCAGGATCACCGGCAGCGAGGGGTGCCGCAGATGGATCTCATCGAACAAGGCCAGGCCATCGCGTCCGGGCAGCTTCACGTCGCTGAGCACCAGCTGCGGGCGCTCCACGGCCAGGTGGGCCAGGGCCGCCTCGGCGGAGGGAACCGCACTGATGTGGTAGCCGGCGGCCGCCAGTCGCATCGACAGCAGACGCAGCAGGTCGGGGTCATCGTCGACCAGCAGGATGCGCGCGGGGGCGGCGGTCATGGCGGGGCGTTCAGCGCGCGCGCGAGGGCATGCTGCGCTCGATGGCGCGCAGCGCTTCGAGGCGCTCGGTCAGCTGGTCGATGCGCCGCTGCGCTTCGCGCAACTGTAGCGATTGGCGCTCGAGCTGTTCCTCCAGCCGGCGCTGCTGCTGCGCGTATTGCGCCGCCACCTGGCGCGCCAGCGGGTGCAGTGGGCGGGCATCGTCCGAGGGGTTGGCGATCACGCCCTGAAGCAAGGTTGCGGCCCGCGCGCCCTCGGCCGGCGAAGGCAGCTGCAACAAGGCCAGCGCCAGCGTCAGCTGCTGCAGTGGCGTGGCGCCGGGGGCGGACAGGCGGGTGATCTCGGCTGCCAGCTCGCCGTTGGAGAGCGTGCGCAGGCGGTCGGCCCAGGCCAGGGCTTCGGCCACCAGTGGCCTGGCCGTCGGCACGGCCGGTGCGCTGGCGGGCGCCGGAGTGGGCAGCATGGGGGCCGCCGCGGCGGGCGGTGCGGTCGCCGGGGCGGCCGGCGCTGGTGCACTTGCGATTGCTGGAGGCGGCGACGGCGAGGGGGCGGTGGCGGGCGGGAGCGAGGTGGCGCAGGCGGCCAGCAGGGCCAACGCGCCGAAGGCCGACAGCCAGCGCCCAGACGCGGCCAGGTGATCAGAGTCCATGGGGCAATTCAATCCGGAAATGGGCGCCCGGTCCGTCGTCCAACAGCGCGACACGGCCACCATGGGCCGCAATGTACTCTTGCACGATGGACAAGCCGATGCCGGTGCCGCGCGCCGCATCCTGCGGCTGGCGCTCGCCCCGGTAGAAGGGCTCGAACACGCGGTCGCGGTCGGCGGGGGCCACGCCCGGCCCGGCGTCGCGGATGTCGATTCGCACCCGGCCCTCATGCGCGCCGAGCGCGATGGCGATGGTGCCGCCCGGTGGCGAAAAGCGGATCGCGTTGGACAGCAGGTTGGCCACAGCCGTGCCCAGCTTGGCCGCGTCGACCGCCGCCCATTGGGGCTCGCCATCGATCTTCACGCGCAGGCCGCCGGCCTGCCATTGCAGGCGCTGCGCTTCCACCTGATCCTGCAGCAGGGCCAGCAGGTCGGTGCGCTGACGATCGAGCTGACGCGCCTCGAAGGCCGCGGCGTTGAAATTGAGCAGGGCCTCGATCTGCGCCTGCAGCACGGCGGTGTTGTGCCGCAGGATGCGCGCCACCTCCTGCTGGTCGGCGGTCAGCTCGCCGGTGACACCTTCCTCCAGCAGCGAGACGCCTTCGCGCAGCGCGGCCAGTGGCGTCTTGAGCTCATGCGAGATATGCCGCAGAAAGCGGGCCTTGTCCGCGTCCAGTTCGGTCAGGCGCAGGCGCAGCCATTCGAGCTGCTGGCTCAGCCGGCGCACATCGGCCGGGCCCTGGATGTCGATCGGGCGGTCCAGGCGGTTCTCGCCCAGGTCGACCACCGCTTTTTCCAGGCGGGCGAAGGGGCGCGCCAGCCAGATGCCCAGGGCCACCGCGAGCACGGCCGCCAGCACGATGGCCAGCACCACCTGCTGCATCAGCTTCGTGCGGCTGGCGGCCAGGCCTTCCCGCAGCGCGCGGTCGCGCGATTCGATCTCGTCTTGCACGGCGCGGGCAATGGCGCTGTTGATGAAGTCCAGCTCGCGAAAGGCCGCGCCCACCTGGCGCTCGCGCTCGAGCGCCGTCTCGGGGGCGCCGGGCAGCAAGGCCTGGACCTCATGCAGCTGCGCCGTCCACTGCTGCGCCAGCCGCTCGGACAGACCGCTGCGGCGCATGCGCAGCAAGGACGTCTGCGCGTGCGCGAGCTCGTCCTGGAAGCGGCGGGTCAGCACGGGGTCGCTCAAGATGAGCGACTGCCGGGCGGCGCGCTCCATGGCGACCGACCGGGCGGTGAGCGATTGGGCGCTGGAGGTGAGATCGAGCGCGCGGTCCGAGGCGGCGCTGCTTTGCGCCATCAGCTGCTCCAGGATCAGCACCGCGCGCAGGGCGGTGGCGCCCAGCAGCAGGCCGATGGCCAGGAAGGCCACCAGCAGCAACTGGCGAAACGAAATCCGGCGCAGGCCCATCGCCGTCAGGCGAGGACGGGGGATGATTCGCGCAGCAGCGCCTGACCGCGCAACGAGTGCGGGAAGGCCTCGGTGATGGTGACGTCGACCATCTGGCCGACCAGCCGCGCCGGGCCCTTGAAGTTGACGACGCGGTTGCATTCGGTGCGGCCCGACATCTCGGCGGGGTCCTTGCGCGAAGGCCCCTCGACCAGGATGCGCTGCACGGTGCCGACGCGGCTGGCGCTGATGCGGCGCACGTTGTCCTCGATCACGGCCTGCAGGTGCTGCAGGCGCTTGAGCTTGACCGTTTGCGGCGTGTCGTCGTGCAGGTTGGCCGCGGGCGTGCCGGGTCGGGGGCTGAAGACGAAGCTGAAGCTGGTGTCGTAGCCCACGTCGTCGATCAGCTTCATCATCTTGGCGAAGTCTTCCTCGGTCTCGCCGGGAAAGCCCACGATGAAGTCGCTGGACAGCGACAAGCTGGGCCGCACGGCGCGCAGCTTGCGGATGGTGCTCTTGTATTCCATGGCGGTGTAGCCGCGCTTCATCGCCATGAGGATGCGGTCGCTGCCGTGCTGCACCGGAAGATGCAGGTGGCTGACCAGCTTGGGCACCTTGGCATAGGCTTCGATCAGCCGCTGCGTGAACTCGTTCGGGTGGCTGGTGGTGTAGCGGATGCGCTCGATGCCGGGTATGTCGGCGACGTACTCGATGAGAAGCGCGAAGTCGGCGATATCGGCGGTATCGCCCATCTTGCCGCGGTAGGCGTTCACGTTCTGGCCCAGCAACGTCACCTCGCGCACGCCCTGCTCGGCCAGGCCGGCCACCTCGACCAGCACGTCGTCGAACGGGCGCGAGACCTCCTCGCCGCGGGTGTAGGGCACCACGCAGTAGCTGCAGTACTTGCTGCAGCCTTCCATGATGCTCACGAAGGCGGTGGCGCCGTCCACCCGCGCGGGTGGCAGGTGGTCGAACTTTTCGATCTCGGGAAAGCTGATGTCCACCTGCGCGCGTTGTTCACGCTCGCGCCGCGCCAGCATCTCGGGCAAGCGGTGCAGCGTCTGCGGGCCGAACACCAGATCGACATACGGCGCGCGCGCGACGATGGCCGCGCCCTCTTGGCTGGCCACGCAGCCGCCCACGCCGATCATCACGCCCTTGGCCTTGAGGTGCTTGACGCGGCCCAGGTCGGAAAACACCTTCTCTTGCGCCTTCTCGCGCACCGAGCAGGTGTTGAACAGGATCAGGTCGGCTTCTTCGACGTCTTGCGTGGGTTCATAGCCTTGCGCGGCTTTCATCACATCGGCCATCTTGTCCGAGTCGTACTCGTTCATCTGGCAGCCGAAGGTCTTGATGAAGACCTTTTTGGTGGTGCTCATGGCGGCCCCCGCTCAACGGCGGCCGCCGAAGATGGCAATCAACAGCGCGTGGATCTTGGCCACTGCCTCGGGGTTGGCGGTGTTGTCGGCGTAGTCGCGCACCTGGGCGTATTCGCCCTCGGTCAGCAGCCACACCTCATGCACCAGGCCGGCCGCATCGCGGCGGTACACCATGGGCAGGTTCTGCCCGACCAGGCTGCCCGAGAGTACCGCCAGGTTGTTCAGGTCGCGAATCCGCGCGCCGGGGGACAGCCGGTCAGGCGTGCCGTTGAGCGTGACCTCGGGCGGTTGGGTGACGACCATCCGCGCCGGGCGCACGTTGGCGGGCGCCTCGCGCACGATGGACTGGCTGAAGGCGCTGGCGGCGGCCAGCAGCAGCGGGGCGAAGAGGGCGGGGGTCCAGCGGTTCATGGGGTAGATCCAGAGGCTGAGGTGAATGAAAACGGCACTGCGGGGCAGTGCCGTGGCCGCAGGGGCAGACGCCGCGAATTTTACCGCTCGCGCCCCGCGCGGTTGAGGATCAGCGTGATCGGCTCTGCCAGGTACTGCAGTGCCGTGCGCACCTGGCCTTCGATGAACACCTCGGCGGGCATGCCGGCCTGCAGTGTGAGCTGGCCGCCTTGCTTGAGCGAGGCGGGGTCGGCCTCGACCAGCACGATGTAGTAGGGCTGCTGCGTGGCCCGGTCGATCAGGCGGTCGGCCGAGACGTAGAACACCTTGCCCTCGACCATCGGCGTGGTCAGCGCGTTGTAGGCGGTCAGGCGCATGCGCGCGGCCTGGCCGGGATGCACGCGGTTGATGTCCTCGGGGCGGATCTGCGCTTCGACCACCAAGCGCGGATCGGTAGGCACGATGTCGGCGATCGGCTCGCGCGGGGTGATCACGCTGCCCGGGCTGGTAAACCGCAGGTTCATCACCTCGCCGGCCACCGGCGCGGTGATCACCTGGCGCCGGGAGGCGTCGGTGGACTTGCGCAGCTCTTGCTGGATTTCGGACATGCGCACCATCGCCACCTTCAGCTGGTCGCTGGCCTGCTGGCGGTATTCGCTCTCCAGGCCCTTGATGCGCAGATCGGTGTCGACCATCCGCTGGTCGGCGCGCGCCAGCTCGGAGCGGCGCTCTTCGAGCTTGACGCCGTAATCGGCCACTGCGGCCTCCAGCTGCGAGATGCGGGTGCCGGCGATGAAGCCGTCCTTGAGCAATTGGCGATTGCGCTCCAGTTCGGCGCGCTGGTGCTCCAGCGAACTGGTGGCCTGGTCGATCTGGGCTTGCAGCGACTTCATCTCCTGCGCAATCTTCTCGCGCTGGGCCCGCAGCAATGCGGTCTGACCCTGCAGGCTGTCGCGCCGCGCGGCAAACAGGGCCCGCTCCTTCAGGAGCTGCTCGGACATCCGCGAGTCGCCCTGGGCGGCCTTGACCAGCTCGGGCGGGAAGTTCAGTGTGGCGGCGCCCGATTGCTCGGCCTCCAGGCGGATCACGCCGGCACGTTCGGTGAGCACGCGGTAAGCCAGGCGGTTGACGTCGGCATCGACGCCGACGTCGCCCAGGATCACCAGCGGTTCGCCCTGCTGGACGCGCTGGCCGTCGCGCACCTTCACCTCGCGCACGATGCCGCCCTCCGCGTGCTGCACCGGGCGGCGGTCGAGATCGACCTTGACGTGCGCGGGCGCCACCACCGCCGAGGCGAGCGGCGCGAAGGCCAGCCAGGCAAGAATAGGCAACAGGCCCAGCGCCAGCACCAGCAGGCCGGTACGTGCCAGGCGGCTTGCCTCGCGCAGGTGGGGTTGCAGGGTCGGATCGACTGGCATCGCAGCGGTGCTCATGACGCCCCCTCGCTCGGCACTTCGTGTCCTTCGCTGCCCCCCGCGGGGGCGCGAGCTTGCTTGAGGCGGCTCGGCGCTGCGCTCATGACGCCTTCTCCATCGCGCTGGCTGCCGCCACCGGCATGGCGACCACGTTGGCACCGGCTGGCGGTTGGCCCTGGGCCTTGGCCTGCATGGCCTTCATCACGTCGGCCACCGAGCCGTAGTGCTGGGTGCGGCCGGCTTCGATCACGAGCATCTTGTCGACATGCTGCACCAGTGTCGTGCGGTGCGTCACCACGACCACCGTGACCTGGCCGCGCAGGGCCTTGAGCGCTTCGGCCAGCGCGATCTCTCCGGCGCCGTCGAGGTTGGAGTTGGGTTCATCCAGTATGAGCAGGCGCGGGTCGCCATACAGCGCGCGGGCCAATGCGATGCGCTGGCGCTGGCCGGGCGAGAGCAGGGCACTGGTGGGGTCGACCAGCGTGTCGTAGCCGTCTGGCAGCGACTGGATCATCTCGTGCACGCCCGCGCGCTGGGCCGCCGCCACCACCTTGGCCGAGTCGACCTCGCCGAGGCGGGCGATGTTCTCGGCCACGCTGCCGGCGAACAGCTCCACGTCCTGCGGTACATACCCCAACCAGGGGCCGAGCTGCTCGCGCGGCCACTGTGCCAGGTCGGAGCCGTCCAGCCGCACCACGCCGGCCGTGGGCGCCCACACGCCGGTGAGCAGGCGCAGCAAGGTCGACTTGCCGGCGCCGCTGGGGCCGATGATGGCCAGCGACTCGCCGGCCGCCAGTCGCAGCGACACGCCGGCCAGCAGCACGCGCTCGGTGCCCTGCGCGCGAAAGGCCAGCTGGTGCGCGATCAGTTCGCCGCGCGGTGCGGGCAGCTCCATGCGCCGCGGCTCGGCGGCGGCCGAATCGAGCAGCGTGGCCAGGCGCGCGAAGGCGGCGCGGGCCTCGGCCAGCACCTTCCAGCTGCCCACCACCTGCTCCACCGGCTGGAGCGCGCGCCCCAGCAAAATGGTGCAGGCTATGGTGACGCCCGGCGAGGCTTGGCCCGTGATCACCAGGTAGGCACCCACGGCCAGCATCAGAATCTGCACTGCCTGGCGCAGGGTGCGGGTGAGGGCTGCCATGCTGACCGTCTTGCGAGCGGTGGGCCCCTGCAAGCGCAGCACCTCGGCGCTCTTGGCGCGCCAGCGCGCAAGCAGCGCGTCGGTCATGCCCAGCGTCTGCACCACTTCGGCGTTGGCCAGCGAGGCTTCAAGGTAGCGGGTGGCGCCGCTGGCGGCCTTTTGCAGGGCCTCGATGTCGCGGCGGGTGAGCCAGTCGTTGACGAAGGTCAGCACCAGCATCAGCGCCGCGGCGCCGGCGGCCGTGAGCCCCAGCCAGGGGTGGGCCAGCCAGATCAGCGCGATGTAGATCAGCATCCACGGCGCATCGAACACGGCCAGCAGGCCCTGGGCCGAGAACGCGGCGCGCAGCGTGCCGATATCGCGCAGGCCCTCGTTGAGCGGCTTGCCGCTGCGGCGCGCGGCCTGGGCCACGGTGAGCTTGGTGACCACGGGCGACAGCGTCTCGGCGATCACATTGCCCGCCACGCCCTGCAGGCGGGCGCGCACGTAGTCCAGCGCCATCAGCAGCAGCAGACCGATGCCCGCGCCCAGGGCCAGCACCAGCAGCGTGTCGGTGCTGCGCGAGACCAGCACGCGGTCGAACACCTGCAGCATGAAGATCGCGGGGATCAGCAGGAGCAGGTTGATGAAGAAGGAAAAGCCCGCGACGTGAAGGAGCGGGCGTTTGAGGTGGTGTAACAGGGGCTTCATGGAATCGCTGAGGGCATTATTGCCGCTGAGGCTGCATGGTATTGCGTCGCCTCAGCCGTGCATAGCGCCTTCAGACGACCTTGAAGTCTCCCGCGTCCAGGGTGGTGCCATATCCGGTACCCAATGTGGCGAATTGGGTGGCGCCTGTGCTGAGGTTCCCGCCATCGGCGTCGTACCAGAGATTGCCGGTGGCCTGGTCGAAGACGATGTTCACGCCGGCGCCATAGGTGCCGCTGGCAGTCGCGATTGACGCAAAGTCGCCTGTTGCCAAGGTGCCACCCGAAGCGGCGGAAATACCGGTGAAGACGGACGACGACAGCTGGATCCAGTCCTGGTTGCTGGCGTTTTCCGTGGCATTGAAATCGGTGATCGTGTCCACCGAGGTCAGCGCCGTGTTGAACACGAAGGTGTCGATGCCCTGGTCGCCGGTCATGGTGTCGGCGCCCGCGCCACTGTAGAAGGTGTCGTTGCCAGGACCGCCAATCAGTTCGTCGATGCCGTCGCCGGTGGTGGCGTTGACTGTGTCGGTGCCATTGGCAAGATTCAGGTACGCGTAGTCATAGTCGCCCCCGAAGAAGGGATCGGCGAGTGTCGCTGTCGACAGGTTGATGGTGTCGTTGCCACTACTCGTGTTGACGACCGCCAGATTGAGTGTCGCATTCGCGGTGGCCCCGGCGCTGTCGATGACCTGGTAGGCGATCGTGTAGGCGGTGTAGGCCTGCCCACCCACGGTCAGCGCCGTTCCGCCGGTCAGTGAACCGGTGTTGATGGTGACGGTGCCGCTGCCGGTGGAAAAGCCGGTGGGATTGCTCGCAAAGCCGACAATCGAGCCGGTGCCGGGGGTGTCGTTGCCGAATATCCACTGGCTGTCAATCGTGACGCTGCCGCTGGACACGATGATCGTCTCGCCGTCGGCGGATGCGGGGGGCGTGGTGGGCGGCTCGGTGGTGCCGTCGATCGTGACGGTGACCACGGTCGATTCGGAACCGTCACTGGACCAGGCGGTAAACGAGTCGGTCAGCGACTGGCCGTCGTTGAGCAGTTGGATGGCAGCCGCGCTGTTGACGGCGGTGTAGGTCCACTGGCCGCCAGCATCGAGCGTGAACGTGCCGTAGCCATTGCTGCCCGCTGTGCCGGCCTGGGCGGTAAAACTTGATTGGCCTTCGTCGGCGTCGGAGATCGTCAGCGTACCCCCGGTGACCAGATCGCCCGCGGGGGTGACGGCGGTGTCTTCCTTCACGGAGCCGGTGTCCACGCCGGCAATGGTGGGGGTGTCGTTGGTGCCGGTGATGGTGATGGTGGCCGATTGAGCGGCCGACGCGCCGTATTCGTCGGTCACGTCGTAAGTGACGGTTATCACCTGGTCTTCACCTTGCGCCAGGGACTGGAAGGCAGCGTCGG
>JAZKDA010000253.1:11246-28746 GCA_040387815.1 Pseudomonadota bacterium | reverse complement strand
AACAAGAAGCAGGTGCCGCTGTGGCCCCTGGCCAAGGCACGCGCCAACAAGACGCCGGTGGACTGGTCGGCCTATACCCCGCCCGTGCCCAAGTTCATTGGCCGGCGCGTGTTCCGCAACTTCGATCTGTCCGAACTGGCCAGCTACATCGACTGGGGCCCCTTCTTCCAGACCTGGGACCTGGCCGGCGCCTTCCCCGCCATCTTGCAAGACGAGGTGGTGGGCGCCGAGGCCGTGCGCGTGCATGCCGACGGCCAGCAGATGCTCAAGCGCCTGATCGAGGGCCGCTGGCTCACCGCCAACGGTGTCATGGGCTTGTGGCCGGCCAACAGCGTCAACGACGACGACATCGAGCTCTACACCGACGAGACGCGCTCGCAGGTCGCCCTGACCTGGTGGGGCCTGCGCCAGCAGGCCGAGAAGCACCAGATCGACGGCGTGATGCGCCCCAGCCGCTGCCTGGCCGATTTCGTCGCGCCCAAGGGCGTGGCCAAGGACTATGTGGGCGCCTTCGCCGTCACCGCCGGCATCGGCGTGGACAAGCGGGAAAAGCTGTTCCAGGATGGCCACGACGACTACTCGGCCATCATGCTCAAGTCACTGGCCGACCGGCTGGCCGAGGCCTTTGCCGAATGCCTGCACGAGCGGGTGCGCAAGGATTTCTGGGGCTATGACGCGCAGGAGCAGCTCTCGGGCGAGGAGCTGATCGCCGAAAAGTACCGCGGCATCCGCCCCGCGCCCGGCTACCCGGCCTGCCCGGACCACAGCGTCAAGCGCGACATGTTCGATCTGCTCAAACCGCAGGAGATCGGCATGGACCTCACCGAAAGCCTGGCCATGATGCCGGCCGCCAGCGTCAGCGGCTTTTACCTCAGCCACCCGGACAGCGTGTACTTCAACGTCGGCAAGATCGGGGAAGACCAGCTGCTGGACCAGGCGCGGCGGCGGGGTATGGAGCGGGCGCGGCTGGAGAGGTTGCTGGCGCCGAATCTCTGACGGTTTTCTCGGATTACTAAGGCGAATCAGGCGCCTGTTCACCGCAAGATTTGCGGTGAATAACTTGCCGATGCGGGGAATCGCCCCCACAATCTCCGCATGGAAAGCGGAGATAAGCCGTACATCTGGCAGGAAGACGACTGGCCGGCCTGGCGCTACGAGCTTGCCGGGCTGGCGAGTCCGCTGGCCGACGTCAGCCGGGCACAGGGCCGCTTGCTGGGCCGTCTGGCCGATGTCGGCCTCGACCTGCGCGACCGGGCCAGCCTGGCGGCCCTGACCGAGGATGTGCTCAAAACCAGCGAGATCGAAGGCGAGCAGCTCGACATCGAATCGGTCCGATCTTCCGTGGCCCGGCACCTGGGCGTCGACATCGGCGCGCTGGCGCCGGTTGACCGTCATGTCGATGGCGTGGTCGAAATGGTGCTGGACGCCACCGCACGCTGCAGCGCGCCACTGACGGCCGAGCGTCTGTTCGGCTGGCACGCTGCGCTCTTCCCCACGGGCTACAGCGGACTGACGCAGATCCGGGTCGGCGCCTGGCGCGACGACGCCACCGGCCCCATGCAGGTCATCTCCGGCCCGGTGTACCGGCCCCGTGTCCACTTCCGGGCGCCCTCTGCAGCGGCCCTGCCTGGCGAGGTCGAGCGCTTCCTGGCCTGGGCCAATGCGGCCACGCCCGAGCCCGCGCTGATCAAGGCGGCGCTGGCCCACCTGTGGTTCGTCACCCTCCACCCCTTCGACGACGGCAATGGCCGTATCGCCCGCGCGGTCGGCGACCTTTTCCTGGCCCGCGCCGATGGCAGCCCGCAGCGGTTTTACAGCCTGTCGGCCCAGATCCAGCGCGAACGCAGGGACTACTACGACATTCTGGAGCGCACGCAAAAGGGCTCACTCGACGTCACGGCCTGGCTGGACTGGTTCCTGGGCACCTTGCATCGCGCCATCGACAGCGCTCAGCACACCGTCGACGGCGTGCTGGGCAAGGCGCGATTCTGGCAGCGCTGGGCCGGCACGCCGCTCAACCCACGCCAGCACAAGCTTCTCAACCGGCTGCTCGACGGCTTCGAGGGCAAGCTGACCACCAGCAAATGGGCTGCCATCGCCAAGTGCTCGCCGGACACCGCACTGCGCGATATCCAGGAGCTGATGTCGCTAGGGGTGCTGCGTCGGGCCGAGGGCGGTGGGCGGAGTACGGCGTATGAGCTCAGCCCGATCCCGGGCATTGGGCACGCGTGAGCCGTCTCACCCCTGCCCACCCAGCGCCCCCCTGCGCAGCTGCACGGCCTCCGCCACATGCGCCACCTCCACCGCATCGCTGCCTTCCAGATCCGCCAGCGTGCGGGCCACCTTCATCGCGCGATGGGTGCCACGGCCCGTCCAGCCCAGGCGGGCGGCGGCGCGGTGCAGAAAATCCTGGGCCGGGCCTGAAAGGCGCGCATGGGTGTCGATCTCGCGTCCCTGCAGCGCCTGGTTGGCCACACCCTGGCGGTCCATGGCCCGCTGCCGCGCCGCCGTGCAGCGCGCGCGCACCGGCGCCGAGGCCTCACCGGCCGGCGCCTGCAGCAGCGCCTGCGGCGCCAGGGCCGGTACTTCCACCTGCAGGTCGATACGGTCCAGCAAGGGGCCGCTGAGCTTGCCCTGATAGCGGCTGACCTGATCGGGCGTGCAGCGGCAGGCCTTCTGGCTGGCGCCCAGCCAGCCGCAGGGGCAGGGGTTCATGGCGGCGATCAGCTGAAAGCGCGCCGGAAACTGCGCGCTGTGGGCGGCGCGCGCGATTCGGATGGTGCCGGTCTCGATCGGCTCGCGCAGCGCCTCCAGCGCTGGGCGGGGAAACTCCGGCAGCTCGTCCAGGAACAGCACACCATGGTGGGCCAGTGAGATCTCACCCGGGCGCGGTGGCGAGCCACCGCCCACCAGGGCCACCGCGCTGGCCGAGTGGTGCGGGCTGCTGGTGGGCCGCAGCGCCCAGCGCTCGGCCGCAAAGCGCCCGGCCAGGCTGGCGATGGCGGCGCTCTCCAGCGCTTCGGTCACGGTCATCGGGGGCAGCAGGCCGGCTAGGCGCTGGGCTAGCATCGACTTGCCCGAACCGGGCGGCCCGACCAGCAGCAGGCTGTGGCCGCCGGCGGCCGCCACTTCCAAGGCGCGCCGGGCCAGGGCCTGGCCCTTGACGTCCGCCAGATCGGGCCCCTCGGCGCAGGGTGCCAGCCCGGCGGGCGCCTGGGCCCGCGACCAGCCGTCGTCCCCAGCGGCCAGGGGCGCCGGCCCGCCAGGTAGGAAGCGGCGCACCACATCCAGCAGGTGCACCGCGCGCCAGATGGCCGCGCCCGGCACCAAGGCGGCTTCCTCGGCGCTGCGAGGTGGCAGCACCAGGGCGGCCGCTTCGCCGGCGGCCTGGATCGCCAGGCTGATGGCCAGCGCGCCGCGCACCGGCCGCAGCTCGCCCGACAGAGACAACTCACCCATGAACTCGAAGGCCTCCACCGCCGCCGCATCGAGCTGCCCACTGGCCGCCAGGATGCCCACGGCGATCGGCAGGTCGAAGCGGCCCGAATCCTTGGGCAGGTCGGCCGGTGCCAGGTTGACGGTGATGCGCTTGTTGTGCGGAAACTCCAGCCCGCAGGTCTGCAGCGCCGCGCGCACCCGCTCGCGCGCCTCCTTCACTTCCACATCGGCCAGACCCACCAGCGTGAAGCTGGGCAGGCCGTTGGCCAGATGCACCTCCACGCGCACCGCAGCGGCCTGCAGGCCCAGCAGCGCACGGCTTTTCACGACGGACAAGCTCATGGTCATTCCCCCTGGGGGGCGATATTAGTTCCTTCGTATTCATGGCTGAGCTCCCGCTATTGGTGCGGCATCGCGGTGGTGCGCCTCTGTTCGGCGCGCGGCACTGTTATGGTGCTACATGAGCTTCGTCAGCCCCGTGCTGGGACGTCGAATGCGCGCGCAGGGGACTGGGGTGGCTCATCTATCACTGGCACGGCTCGTGCTTGGGGGCTCTGAGTCCATCACATCACCTCGAACGGAGAAACCATGAAGATCAAATCAGCCCTGCTGCTTTCCACGCTGGCGCTGGCCGGCACCGCCTTTGCCCAGACCAAGGCGCCCGAGCCTGACTACACACTCTCCTACAACCTCGGTGCGGTGACCGACTACCGCTACCGCGGCCTCTCCCAGTCCGCCAAGAAGCCCGCCATTCAAGGCGGCGCGGACTTCGCGCACAAGAGCGGCCTGTACCTGGGCGCCTGGGGTTCGACCATCCGCTGGATCGAGGATGCACCCGCTGCGCCGGCCACCGCCAAGGGTCCGGTCGAGATCGACATCTACGGCGGCTACAAGGGCACCATCACCGAAGGCCTGGCGTTCGACGTCGGCGCACTGCAGTACTGGTATGCCGGCAACAACCTCAAGGACGTCGCTGGCTTCGCCAACCCCGACACCCTCGAGGTGTACGGCGCGCTGTCGTTCGGCCCGGTCACCGCCAAGTACTCGCACTCGCTGACCAACCTGTTTGGCACCGTCAACAGCAAAGGCAGCGGCTACCTCGACCTGAGCGCCACGTTCGACCTGGGCAACGGCTTCTCCGTCGTGCCCCATATCGGCTCGCAGCGCATCAAGAACTTCGGCACCTACATGGACTACTCGATCACCCTGAACAAGGATTTCGACGGTCTGATCCTCAGCGCCGCCGTCGTGGGCACCAACTGGAAGAGCCATTTCGGTACCGCCTTCACGCTGCCGGGCAGCGGCAACAAGGACCTCGGCAAGGCCGGCGTGGTCCTGGGCCTCAAGAAGAACTTCTGAGCCTGAGCCTCCAAGGAGCATTCCATGAAACTCGTCACCGCCATCATCAAGCCCTTCAAGCTCGACGAGGTGCGTGAAGCCCTCTCGGCCATCGGCGTGCAGGGCATCACCGTCACCGAGGTCAAGGGCTTTGGACGCCAGAAGGGCCACACCGAGCTGTATCGCGGCGCGGAATACGTGGTCGACTTCCTGCCCAAGGTCAAGATCGAGGCCGCCGTGGCCGAAGACCTGGTCGAACGCGTCATCGAAGCCGTCGAGGGCGCCGCGCGCACCGGCAAGATCGGTGACGGCAAGATCTTCGTCTACGACCTTGAGCAGGTCGTTCGCATCCGCACTGGCGAGACCGGCCAGGAAGCCCTTTAAGCAACATCCACGAGAGATACATCATGCGAAAGCTTCTTGCTAGCCTGGCCCTGGGGCTGGGACTTCTCACCGGGGGCGGCGCCGTGTTGGCGCAGGCGCCCGCCGCGCCCGCGCCAGCTGCAGCGGCCTCTGCCGAGGCCGCGCCGGCCGCCGCGGCGGCCCCCGCCGCGGCTGTTGCCGCACCGGCCGCGGCCGCGCCCGCGCCGGTTCCCAACAAGGGCGACACCGCCTTCCTGACCTCGTCCACCCTGCTGGTCATCCTGATGACCTTGCCCGGCCTCGCGCTGTTCTACGGCGGCCTGGTGCGCAGCAAGAACATGCTGTCCGTGCTGATGCAGGTCTTCGTGGTCACCTCCCTCATCTACGTGTTGTGGGCGATCTACGGCTACAGCATGGCCTTCACCGGAGGCAGTCCGTTCGTCGGCGGCTTCGACAAGCTGTTCCTCAAGGGCATCACGCCGGATTCGATCGCGGCCACCTTCAGCAAGGGTGTGGTCGTGCCGGAGCTGAGCTTCGTGGCCTTCCAGGCGACCTTCGCCGCCATCACCTGCGCGCTGATCGTCGGCTCCTTTGCCGAACGCATCAAGTTCTCCGCGGTGCTGCTGTTCGTCGTGATCTGGTTCACCTTCAGCTACCTGCCGATCGCCCACATGGTCTGGTACTGGGACGGCCCGGACGCCATCACCGACGCCAAGACCCTGGAAACCGTCACCGCCAACGCGGGCTGGCTGTGGGCCAAGGGCGCGCTGGACTTCGCCGGCGGCACCGTGGTTCACATCAACGCCGGTGTGGCCGGCCTGGTGGGCGCCTACGTGATCGGCAAGCGCATCGGCTACGGCAAGGAATCGCTCACGCCCCACAGTCTGACCCTGACCATGGTCGGCGCCTCACTGCTGTGGGTGGGCTGGTTCGGCTTCAACGCCGGCTCCAACCTGGAAGCCAACGGTGTCGCCGCCCTGGCCTTCGTCAACACCCTGCTGGCCACCGCCGCCGCCACGCTTTCCTGGATCGCCGGTGAGGCCTTGTCCAAGGGCAAAGCCTCGATGCTGGGCGCCGCCTCCGGCGCGGTCGCCGGCCTGGTGGCCATCACCCCGGCCTGCGGCTTCGTCGGCCCGATGGGTGCGATCGTGATCGGCCTGCTGTCCGGCCTGATCTGCCTGTGGGGCGTCAACGGCCTCAAGCGCATGCTCGGCGCCGACGACTCGCTGGACGTGTTCGGCGTGCACGGCGTGGGCGGCATCCTGGGCGCCCTGCTGACCGGCGTGTTCGCCGCGCCGTCGCTCGGCGGCACCGGCATCTACGACTACGTCGCCAACAAGGCCAACCCCGACTACTCCATCGCCGGCCAGGTGTGGATCCAGTTCCAGGGTGTGATCACCACCATCATCTGGTCCGCGGTCGTGGCCTTCGTCGCCTACAAGATCGTCGACCTGGTCATCGGCCTGCGCGTCTCCGAAGAGGAAGAGCGCGAAGGCCTGGACATCAGCAGCCACGGCGAGACCGCCTACAACCGCTGATCCCACCGAGTCGGGGCTGCGCGATCGCGTCGCGCGGCCCGGCATGCAAGCAGTCTCCTTTGACCTTACGGGCCCGCCTTCGACAGCGGGCCCTTTTTTTATCGGGCCTCGGGTGGCTGCGCCGGCGCCAGCGGCACGCTCAGCACGATCGCGTCGCCGGCCTGTTCGAAGCCAACGCCCTCGGCGCGGGCGAGCGCCGCCACCTGCGCCGCCCGCAAGGGCGGGTAGGTCGGCTCGATGTGCAGGGGCTCGGGGCCCTCGCCGGGTTCCAGGTTCAGCACCAGCTGCACGCGCCCGCCGTCGCGCCGCGCCTCGATGCGAATCTCGGCGGGTGCGCCGGCATCGTCGGACAGCAGCAGCAGACAGGCCGGCAGCACCATGCGCAGTCCGTTGCGGGCCACCGGCCAGGGCGCTTCGACCACATCGTTGCGCAGCCCGAAGCCGCGAAATCCCAGCTGCCCGTTCAGCAGCGTCACGGTGTCCGCCACCAGCGCCTGCAAGGTGAGCACGCGCCCCGGCTCGGGGGACAGCCAGGTCACCACGTCAAGGCAGGCCTGCACCGCCGCCCGTGACAGCGTCAGCAAGCGCTCCACGCCTGCTTGCAGCTGGGCCGCGTCGGGCGCCGGCTGGCGCAGGCGTCGGCCCAGCACCTCGCCGACCATGCCGATGGGCTGCAAGTGCGCCGCCATCTCGTGGCGGATCGGGTGGGCCAAGCGTCTGAGCAACGCATAGCGTGTGGCGTCGACCTCGGTGGGCGATGGGGCGGACGAATCGGATGCGAGCATGGTGGGTTTCCTTCCCGCATGGTAGGGGCCTTCGCGCCACATGGGGGGCCTGCGGTGCACAATGAAACGCACGATGACTTCCGCCCGCTGGCAGGCCCTGCCCACTTCCCGCGACGAACTTGGCGAATCGCCTTTCTGGCACCCTGATGAGCAGATGCTCTACTGGGTCGACGTGCCAGGCCGGCAGCTGCGGCGCGCGCGCAACGGCAGCGGTGCGGTCGAGAGCTGGGCCATGCCGTCCGAGCCCGGCTGTATCGCGCCAGCACTCGCCGGCGGGCTGGTGATCGCCCTGCGCGATGGCATCTACCGGGCGCGGCAGTGGGGCGGCGCGTTGGCGCGGCTGGCGCCGGCCGAACACGACACCGCCACCACCCGCTTCAACGACGGCAAGGCTGATCCGCTCGGCCGTTTCTGGGCCGGCACGATTTACGAGCCGCGCGACGCCGCCCGGGCCGCGCTGTACAGCCTGGACGCTCGGCCTCAGGCTGAGGTTGGCGCCGCATCCGCGCCCGCGCCCGCGCTCGTGCGGCGCGCCGGGGATGCCGTAACCGCCAACGGCCTGGCCTTCTCGCCCGATGCCCGCACCCTGTACTGGGCCGACACGCCCGGCCATGTGGTGCGCGCCTGGGATTGGGACGCCGCCAGCGGCGTGCTGGATCGGCCGCGCGAGTTCCTGCGCCTGCCGGGCAAGCCCGCGGGCTGGCAACCCGGGCAACCGGGTTACGCCGGCCGGCCCGACGGCGCGGCCATGGACAGCCAGGGCAACTACTGGTGTGCCCTGTTCGAGGGCGGCGCCTTGCTGCAGCTGTCGCCACAGGGCCGGGTGCTGCGCTCGCTCGACCTGCCGGTGCGCTGCCCCACCATGCCCTGCTTCGGCGGGGCCGACCTGCGCACCCTGTTCGTCACCAGCGCCCGTGCCAACCGGCCGGCGGCCGAGCTGCGGGAGTTTCCGCTGTCGGGCCAGGTGCTGTGGACCCGGGTCGAGGTGCCGGGCCAGCCGGTCAATTTCTTCATCGACTGAGCGCAAAAACATCATCCGCGGGCCGGCCGCGCCACCCGGGCCGGGCGCTTACCATCCGAGGCCATGGACGCAGCCCTCTCCGACATCGCCGAGCGCATCCGCGCCGCCGCCGCCGCGCGCCAGCCCCTGCGCATCGCGGGCGGCGGCAGCAAGGCCTTCTACGGCGAGCCCGCCGTGGCTGGCGAGCCGCTGTCCACCGCAGCCCTGCAGGGCATCGTGAGCTACGAGCCCAGCGAGCTGGTCGTCACCGTGCGGGCCGGCACGCCGCTGGCGCAGCTGGAGGCGGTGCTGGCCGAGCAGGGCCAATGCCTGCCCTTCGAGCCGCCGCATTTTGGCGGCGGCGCCACGGTGGGGGGCATGGTCGCGGCCGGCCTGTCCGGCCCGGCCCGCGCCAGCGTCGGCTCGGTGCGCGACTACGTGCTCGGCGCCACCGTGGTCAACGGCCGGGGCGAGGTGCTGGTCTTCGGCGGCCAGGTCATGAAGAACGTGGCCGGTTACGACGTCTCGCGGCTGATGCCCGGCGCGCTCGGCACGCTGGGTGTGATCGCGCAGGTCAGCCTCAAGGTGCTGCCGGTGGCGCCGGCCGAGGCCACCCTGCGCTTCGAGATGGGCCAGGCCCAGGCGCTGGAGCAACTCCATGCCTGGGGCGGCCAGCCCCTGCCGCTCAACGCCAGCGCCTGGGTCGACGACAACGGCACCGAATGCCTGTACCTGCGCCTGCGCGGCGCGGTGGCGGCAGTCGATGCCGCCTGCCGGCGCCTGGGCGGCGAGCGCCAGGCGGATGTGGCCTCCGATTGGTCAGCCAGCCGCGACCTGGCGCTGCCCTGGTTTACCGAGCGCGGCGATCGTGATCTGTGGCGCCTGTCGGTGCCGCAGACCGCGCCGGTATTGGACCTGCCCGAGGCGCCCTATGTCGAGTGGCACGGTGCCCAGCGCTGGGTGCGCGCCGCGCCGGCCGAAGCCGAGGCCCTGCGCCGCGCGGCCCGAGCGGCGGGCGGCAACGCCACGCTGTTCATCGCCGGCGCCGCTGGCGGCGCCGCGCGCGGCGGGCGCTTCGAGCCTTTGCCGGCGCCCTTGCTGCGCATCCACCGCGCGCTCAAGCGCGAGTTCGTTCCCGCCGGCTTCCTCAACCCCGGCCGTCTCTACCCGGACCTCTGACCGCATGCAAACCCAGCTCTCCCCCGAGTTCGCGGGCACGCCCGATGGCCAGGAGGCCGAGGCCATCCTGCGCAAATGCGTGCACTGCGGCTTTTGCACCGCCACCTGCCCCACCTACCAGATCTTCGGTGACGAGCTCGACGGCCCGCGCGGGCGCATCTACCTGATCAAGCAGGTGCTCGAGGGCCAGGCCCCGACCGAGAAAACCCAGCTGCACCTGGACCGTTGCCTGACCTGCCGCAACTGCGAAACCACCTGCCCCAGCGGGGTGGACTACGGCCACCTGGTCGACATCGGCCGCAAGATCGTCGATGAGCGTGTGCCACGCAGCACCGCCTCGCGCGCGGTGCGCTGGGCGCTCAAGGAGGGCCTGCCCTCGCCGCTGTTCGGCCCGGCCATGAAGATCGGCCAATCGGTGCGCGGCCTGCTGCCCGATGCGCTGAAAAAGAAAGTGCCCACCGCGCAGCCCGCTGGCCGTTGGCCCACCCGCGAGCATGCGCGCAAGGTGCTGATGCTGTCCGGCTGCGTGCAGCCTTCCATGGCGCCCAACATCAACAGCGCCACCGCGCGCGTGCTCGACGCCGCCGGCATCCAGACCCTGCTTGCGCCCGCGGCCGGCTGCTGCGGCGCGGTGCGTTTTCACTTGAACGACCAGGCGGGCGGCCTGGCGCAGATGCGGGCCAACATTGATGCCTGGTGGCCTTATGTGGATCGCGGCGCGGTCGAGGCGATTGTGATGAACGCTTCGGGCTGCGGCGTCACCGTCAAGGAATACGGCCACCTGCTGCGGCACGACGCGGCCTATGCCGAAAAGGCCCGCCGTATCAGCGAGCTCACACGCGATCTGAGCGAGTTGCTGCCGCAGTTGGTGCCGGCGCTGCGCGGCCGTGTGAAGGCCACGTCTGGAGTGCTCGCCTACCACCCGCCTTGCACTTTGCAGCATGGGCAGAAGCTGCGCGGAGGTGTCGAACAATCTTTGGGTGAGCTGGGCTTCACGGTGCGCGTCGCGCTCAACGAATCGCACCTGTGCTGCGGCTCGGCCGGCACTTATTCGGTGTTGCAACCCGAGACGGCCGAGAAGCTGCGCGATCGCAAGCTGGGGCACTTGGGTGAGTTGCAGCCGCAGGCGATTGTGTCGGCGAATATTGGGTGCATCACGCATTTGCAGAGCGGGACGCAGGTGCCCGTGAGGCATTGGGTGGAGGTGTTGGACGAGGCCTTGGCGTAGTCCGGTCATTCCCGCGAAGGCGGGAATCCAGGGGCGCGGTTTCTCGCGCCCCGCCGCAGGCCGTCGGGATGCTCGGCCCGCGGCCTGGATCCCCGCCTTCGCGGGGATGACGAGCACCTATTCCGGACTCCAGTGCGCTTTCGCGAGGAAGGCGCAACCGGCCCCTCAAACTTCCAGGTTGTCGATCAACCGCGTCGCCCCCAACCGCGCCGCCGCCAGCAGCACCATCGGCTCATCCCCCACCGGCGCCAGCAAGTCACTCTGACGCCGCACCGTCATGTAATCAGGCTGCCACCCGCGCCCAGCCAAATTCGCCGTCGCCTCAGCTTCCAAGCCCGTGAAATCCCGCCGACCCGCGCGGATCTGTTCAGCCATCGAGCGCAAGGTCGCGGACAACTGCACCGCCTCCGCCCGTTCCGCCGGCGACAGATAAGCATTGCGCGACGACAGTGCCAGCCCGTCATCCGCGCGGTGCGTCTCGCAGCCGATCACCTCGATGGGCAGCGCGAACTGGCGCACCATGCCGCGCACCACCATCAGCTGCTGGTAGTCCTTCTTGCCGAACACCGCCACGCGCGGCTGCACGCAGGAAAAAAGCTTCATCACCACCGTGCTCACGCCGACGAAAAAGCCAGGGCGAAACTGCCCCTCCAGCAGGTCGGCCAGGGCCGGCGTGGGATGCACCTTGTAGGTCTGCGGCTCGGGATACAGCTCGGCTTCGTCGGGCGCGAACACGATGTCGCAGCCCTTGGCGGCCAGCTTCTCGCAGTCGGCGCCCAGAGTGCGCGGATAACGGTCGAAGTCCTCATGCGGCAAGAACTGCAGGCGGTTCACGAAGATGCTGGCCACGGTGACGTCGCCATGGCGGCGCGCGGTGGTGATCAGGTCCAGGTGGCCCTCATGCAGGTTGCCCATGGTGGGCACGAAGGCGGGCCGCTTCGCGCCGGCCAGGGCGGTGCGCAGCTCGGCGATGGTGTGGATGACTTTCATCGGAAATCTCGGTGGCGCGGTTGCGCGTTCAGTAGGTGTGCACACCCGCTTCGGGGAAGGTGCCTTGCTTGACGGCCTGCACATAGGCCTGCACCGCCTGCGGGATGCTGGCGGCGCCGTCCATGAAATTGCGCACGAAGCGCGCCGGGCGCTCTTGCAGGCCGAGCATGTCGTGCAGCACCAGCACCTGGCCGCTGCAGTCGGGGCCGGCGCCGATGCCGATCACCGGGATCTGCAGCGAGCGGGTGAGCGCCGCGCCCAGCTCGGCGGGGATCAGCTCCACCACCAGCATGGCGGCGCCGGCATCCTGCAGCTCGCGGGCCTGGCGCAGCAGCGTGGCCGCGCCTTCGTCGGTGCGGCCCTGCACGCGCCAGCCGCCCAAGGCATGCACCGACTGCGGCGTGAGGCCCAGGTGGCCGCATACGGGCACGCCGCGCTCCACGAGAAAGCGCACGGTCTGCGCTGTCCAGCCGCCGCCTTCGAGCTTGACCATGTGCGCGCCGGCCTGCATCAGCGCCGTGCTGCTGGCCAGGGCCTGCTCGGGCGAGGCGTGGTAGCTGCCCCAGGGCAGGTCGCCGATCACCCAGGCGCTGCGGTTGGCGCGGGCCACGCAGGCCACGTGGTAGGCCATGTCGGCCAGCGTGACGGGCACCGTGGACGCATGGCCTTGCAGCACCATGCCCAGGGAATCGCCCACCAGCAGGCAATCCACACCGGCGGCGTCGAGCACCTGGGAGAAGGTGGCGTCGTAGCAGGTGAGCATGGCGATCTTCTCGCCAGCGGCGTGCATCTCGCGCAGGCGGTGCAGGGTGAGCGGTTTGCGGGGGGAGGCGGTGGACGTCATGCGCGTACCCAGTGGGGAAACAAGATCGGGCCGAATCCGCGGCGCCACGGCAGATCGGGGGCGGCTCGCGATTTTAGTGTGCCGAGGGGGTGCCGTTGGCGGCCCGCGCGGGCCAGGCCGCCCAGGCCGCCGCCGCGAGGATCAGCGCGCCGCCCAGCCAGGTGCGCAGGCTCGGCTCGGACGCGCCCAGGAGCACCGACGACACGCTGGCAAACACCACCTCCGACAGCATGATCAGCGCCGTTGTGTGCGCGGCCAGCCGCGACGCGCCGTACTGCAAGGCGATGTTGGCCACCAGGAAACCGAGGGTCAGCGCCGCGGCGACCAACAGGCCTGCCACGGGCAGCGCGGGCGCGGCGATCAGGCCCTGTGCCGTGCCCGCCGCGGCGACCGCCGCCGCCAGCACCGCGCCCCCGCCGAACATGGCGACGACGCGGGCCGGCGCCGGCGCGGTGTGCAGACGCCGCAGCATGATGTTGGTCAGCGCAAAACTGAAGCCACCCACCAGCCCCAGCCAATCGGCCAAGCTGCTGGGCACCGGCAGGCCGGTGGTGTCGGCGCCCAGCACCACCGCCACGCCGGCCAGCGCCAGCACCAGCCGCGCCAGCGCGGCGGCGCCGGGGCGCTCGCCCAACAGGCCCCAGGCCAGCAGCACCGACCACGCCGGCATCAGGTAGAACAGCAGCACCACGCGCACCACGTCGCCCACCGTCACGCCCCAGTTGAAGCCGACGTTGGTCAGGCCCGAGGCCAGCGCCAGCAGCCACAGCTGCGGGTATTGGCGCAGCTCGCGCAGGGTGGCGGGCCGCCAGGCCAGCACGCAGGCCAGACACACCAGGTACACGCCGGCGGTGGACCACAGCGGGTGCAAGCCCTGCTCGTGAAGTGTCCGAAACGGCCACCACGAGACGCCCCAGACGAAAGCGTTGACGACCAGGGCCAGCGCGGGGCGCAGCGCGCCGCCGCGTTTAGGGATGGTGTTCAAAGCTCCCGCCATGCGCGTTCGAGTCAAAAACGGGATGGATGGCGCGCCTGCGCTTCGCCGCGTGTGCCGGTGGCACACGCAAGAAGACAGGTGCGGCAGACGCCCGTTTTTGGCCGAACCCTTCGGGGCGCGGTTCTGCGGGCGATCCGCTGCGTTGCGAAATCGGGCAAGCCGTCCAGGCTTGCCCTGGATTTCGCGCCTTGCGGCTCATCCCGCAGGACCACGCCGCGCACGGCGTGAGCTTTGAACACCATCCCTAGCCATGGACCTTGTCGTGGCGTGCCACCGCCAGCAGGTGCTCGACCTCGTCCTTGTGGTGCACCAGGTTGCTGGCATGCCAGCGCTTGATCAGCCACATCACGCCGGCCACCACCACACCGAAGGCGGTGATCGCGCCGAAGGCCGACAGGCCGAGGCCGAGGGACAGGCTGTAGAGCGCGCCCAGGCCCAGGATGCAGGCCTGCTCGTTGAAGTTCTGCACGGCGATGGAGCGGCCCGCGCCCATGAGGTTGTGGCCGCGGTGCTGCAGCAGCGCGTTCATCGGCACCACCAGGTAGCCGCCCAGCGCGCCCAGCAAAATCAGGAAGGGCGCGGCCACCCAGACGTTGCTGATGAAATTCATCGCGATCACCAGAACGCCCATCGCGATGCCCATGGGCATCACGCTGGTGGCGGTGTCCAGCCGCATGCGCACCGACGCGGCGATGGCGCCGACGGCGGTGCCCAGGGCCACCACGCCAGTGAGGGCCGAGGCCTGCGTCGTGCCATAGCCCAGCGCCGCGGCGCTCCAGGCCAGGATGATGTAGCGCAGGTTGCCCGACACGCCCCAGAACAAGGTGGTGGTGGCCAGCGAGATCTGGCCGAGCTTGTCGTGCCAAAGGCGGGTGTTGCAGGTCCAGAAGTCCGGCACCAGATCGAGCAGCTTTCGCGGCATGGCGCGCATTTCCACGCCGGTCAGCGGGATGCGGGTGTTGAACCAGGCCGCCAGCATGTACACGAGGATCAGCAGGGCGATGGCCGACTCGGGGCTGGTGTCGATGCCGGTGTTGATGAAGGGCAGGTCAATGGCCAGCAGATGCGAGGACACCGCCTGGCTCACCAACGTGCCGCCCAGCAGGATGCCCAGGATGATCGATGCGATCGTCAGGCCTTCGATCCAGCCGTTGGCCTTGACCAGCTGCGAAGGCGGTAGCAGCTCGGTGAGGATGCCGTATTTGGCCGGTGAGTAGGCGGCCGCGCCCAGGCCCACCACCGCGTAGGACAGCAGGGGGTGACTGCCGAACAGCATCATCAGGCAGCCCGCCACCTTGATGGCATTGCTGATGAACATCACCCGCCCCTTGGGCAGCGCATCGGCGAACGCCCCGACGAAGGGCGCCAGCACCACATAGAAAAACGCGAACATCGGCACCAATGCGGCGCGCTGCCATTCGCTGGCGCCGCTCGTGCGCAGCAGCTCGACGGCTGTCACGAACAAGGCATTGTCGGCCAGCGACGAGAAGAACTGCGCCGACATGATGGTGTAGAAGCCGCGCTTCATTCTTCGGGTGGGACCGCTTGGCCGGTCGGGTGGTCCCGACGTGAGCAAGGGATGCTTGTCTCCAAAATGTCGGCCGGTTATATCACGCGCCTCCTGCCACAATGCCCGGCAGACCGCCCAACTGATCCGCTCGCTTTCCCCATTTCATGCCCCGCCCGATCCAGGCTGCCATTCATATCGACGCCCTGCGTCACAACCTTGCACGCATGCGCCGGGCCGCGCCGGACGCGCGTGTCTGGGCCATCGTCAAGGCCGACGCGTACGGCCACGGCATCGAGCGCACCTACGATGGCCTGCGCGGCGCCGACGGCTTCGCGCTGCTCGATCTGCGAGAAGCCGAGCGGGTGCGCGCGCTCGGCTGGCGCGGCCCCATCCTGCTGCTGGAGGGCGTGTTCGAGGCCCGCGACCTGGAGCTGTGCTCGCGCCTGTCGCTGTGGCATGTGGTGCACTGCCAGGAGCAGATCGACATGCTGGCAGTGCACAAGACGCATGCCCCGCACCGGGTGTTCCTCAAGCTCAACTCGGGCATGAACCGCCTGGGCTTCGCGCCGCACCGCTTTCGCGCCGCCTGGGCGCGGCTGGATGCGCTGCCCCAGGTGGACGAGATCTCGCTCGTCACGCACTTCAGCGACGCCGACACGCCGCGCGGCGTGGCCGACGCACTGCGGGTGTTCGGCGAGGCCACCCGCGATCTGCCCGGCGAGCGCAGCCTGGCCAACAGCGCCGCGGTGCTGCGGCATGGGCATGATGCGGCGGTGCGCGCCGATTGGATCCGCCCGGGCATCGCCGTCTACGGCAGCTCGCCGGACTTCCCCGAGCATCACGCCGCGCACTGGCAGCTCGAACCGGCCATGACCCTGGCCAGCCGCGTGATCGGCCTGCAGCAGCTGGCGGTGGGCGACACGGTGGGCTATGGCTCCAGCTTCACCGCCGACGCGCCGATGCGCGTGGGGGTGGTGGCCTGCGGCTATGCCGACGGCTATCCGCGCCTGTGCCCCACCGGCACGCCGGTGTTGGTCAACGGCCAGCGCACCCGCACCCTGGGCCGGGTGAGCATGGACATGATCGCGGTCGACCTGGCACCGGTGCCCGAGGCCGGCATCGGCAGCGAGGTCACGCTCTGGGGCCGGGCGCCGAATGGGGCGGTGCTGCCCATCGACGAGGTGGCGCGCGCCGCCGGCACGGTGGGCTATGAGCTGATGTGTGCGGTGGCGCCGCGGGTGCCTGTGGTGGTGACTGAATAGTGACTGTTCAGGGCGTGTAGTCCACCCGCACCGCCCAGTTGCTCAGATAAGCCCCCGCTCGCAGCTGCCGCTGCCCCGCCGCCAGCCGCCCGAACACCACATGCGTGTGCCGGCTGTCCCCCGGCGGCAGCATGCCGGTGATCGGCGCCGTGCCGCCGGTGCCATCGCCCCAGGGCTGCATGAAGCCGGCGTCGCGGTACAGCACCGCCGCCATCGGCGCGTGCCCGCCCACATGGCGCACCTGCCGCACCGCGCCGCCGCCGGCCGCATCGGGCAACAGGCTGATGGTGTAGGGCCCGCCGCGCACGATGCCCGTGCAGGTGAGCGTGAGGGTGGTGTCGCTGGTGCGGTCGGTGCTCATCGCGCGGGCGGTCGTGATCGAGGTGTAGGGGGCGAAGGCCATCGCGCCCACGCTCAGGCTGCAGCTGCCGGCCGAAGCTTGCGCGTAGGCGAACGCCAGCAACAGGCCCACGATGCGCCAACGCGGTTTCATAAGACGCCCTCCTTGCAACTGAGCGGCCCGACGTTGGGCGCCACGTCGTTCGGGTCTCGTGCCGGCAGCGCCAGCTCACATCCGCCGCCGGTCCATTCCACCCGCACCCGTTGGTCTTTCTCCAGCAGATCGGTCAGCCAGGCCTCGCCGCGCTGGCCCACCACAAACGTTGTTTGTTGTGGCAGCGTGGTCACCCGCGCGCCGGCCGGCACCTCGCGGCCGTCGGCCTGGCGCAGCAGCACCAGGGCTTGCCGGCTGCGCCGCAGGTCAAAGCGCACGATCGCGCCGCTGCGGGAATGCGGCACCACCTCCTTGACCAGCTCGCCCGTCTGCACGTCCATCGGCAGCTCGGCGCCGTCGAGCTCGATGCGATTGGCCAGCCACGGCGTCAGGCCGGGCACCAGCGCCCGGCCATTGGTGCTTTTCTGAAATTGATTGCGCACATCCATACGGGTCTTTTCCAGGTGTGCATGAGCGGCTTGCGTGTCACCCGCCTGCTGAGCCCATAAGGGGGCCGTAATACACAGGAGAAGAA
>JAZKDA010000253.1:751-11236 GCA_040387815.1 Pseudomonadota bacterium | reverse complement strand
GCCACGCGCTGGTTGCTGCGCAGCACCGGCACGCCAGCCTGGCCGCCGGCCTCCACCAGCACCACCGCGCTGTTGCCCGCCGGCCGGCTGGCGAAGGGCAGGCCGCCCAGCCAGCCCACCGTGCCGCGAAGCCCAACCCGCGCCGCCACCTGGCCGTGGCTGTCGCTGGCGGCCTCCAGCGTCGACTCGACGCGCTCGCCATTGAGTTGCATTTTGGCGCGGGCGCTGCTGTTGGAATCCGTGGAGGCCTCGACACCCCAGCCGACGCCCGGCCCCGCGGGCGCGCCGCGCGAGGCCGAGGCGGTCACGCGCGTCGGCTGGCCGGTGCGCTGCTCGGCGCTGGCGCTCCCGAAGGTTTGATCGCCCAGCACGAAGTTGAGGTACAGGCCGGCGTACCAGCCGCGATCGCCCGCGAGCTGGCGGTTGACGGACACGCTCAGCGAGGTCTTCGCGCCGATCGGCACCGACGCCGACACGCCCAGGGTGGCCAGGGTCTCGCCGCCCCAGCGCGTCTGGCGGGCGTAGCTGATGCCAGCAAACACGCGGCCCGCCAGCCGTCCCGAGATGCCGGCGAACCATTGCTGGCGGATCCGATCTGCCGGGGCCAGCGGATCCGGCGACTCGCCAAAGGGCGCGAAGCCGGCGCTCGCGCGCAGGTACTGCAAGGAAAACCCGCCGTGGCCCGCGCTGCGCTCCAGCCCAAGCTGTATCAGGTGGCCGCGCCCGCCCGTGCCCTGCGCATTGCCTTGCGAGAAAGCCAGCGAGCCGCGCGCCACCGCCCAGGTGCCCAGCAGGGTGGCCACGTCCAGCCCGGCGGCGCGCCGGTCGCCCTGGAGCTCGCCGCGCGCCTCCAGGGTCAGGCCGCTGGCAAGGCCACGCCGCCAGCTCAGGGCGCCAAACGGCTGGCCGTAGTGCGAGGTCTGCCCGAAGCCCTGACGCAGCGCACCGGCTTCCAAGGAAAAGTCGGTCAGCCCGGCGGCCAGCAGGCGCGGCGAGGCGTAAAAGCTCTGGGTGATCACGGTCTCGCGCCCGAGCAGGTCGCGCACCACCAGGTTCACCTCGCCCGCACCCGACAGCGTGGGCAGGTTGCGCAGGTCGAACGGCCCCGGCTGCACGGGTGTGCTCAGTCGGCGCTGGTTGTTGATCAGCACATCGACGGTCGAGGGCAAGGCCGCTTCGCCGCTCAGGCTGAGCGTGGGTAGCGTCACAAAGCCCGGGCGCAGCCCGAAGTCGGTGCCCCAGCGCAGGCCGGCATAGCGCACCGGCCGGCTCCAGCCGCCGCTGGTGCCCACGGCGTCACCCAGCACCAGCGCCTCCATGCGCTCGGGCATGTCGTAGCGCCAGTAGGTGTTCAGGCGGTAGTGGCTGCGGGCCACCCCGTCGTCCTGCAGCAGGGTCTGGGTGACCGCATGGCCCCAGCCGCCGAAGGCCACGAGTTCCAGCATCGCTGCGTGGCTGGGCGTACCGTGGCCCTGCGCGCCTTGAAGGGACACGTCGTAATTGAGTATCGCGCCGGGGGCTGGCGGCGGCGCCCCCGCCAGAGGTTGGCGGCCGGCGACAAGCTCCGAGCGGGTGAAGGCGGCGGCCGGGGCGTTGACTTCCAGGTGCAGCGTGCCGCGGTCCAGGTGGTATTGCAGACCGGCGATGTCGGTAAGTGCATAGGCGGGCGTGCCATCGTCCAGGGACTGGGTGGCCGCGGGCGCCTGCAGGCCGGCTCGCAGCCAGGCCTCTTTTTCCAGCAGCAGGGACTGGTCACCGCGCAATTCGGCGCGGACGATCTCCGCCAGCCGGCGGCCGTTGATCACGATCTCGACCAGCAGCAGTTCGTGGCGCTGCGTGGCGGCGACCGGCTGCGCCTGGCTGGTGCGCGCGGCTAGCCAGCCGGTCCCCAGAATCAGGGCGCAGGCCAGGGCCTGGATCGCGCGAGCGAGGGGGCGGGGTTCGGGCACGCGCGTCCCTTCGGCGGCGGTACGGCCTCAGGGCGTGGGCGCCGCTTGCGCTGCCACTGGTTCGCCTTCGGTCGCATGCACCAGCACGGTCCGGGTGACGGGCGGTGCGGGGACGTCGGCGGGCAGGGGCAGGTCGAGGAAGGAGCCGGCCAGCAGGTTGATCGGCGCGCGCAGCGCCACGCGCCGTTCGCCGTCCGGCCCCGAGAGAATGAGGGCGTCGAACTTGAGCCGCCGGTTGCCTTGGTTGGCCAGCCGCAGGCAAGGGCTGGGTGGCGTCGTGGCGGGCGTGGCATCGCCTGAAGGGCCGCAGCCGGCCCAGGTGATCGCCCGCACGGGTGGGCCGGCCGGTGCCACCAACACCGGCAGATCGTGGCTCACCGGCATCCGGACCAGATTTTCAACGCCGTCGCCGGCCGTGGGGCCGATGTCTTGCAGCAGCAAGCGATAGGCCCGCTCGCGCGGGGCCGACTGCGGGCGCCGCAACGCCACCCGGATCAGCTGGCTGGCGCCGGGGGCGATCTCCGCGATCGGCGGCACCACCAGCAGCTCTTCGGTGGGCTCCCTGCGGTCGGCCCCGGCCTGTGACCACCGGAACACCGCGGCCTGCAGACGCACGCCCTGCTCACCTTGGTTGGTGATGCGTATCGTGGCGGTGCGGTTGGACTGCGCCAGCTGGACCACCACCGGCTCGATGCTGACGCCAGCCATGGCACAGTCGGCGACCAAGGCCAGCACCGCGGCGGCACCCAGGAGCCGCACCGGCGCGGACCTCACGGCGTGTAGGTGATGACGAGCGGGACGATCGCGGTGTAGAGACCTGCCGGCGCGTCCACGGTAGCGAACGCCTGCACGGTGCCCTTGATTGAGAGGGTCTCGACGTTACCCGTCCCGGTGACGGCGACGCCGCTGCCCGGCTCGAAGGCCGTGGTGCCGTCATCGCGGAACAGGGTGAAGTTCACGAATGCTGGACCAGAGGCTGGCCTGAGACGCCAGGCGTTACCGGCAGCGTAATTCGCGCCGCTTTGTGGCTCGATCGTTGCTGCCAGGTCCTTGGTGCAGCGGAAGTCGATGTTGGCTGTCTGGGTCGTGGTGGGACTCTGGAAGGTGAGCGAAGCGAAGTTCATCGTGGCGCCGTTGATGGTGCAGGTGTTGACCACCGTTGCTTCGGCGTTGAGGTTGGCCGTGGCCTGGGCCGCGATGGACGGTGCGGCAGCGAGGGCGGCCGCGACCGCCACGCCCATCTGGAGGGATTTGCCTGAGAGCCAAGAAGATGATTTCCGCATAACACACTCCTGAACAAAAGGTTGTAAGGCTCCTGTCGTCATTAACAGGTCGACAGGAAGTTGAAATGTATACGGATGAGATGAGTTTGTAAATAAATAGGTACTAAAAATCCGCTCCTGGGGCAAACCCCTAGGACGTGGCAGCACTGCGGTATTCGGAAGGCAGGCGCCGCCGCGAGCGGGCCGGCGCCGGCACCGGACAGAGGTTCAGTACAGCCCGCGCACCCGCGCCTGCAGCCGCGCCAGCCCCAGCAGGGCATCCGTGAATGGCGTCGGCACCCCGGTCAGCTGGCCCAGCTCACAAACGGCCGTGACCAAGGCGTCCAGCTCCAGCGGCTTGCCGGCCTCGACGTCCTGCAGCATCGAGGTCTTGACGGCGCCCAGCTTGGCCGTGACCTGGTGCCGGTCTTCCGGCTGCTGATCAATCACGATGCCCAGACGCGCGCCGATCTCGCGGGCTTCGAGCATCACGCGTGACATGAAGTCGCGCACCAGCGGATCGGCCAGGATGCGGTCCATGGTGGCGCCGGTGATGGCGCTGACCGGGTTCATGGTGAGGTTGCCCCAGAGCTTGAACCAGGTGTCGTGCTGGATCCGCTCGGACAGCGTGGTCTCGAAGCCGGCCTGCTCCAACAGGGCCACCAGGGCCCGCACGCGCGGCGTTTTTTCGCCAGAGGGCTCGCCCACGATCAGCCGCTGGCCCAAGTTGTGCCGCACCAGGCCCGGCGCGTCGAGCGAACACGAGGCGTGCACCACACAGCCGACCACCTGCCGCGCGGGGATGGCCTGGGCAATGGCGCCCTCAGGGTCCACCGCCTTCAGGCGCGTGCCGGCCAGCGCGCCGCCGAAGCCGTCGAGAAACCACCAGGGCACGCCGTTCATGGCGGTGAGCACCACGGTGTGCGGACCCAGCAGCGGCCCGATGGCGCGCGCCACCTCAGGCAGGGCAGGGGCCTTGACGGCGATCACCACCAGGTCCTGCACGCCCATCTCGGCCGGGTCGGCGCTGGCGCGCACTGGCATGGCATGGTCGCCATGCGCATCGGTCAGCCGCAGTCCATGCTGGCGCAGCGCGTGCAGCGTGGCGCCGCGCGCCACCACACTCACCTGTGCGCCGGCCGCGGCCAGCTTCACACCGATCCAGCCGCCAATGGCGCCGGCGCCGTAGATGCATACCTTCTGGGTCATGGCGCCAATGGTAGGTCCGCCGCCATGGACAATCCCCGCATGGCCAAGGAAAAAACCGTTTACAGCTGCACCGAATGCGGCGGCACCAGCCCGCGCTGGCTGGGCAAGTGCCCGCACTGCGAGGCCTGGAACACCCTGATCGAGACGGTGCCCGATGTCGCCGCCGGCAACGCCCGCAACCGCTTCGCCTCGCTGGCGCCCAGCGCGGCGGTGGCGGTGCTGGCCGATATCGAGGCGGCCGAGGTGCCGCGCACGCCCACCGGCATCGCGGAGCTCGACCGCGTGCTGGGCGGCGGCATCGTCGAGGGCGGGGTGGTGCTGATCGGCGGCGACCCGGGCATCGGCAAATCGACCTTGCTGCTGCAGGCGCTCGACGGCTTGCAGCGCGCGGGCGTGCCCACGCTGTACGTGACCGGTGAAGAATCGGGTGCGCAGGTGGCGCTGCGCTCGCGCCGCCTGGGACTGGACCGATCGCAGGTGAGCGTGCTGGCCGAGATCCAGCTGGAGAAGATCCAGGCCACGCTGGCCTCGGCCCGGCCGGCGGTGGCGGTGATCGACTCGATCCAGACGGTGTATTCCGACCAGCTCACCTCGGCCCCCGGCTCGGTGGCCCAGGTGCGTGAGTGCGCGGCCCACCTTACCCGTGCGGCCAAGGCCGGCGGCACCTGCATCGTGCTGGTCGGCCACGTCACCAAAGAGGGCGCCCTGGCCGGCCCGCGCGTGCTGGAGCACATGGTGGACACGGTGCTGTACTTCGAGGGCGACACGCATTCGAGCTTTCGGCTGGTGCGCGCCATCAAGAACCGCTTTGGCGCGGTCAACGAGATCGGCGTGTTCGCCATGACCGAAAAAGGCCTCAAGGGCGTGGCCAACCCCAGCGCGATATTTTTGTCGCAGCATGCCGAGCCAGTACCCGGCAGCTGCGTGCTGGTGACGCTGGAGGGCACGCGGCCGATGCTGGTGGAGATCCAGGCCCTGGTCGACTCGGGCGGCCCCAGCCCGCGCCGCCTCTCGGTGGGCCTGGACCGCGACCGCCTGGCCATGCTGCTGGCGGTGCTGCACCGCCATGCCGGCGTGGCCTGCATGGACCAGGATGTGTTCGTCAACGCGGTGGGCGGGGTGCGCATCAGCGAGCCGGCGGCCGACCTGGCGGTGATGCTGGCGATCACCTCCTCGCTGCGCGGCAAGGCTCTGCCCAAGGGCTTTATCGCCTTCGGCGAGGTCGGCCTGGCCGGCGAGGTGCGGCCCGCCCCGCGCGGGCAGGAGCGCCTGCGCGAGGCGGCCAAGCTGGGGTTTTCCGTCGCGGTCGTGCCCAAGGCCAATGCGCCCAAGAAGGGCAGCCGCGAGATCGAGGGCCTGACCATCCACGCGGTCGAGCGCATCGAGCAGGCCATGGAGGTCGTTCGCGGCCTGCAATAGCTTCGCCGTGCCGAGACGGGCCTACGCACTCGCCACAGCCGGCCCCCACGCGCGGGCAAAGGACAATCAAGCGATGAAAGACTGGAAAAAAATCGTCTTCCCCCTGGCGGGGCTGGCCATCGCCTATCTGGCCTGGCGGGCCTATGGCCTGCCCGGCCTGGCTGCCGCGGGCGGTGGCATCGTGATGTGGCTGATGCTGCACTTCACCCGGACCATGCACGTGCTCAAGCAGGCGGCCGACCGGCCCATCGGCCACGTGGGCAGCGCGGTGATGCTCAATGCCAAGCTCAAGCCCGGGGTGAACCTGCTGCACGTGATGGCCATCACGCGTTCCCTGGGCGATCAGCAATCGCCGCCCGACGCCCAGCCCGAGGTGTTTCGCTGGACGGACACCGGCGGCTCCAGCGTCACGTGTGAGTTCGAGGGCGGGCGCCTGGTGCGGTGGCGGCTGGCGCGGCCCGTGACTGAAGAAGCGGCCCCCGCCGAGCCCGGCGCGGCCGCCCACTAGAATCGCTGTTTGCACTCCATAGACACCTGAAGGACGAGACATGAGCGTTGTTCCCACCATGGCTGACCGCGACGGCAAGATCTGGATGGACGGTGAACTGGTCGAATGGCGCGACGCCAAGATTCATGTTCTGTCCCATACCCTGCACTACGGCTGCGGCGCCTTCGAGGGCGTGCGGGCCTACAAGACGGTCAACGGCACGGCCATCTTCCGCCTGCAAGAGCACACCCAGCGCCTGTTGAACAGCTGCAAGATCCTGCGCATGCCCATCACCTTCACGGCCGAGCAGCTCAACCAAGCGCAGCTCGCCGTGGTGCGTGCCAACAAGCTCGAAAGCTGCTACATCCGCCCCTTGGTCTGGATCGGTTCCGAGAAGCTGGGCGTGAGCCCCAAGGGCAACCGCATCCACGCCATGGCGGCGGCCTGGGCCTGGGGCGCCTACCTGGGCGAGGACGGCATGAAGCGCGGCATCCGCGTCAAGACCTCCAGCTACAGCCGCCACCACGTCAACATCACGATGACGCAGGCCAAGGCCGTCTCCAACTACTCCAACTCGATCCTGGCCAACATGGAGGCCCTGGACGACGGCTACGACGAAGCCCTGCTGCTCGACACCTCCGGCTTCGTCAGCGAAGGCGCCGGCGAGAACATCTTCGTGGTGAAAGACGGCAAGGTCTATACGCCCGATCTGTCGGCCGGCGCGCTCAATGGCATCACCCGCAACACGGTGCTGCACATCTGCGAAGACCTTGGCATCGAGCTGATCCAAAAGCGCATCACCCGCGATGAGGTCTACATCTGCGACGAGGCCTTTTTCACCGGCACCGCCGCCGAAGTCACGCCCATCCGCGAACTCGACCGCATCCAGCTCGGCGCCGGCGCGCGCGGCCCCATCACCGAGAAGATCCAGAACGCGTTCTTCGACATCGTGAACGGCCGCAACCCGAAGTACGCCCACTGGCTCACCAAGGTCTGAGGACACGCGCCATGAGCACCGCCACACCGCGTAAGCAGGCCGTCGTCGAACTGCTCGCCAAGGACCTCAATGCCAACGGCGGGGTGTTCTGCCCCAGCCCGCTGGCCGACATGAAGCTGTGGAACAGCCACCCCAAGGTCTACCTCGACGTGGCCCATGCCGGCCAAGCGGCCTGCCCCTACTGCGGCACCGTCTACCAGCTGCGGGCCGGCGAGCACTTCAAAGGGCACTGAGCGCTGACCGCGTCCCTCATCATCGCCCCGCAGTGGATCGGCGACGCGGTCATGACCGAGCCGCTGCTGCGGCGGCTGCATGCGCGCGGTGAGCGGCTGACGGTGGGCGCGCTGCCCTGGGTGGCGCCGGTCTACCGGGCCATGCCGCAGGTGGCGGCGGTGGTGGAGTTTCCGTTTGCGCACGGCGGGCTGCAGTTCAAGGCGCGCCGCCGGCTGGCGCGTGAACTGTCAGGCAAGTTCGAGGCGGCCTATGTGCTGCCCAACTCTCTCAAGGCCGCGCTGCTGCCGTTTCTGGCGAGCATTCCCCGGCGCGTCGGCTACCTGGGCGAGGCGCGGGTGGGCCTGCTCACCCACCGCCTGAAAAATCCCAAGGGCAAGCCGCCGATGGTGGCTTTTTATTCGGCCCTGAGCGGCCAGACCGATGTGGCGAACGACCGCCCCCGCCTGGCGTTGCCCGAAGGCGAGGCGGCCCGCGTCGCCGCCGCGCAGGGGCTGGCCGTCGGCGACTTCTACACCTTCGCGCCAGGCGCCGAGTTCGGCGGCTCCAAGCGCTGGCCAGCCAGCCACTACGCGCAGCTGGCGCAACGGCTGGACGCGCCGGTGGTGCTGCTGGGGTCGGGCAAGGAGGCCGCGCTGTGCGAGGAGATCGCCCAGGCCGCGAACACCGCGCCCGGCCGCTGCCTGAACCTGGCCGGCCGCACCTCGCTGGCCGAAGCTCTGGCGCTGATCGCCGGCGCCCGCGCCATGATCAGCAATGATTCGGGCCTGATGCACGTGGCCGCCGCCTTCGGTGTGCCGCAGGCGGCGCTGTTCGGCTCGTCGAGCCCGCTGCACACGCCGCCGTTGAACGATCGGGCGGCGGTGCTGTGGCTCAAGCAGGACGCCGCCTACCAGCCGCCACTCGATTGCGCACCCTGTTTCGAGCGCGAGTGCCCCCTGGGGCACCATCGCTGCCTGGTAGACCTCGGGCCCGATCGCGTTCTGCGCGCCTTGGGCACGGTGGTCCCCGCCGGCCCATTGGGCGATGCCGACCGTGCCGCCCATGCCTGAAGCCGCCACCGCCGCCGCGCCAGCGCCTGTCGGTGCGGCGGCGGTCGGCCTGGCGGGCCTGCTGTCCTTGGCTGTCGCCGTGGGCATCGGACGATTCGCCTTCACCCCCATGCTGCCCTTGATGATCCAGGACGGCCAGCTCGACGTGGCCGCCGGCGGCTGGTTGGCCGCCGCCCATTACCTGGGCTATCTGGTGGGCGCGCTCACCGCCAGCCGCCTGCCCATCGCCCCGGCACGGCTGGCCGTAACGACGCTGGGCCTGACCGTGCTGCTCACGGCCGCCATGGCCCTGCCGGCCGGGCCCTGGGCCTGGGCCGGCTTGCGGCTGGCGGCCGGCGTGGTCAGTGCCTGGGCCTTCGTGGCCACCGGTGTGTGGTGCCTGGGCGCCTTGGCCCACCGCTCTGGCGTCGGCGGCGCGCCCAGCGGCTGGAGCAGCGTGCTCTATGCCGGGGTGGGCACTGGCATTGCGCTGGCGGGCCTGTACTGCCTGGCGGCGGCCATCGCCGGCAGCCGGTCGGCGGGCTTGTGGTTGCAACTGGCCCTGATGGCGGCGCTGTTGGCGGTGCCGGTGGCCTGGGTGGTGCGGCGCCTGGGCGCCGAGCTCGACGGCTCGATGCGCCCGGTGCGTCGGGCGGCCGGCGCCCCCGCGGCACTGCCACGCATGCGGGGCCTGGTGCTCAGCTACGGGCTGTTCGGCTTCGGCTACATCCTGCCGGCCACCTTCCTGCCGGTGCTGGCACGCAGCCTGGTGGACGACCCGCGCTTGTTCGGCCTGACCTGGCCGGTGTTCGGCGCGGCGGCGGCCGTCTCCGCCCTGCTGGCCAGCTGGTGGCTGCGGCGCGTGTCGCGGCTGCGGGTGTGGGCCGTTGCCCAGGCGCTGATGGGGGTGGGTGTGCTGCTGCCAAGCCTGTGGCGCTCGGGCTGGACGCTCGGCTTGTCGGCCTTGCTGGTCGGTGGCACCTTCATGGTGGTCACCCTGGCCGGCGTGCAGGAAGCGCGGTCCCGCGCCAGTGCCCAGGCGGCGCGCGCGGTGGCACGGATGACGGCCGCCTTCGCCGTCGGCCAGATCGTCGGCCCGGTGCTGTCTTCGGCGCTGCTGCATGGCGCCGGGCTCGGCGAGGCGGCGGCCATGAACCTGGCCATGCAGCTGGCCGCGGCGTCGCTGCTCGTCAGCGCGGTCTGGCTGGCACGGCTGCGGGAGCCCGTGCACGGCTTGCATTCGAGATGAGCGAGATGCCATCGCAGAGATGACCTCGTCTTGGTGTTTCCGCAGCGGTGTGCAAATGCAAGATCAAATCTTCAATTTGCACGGTTCAACCAAGGTGAATCGGCGCAGAGACGCGCCCAAGATCACCGGGCCGCATCCTTTGCCGCAGTGGCCGGCCGCGGCAGCGTCACCGTGAAGCAGGCGCCCGGCCCTTCGGGGTTGTCCTCGCAGCGCACCGTGCCGCCATGCCGTTGCACGATCGACTTCACCAGCGCCAGACCCAGGCCCACGCCGCCTGAGCGTTCGCTGGCGCCGGGCAGGCGGTAGAAGGGCTCGAAGATGCGTTCGCGCTGCGCGGGCGGCACACCCGGGCCGCGGTCGCACACGCGCAGCTGGGCGCCGCCGCCGGCCAGGGCCAGCACCTCCACCCGCACATCGCCGGTGCTGTAGCGGCGGGCGTTTTCCAGCAGGTTGCGCACCACCCGGCGCAGCAGGCGGGGCACGCCGTCGATCACCACCGCCTGCTCGCGCTCGCTGGCCACCAGCTCGGCGTCGGCGGCGGCGCATTCCTCGGCGGCCAGGCCGGTGAGGTCGACCGGCTCGACGGCGCCGATGTCGGCGCTGGGCGTGTCCAGCCGGCTGGCCAGCAGGATCTCCTCGACCAGCTGGTCG
>JAZKDA010000253.1:0-741 GCA_040387815.1 Pseudomonadota bacterium | reverse complement strand
TCCAGCGCCATGCGGATGCGCGTCAGCGGCGAGCGCAGCTCGTGCGAGGCGTTGGCCAGCAGCGTCTTGTGGCTGTTGACCAGTTGCTCGACGCGCGCCGCGGCGTGGTTGAAGCGGCTGGCCAGGAAGGCCGCCTCGTCATTGCCGGATGCGTCGACCCGCGCCGACAGGTCGCCGTCGCCCCAGCGCTCGACGCCCGCGCGCAGCGCGTCCAGCCGGCGCGTCAGGCGGCGGATGATCGGGTAGCTGCCCAGGGCCACGGCCAGGGCTGCGATGCCCAGCATCCACAACAGGCCGTCGGAGCCGCGCACCCAGGGCCGCGACGGCGGGCCGCTCGATGGGCCGCGCTGGCGCGGCGGCAGCTGCACGATCAGCGTGCTGCCATCCTTCATCTTGATCGGAAACTCAACGCCCTGGCCCGGCACGAACTCGGGCCGTCCGCGCATCTGGCCCAGCACCTGGCCATCCTCGTTGCGCACGATCACCTCGCGCATGGGCCGCTCGTCGGCATTGAGCCGCCACAGCCAGCCGAAGACCAGTGTGATCACGGCCACCGCCGCGATCACGGCCAGCCAGATGCGCAGGTACAGGGGCAGGCTGCGCACCGTGGTCAGTCCTGCTGCTTGGCGAACACATAGCCCACGCCGCGCACCGTGAGGATGCGCCGCGGGTTCTTGGCGTCCTCCTCGATGGCGGCGCGGATGCGGCCCATGTGCACGTCGATCGAGCGGTCGAAGGCTT
>JAZKDA010000252.1:0-7223 GCA_040387815.1 Pseudomonadota bacterium | reverse complement strand
CGGCGGCGGTCTCGCGCCTTGCGCATGGCCTTTTTGATCCGCAACGCATCTTGCAGAAATAGTGTGAGCAGGCCCTAATTTACGCCGGACAAGACAGCATGGCGCGCTGTCCTACAGACGCTCGAAAAGCACTGGCTAAGCTTCAATGACTGCCCGCTTTGGTGCTTCCCCTCCCAAAAAAGCTGGCCCGGTTATTGCCTGTAACCAGACTTCCAGTGAGGATCCCCCATGACATCGGCTGAGTACCGCATCGAGAGCAACCACCCCCTGGCCGGCCGCATGCTGCCCACGGGCGGGCAGCGTCAACTGACTGTGGGCGACCGCGGCCTGGCGGTGTCTTTGGCGGCCAAAAGCTTCGTAACGGTCGACGGCCAGGAAATCCGCGTGGTCCATGTGCCCACCGGCGAAATCGTCTACCGTAAACGCGTCACCCACATCGAGCCGGTGGGCGACGAATTCTGAGCCGCGTCAGCGCCCGCCGGCGCGCAGCGTGCGACTGAGCAGCGCCACCGGAATCAGCCCCACCAGCACCAGCGCCAGCGACGGCAGCGCCGCCTCGCCCAGGCGCTCATCCCGGGCAAGCTGGTAGGCCACCACCGCCAGCGTGTCCGTGTTGAAGGGCCGCAGCACCATGGTGGCGGGCAACTCCTTCATCACGTCCACGAACACCAGCAGGCCAGCGGCTGCGGCCGAGCGGCGCAGCAAGGGCCAGTGCACGCGTCGCAGCAAGGGCAGGCCCGAGGTGCCCAGCATGCGCGCCGAGTCGTCCAGGCTGGGAGCGATGCGGGCATAGCCGCTTTGCACCGATTGCAGCGCCACCGACATGAAACGCACCAGATAGGCCCACACGATGCCCAGGATGGTTCCCGTCACCCAGAATGAGGTGGGGATGTTCGGGGCGGCCTGCTGCAGCCAGCCCACCGGCAGCAGCAACCCGACCACGATCACCGTGCCGGGCACCGCATAGCCCAGCCCGGCCAGCTGCACCACGCCCCGCGTCAGCGCATCGCGGCGCTCGCGCAGGCCAAACGCCAGCAACAGGGCGACGGCCACCGCCAGGACGGCGCTCACCGCCCCCAACCGCAGGCTGTGCCAGGACCAGGCCAGAAACCGGTCCCAGGGCAGCACCGACCAGTCGGCCGCCAGCGGACGCAGCATGAAGGCGATCGGCAACACGAACCCCATGAGCACCGGCACGGCGCACAGCGCGATGGCGCCCGCCGCGGCGGCGCCGCGCAAGCGCGTGGGCTGCGACTCGGGCGCGCCGGCATGCCCGCCCCGCCCGGCGGCAAAGCGCAGACGCCGCTGGGCCCGCTGCTCCAGCATCAGGAGCAGCGCCACCACCACGAGCAGCGTGGTGGCCAGCTGGGCCGCCGCCACGCGGTTGTCCATGGCCAGCCAGGCCTTGTAAATGCCCACACTGAAGGTCTGAATGCCGAAGTAGCTGGAGACGCCGAAGTCGGCCAGTGTCTCCATCAGCGCCAGCAGCACGCCGGCCGCCACCGCCGGCCGGGCCAGCGGCAGTGCCACTGTGCGGATGCGCCGCGCCAGCGGTGCGCCCAGCAGCCGCGCCGCCTCCATCAGGTGCGCCGCCCGTTCACCCAGCGCCGCGCGGGCCAGCAGGTAGACATAGGGATACAGCGAAAAGACGAACACCCAGGCCGCGCCGGCCACACTGCGTACATCGGGCAGCACCCGACCCTCCAACCCGAACGTGGCGCGGATCCACACTTGAAGCGGCCCGCCGAACTGCAGGAAGTCGGTATAGGCATAGGCCACCACGTAGGCCGGCATGGCCAGCGGCAGCAGCAGCGCCCATTCCAGCGTGCGCCGGCCCGGAAAGTCGAACAGCGTCACCGCCGCTGCGCACGCGGTGCCCACCAGGGCCACGCCCACGGCCACCGCCACGCACAGCTGGACGCTGGTCAGGGCGTAGGAGCCCAGCACGGTGCCGGCCATCTCGCGCAGGATGTCGGCGCTTTGCGCGTTCCATTGCAACCAGGCGGCCAGCACGCCGAACACCGGCACCAGGATCACCAGGGCGGGCAGCAGCAGCAGGGCATTGCGGAGCCAGGGAAGGCGCATGAGAGGTCAAAAACGCCCACACGGCGCGGTTTGATGCAAATGAGAATTGTATTTATCTAGAATGATCGCATGCACCTGGAGTTATCGCAGCTGTCGGTTCGCTACGGCGGCCTCGCCCGCGCGGCCGTCGACGCGGTCTCGTTCGGCCTGCCACGTGGCGACATCGGCGTACTGATCGGCCCCTCGGGCTGCGGCAAGACCACGCTGCTGCGCGCCATCGCCGGCCTGGAGCCGGTCGCCGGGGGCCAGATCCGCATCTCCGGCCAGGTGGTGAGCGCCGCCGGCCGGCATGTGCCGGCCGAGGCACGCCGCATCGGCATGGTGTTCCAGGACTACGCCCTGTTCCCGCACTTGAACGTCGGCCGCAATGTGGCGTTTGGCATCGACAAGCTGCCACGCGGCGAGCGCGCCGCCCGCGTGGCCGAGGTGCTGGCGCTGGTGGGCCTGCCGGGCACCGAAGCGCGCATGCCCCATGAGCTGTCCGGCGGGCAGCAGCAGCGGGTGGCACTGGCCCGCGCGCTGGCGCCCAAGCCCGAGTTGCTGCTGCTGGACGAGCCCTTTTCCAACCTCGACGTGGACCTGCGCGAGCGCCTGGCCCACGAGATCCGCGGCATCCTCAAGGCCGCTGGCGCGACAGCGCTGTTCGTCACCCACGACCAGCTGGAAGCGTTTGCCATCGGCGACGTCATCGGCGTGATGCACGAAGGCCGGCTGCACCAGTGGGACGACGCCTACACGCTCTACCACCGCCCGGCCACGCGCTTCGTGGCGGACTTCATCGGCCACGGGGTGTTCACCCCGGCCACCATCCGCGAGGTCGACCACAAGGTGGTGGTCGACACGCCCCTGGGACTGCTGGAGGACATGGGCGAATGCCCCCTGCCCTGCGCGTTCGCGGGCGGGCAATGCGACGTGCTGCTGCGCGCCGACGACATCGTGCATGACGACGACGCACCAGTGAAGGCGCAGATCGTGCGCAAGGCGTTTCGCGGCTCGGAGTTCCTCTACACGCTGCGCCTGGCCAGCGGCCAGACGGTGATGGCCCATGTGCCCAGCCACCATGACCACAGCATCGGCGAGTGGATCGGCATCCGCGCGCAGGTGGACCATGTGGTCACCTTCGACCGGACCTGCCCGGTGCAGGGGCGCGAGATGTGCCAGATGCCGTGCCAGCAAGCGTGCAACCCGACGGTGCCGGCACCGATCGCGCACCCGCTGGCGGCGCCCCAAGCTCGCTGACTCGGCCACGCACCCCCAGCGGACGGGCCTACGTCCGGTTACTCCCGCCGTGTTTCGCGTAGGGGATCATGCGCGCTCAGACCTAGGGGGAGTATGAAGATTTCGGTCATTTCAGCGGCGGACCTCGATGCGCGCACGCTCGCGGCCTGGCGCGGCATGCAGCAGGCCAATCCGGCGTTGGCCAGTCCGTATTTCTGTCCAGAGTTCAGCCAGGCCGTCGCGGCCGTCCGCCCGGCGCTGCGCATCGCGGTGCTGGAGTCGAACCAGGTCATTGCCGGCCTGTTTCCTTTTGAAAATTCTGGCGGCCGCGGCCAGCCGGCGGGCGCGCCCCTGTCGGACCACCATGGCATCGTCTGCGCCCCGGGCACCCGCTTTGACTGGTCGGCGTTGCTGCGCGCCACCGGCCTGTCGTACTGGACCTTCGACCACCTGCCCCGCGAGCAGGCCCCGCCCGACGCGGCCGTCACGCACTGCCTGTCACCCACGCTCGACCTGTCACGAGGCTTCGCGCCCTGGAAGCAGGGCCGCTCTGACGCCAGCGGCAGCATGGCCAAGCTCGACCGCGCCGCGCGCAAGCTCACGCGCGAAGTCGGCCCGCTGCGCCTGGAGACGCATGGGTCGGACCGCGCGGTGTTCGACGCTGTGCTGCAAGGCAAGTCGATGCAGTGCCGGCGCACTGGAACCCACGATTTTTTCGCCGAACGATGGGCCCGTGAGCTGGTCGAGCGCATCTGGCAGACCGAGGGTGAGACCTTCGGCGGCCGCTTGTCGGCGCTGTATGCGGGCGACCGGCTGGTGGCAGCCCACATGGGCATGCGTTCGGCCACCACATGGCACTGGTGGTTTCCGTATTACGACCGCGCATTCGCGACGTACTCCCCCGGCGCCCTGCTG
This sequence comes from Pseudomonadota bacterium, assembly GCA_040387815.1. GTDB lineage: Bacteria > Pseudomonadota > Gammaproteobacteria > Burkholderiales > Burkholderiaceae_C > Ramlibacter. Next base: position 3,005 of record JAZKDA010000252.1, on the reverse strand, counting down.
CTGCTGCGCGTCGCGCAAGCCGCCGCCGAGCAGGGCCACACCGTGCTGGACCTCGGCAAGGGCGACGAGCCCTACAAGCAAAACTTCGCCGACAGCGGCCTGCCGCTGGTGGAAGGCTGGGTCAAGCGGCCGGCCCTGGCGACGGCGCTTCAGGGCGCGCGCCGACGGGCACGCCGCTGGTGGCGCGAATCAGGCCTGCTCCAGCCGGCGCGGCGTGACCTGTTTCCCTGGCTTCGACGCGCTGGCGCTGTCGCGACCCGGATGCCGATCTGATCGGCACTGTGTCCGGGATCAGTCGGCGACCACCGTGGCACACACGCCGGTCGTTCAGGGGGCGGACCGAAGCGCCTGCACCGCCTCGCGCAGCGCCTGCGCCCAGGCGCGCCGGCCCCGGCCGCCAGCACGCTGCAACGTTCCGTAGCGCACCACGGCCACCACCGGCGGCCCGGTGAGCGTGCGCCAGATCGACCCGACCAGGGTGTCGTCGCCGATGTACAGCGGCCCGCGCGCAGCCCGGCGGGTGGCCGCCTCGAGGTAGTCCAGTGCCACCGGCTGCACCGGCGCGTCGGCGGCGATGGCGGCCTGCAGCAGGTTGGCGTGAAAAGGCAGCACGCCCTGGCCGTCGCTGGTGGTGCCCTCGGGGAACACAGCCAACACGTCGCCCGCACGCAAGGCCTCGGCCATATGGTGGACCACGCGCAAGGCGTCGCGGCGCGACTCGCGTTCGATGAACAGGGTGCCGGCACCGCTGGCCAGCCGGCCGACGATCGGCCAGTGGTGCACCTCTGCCTTGGCCACGAAGCGGCAGTGGCGCCCGGCGTGCAGCACCAGGATGTCGAGCCATGACAGGTGGTTGGACACCATCAGCACCGGCCCGCCATCGACCGGTGCGCCGCGCACCTCGAGCGTGATGCCGACCAGCCGCAGCAGGCCCGCCGCCCAGGTTTGCACCCGGTCCTGGCGCTGCGCCTCGGACAGGCGCGGAAACACGAACACGATGGTGAACAGGCCCCCGAGCGCATGGGCCAGCCCACGCAGAAAGCGCGCGGCGGCGAGCGCCAGCTTCATGCCGGCGTGCCGGTGCGCGCCTCGAAGGCGATCTGGCCGCCGACGATGGTGCAGCGCACCCGGCCCGGCAGCTCGTAGCCCCAGAAGGGTGTGTGCTTGCCCTGGCTGCGAAGCGCCTGGCTGGAGACGGTCCAGTGGGCGTCGGGGTCGAACACGCAGACATCGGCCACGCCGCCCTCGACCAGCTTGCCGCAGCTGGCCTGCAAGGTGCCCAGCGCGGCGCCGAGCACGCGCGCCGGTTCGGCGCTGACGGCCGCCAGCGCGCGCGCCAGGGGCACCGCATCCTGCTGGTGCCACTTCAGTGCCAGGCCGAGCAGCAGCTCCAGGCCGGTGGCGCCGGGCTCGGCTTCGGCGAAGGGCAAGGTCTTGGCGTCCTCGTCGACCGGTGTGTGGTCGGACACGAGCGCATCGACCGTGCCGTCGGCCAGCGCGGCGCGCAGCGCGTCGCGGTCGCGCTGCTGGCGCAGCGGCGGGTTCAGGCGCATGCGGCTGTCGAAGTAGCCGATATCGGTGTCGGTCAGGTGCAGCGAGTTGATGCTCACGTCGCAGGTGACCGGCAGGCCCTGGGCCTTGGCCTGGCGCACCAGCTCGATGCCGGCGGCGCTGCTGATGCGGCACAGGTGCACCCGAGCACCCGTGGTCTTCATCAGCTCGAACAGGGTGTGCAATGCGATGGTCTCGGCCGCCACCGGCACGCCCGACAGGCCCAGCCGAGTGGCCAGCGGGCCGCTGGCGGCCACGCCCTTGCCCAGGTGCAGCTCCTGCGGACGCACCCACACCGAATAGCCGTAGGTGGCCGCGTACTGCATGGCACGCTGCATCACCTGGGTGTTGCCCAGCGGCACCTCGGCCTGCGAGAAGCCGACGCAGCCGGCCTCGGTGAGCTCGGCCATCTCGGTCAGGACCTCGCCCGCCAGGCCGCGGGTGAGCGCGCCCAGCGGGAACACGCGTGACTGGTGCAGCTTCTCGGCGCGCATTTTCAGCATCTCGACCAGGCCGGGCTCGTCGAGCACGGGGTCGGTGTCGGGCGGGCAGACCACGCTGGTGACGCCGCCGGCCACGGCCGCGGCCATCTCGCTTTCCAGCATGCCCTCGTGCTCGTGGCCGGGCTCGCGCAGGCGCACCGCCAGGTCGACCAGGCCGGGCATGACGATGCAGCCCGTGGCGTCGATCACCTTGTTGGGCGCAAAACCCTGGGGCATGCCGTCCATGGCGACGATGCGCCCCGCGGCGATGGTGATGTCGCATACCGCGTCCCGTCCGCTGGCGGGATCGATCACACGGCCGTTCTTGATCAGGATCTTCATCGGGGGCGCTCCCTCACGCTTCGTTGCCGGCGACGATGCTCATCACCGCCATCCGCACCGCGATGCCGAAGGTGACCTGCGGCAGGATCACGCTCTGCTTGCCGTCGACCACCGCCGAATCGATCTCGACCCCGCGGTTGATCGGCCCCGGGTGCATGACGATCGCGTCGGGCTTGGCCAGCCGCAGCTTCTCGGGCGTGAGGCCGAAGCTCTTGAAGAACTCCTGCGAACTCGGCAGCAACGCGCCGGACATGCGCTCGTTCTGCAGGCGCAGCATGATGATGACGTCGCAGCCCTTGATGCCCTCTTCCAGGTTGTGGAAGACGCGCACGCCCATCTGCGACATGTCGCCGGGCACCAGGGTCTTGGGGCCGACCACCCGCACCTGCGCGCAGCCCAGGGTGGTCAGGGCGTGGATGTCGGAGCGGGCCACGCGCGAGTGGAGCACGTCGCCGACGATGGCCACCGTGAGGTTGGAAAAATCCTTCTTGTAGTGCCGGATCGTGTACATGTCCAGCAGCCCCTGCGTGGGGTGGGCATGGCGTCCGTCGCCGGCGTTGATCACGTGAACATGCGGCGCCACATGCTGGGCGATGAGGTAGGGCGCGCCCGATTCGCTGTGCCGCACCA